>CAZGJW010000001.1:0-112057 GCA_964525675.1 uncultured Spirochaetota bacterium
AAGAAAAAACAATAACAGATCGAAATGAAATCCTGGAAATACTGTCCATGGAAAAAATCTGTCGTATCGCCTTTACAGACGGAAAAACGCCCTATATCATACCGGTAAATTACGGCTACAAAGACAATACCCTCTACATCCATTGTGCAAAAGCAGGAAGAAAAATAGAGCTGATCAAAAAGAACAGCACAGTCTGTTTTGAAATTGAACACGATGTACACATTATCCAGGCGGATACAGCGTGCAGATGGGACACTCTCTACACAAGTATAATCGGATATGGAAATGCGGAATTGGTAACTGATACATCATCGGTGATAAACGCTTTGGATGTAATAATGAAACAGCAATCCGGGCAGGACGGATGGAGCTATGATGAAAGTAGTCTTAAAAATGTAATGATAATTAAGATTACTGTAGAATCGTTATCAGGCAAGCGTTCTACATAAATGCGTTCCCGGTTCCAAACCCGGCTTCAGCTTTTTCCCCTTCAATTAGGCAGGCTATTCAGTCGGTTCAATTTGAGGCATCAGTGAATCTAATACATTCCCAACCTGAGTGTTCTGTTTTTCCTTTTCCCCGTCCAAAAAGAGGCGGTCTGTAAAAAACAGTAACGCCCTTGTCCATGACATCTTCTCTGAACTCAGGGTTTTCAGCACAGTCGTAATACTCCGGGATACCGCTTGTTTTTTTTTCAGCAACGGTACTGTTTTTTCCCTCCTCCCCGGGCCCACAGGCGCTCCTGTCGATTTTTTCAGAAGACATTCCCCCGGGATTTCCCCGCTTTCCCGGCATGCAGAGCGCTTCAACAGTTGCAATATAGGGGATGACCCTTGCTGAATCATACACCGCCACCGTTACTGCGGTATTCGTCATGTGTGTGAGCCTTTCAAATGCGTACCGGGCTGCCCCCATTACGAACTGAAACGTTCCCTTTTTTTCTATTTCCCCCACATTCTTGAACGGCTCAGTGCTGATATGGGAGAGGTGCAGGGGCTCTGGTGAGGCGATGATATATCGGGCGCAGGGTATTATCCGGCCAATAATACCGGGGGTACCGCTGTTGCATGCTGAGACGATGACCAGATCGAATCCATATCCATCCCCCCCGAAATCTGCATTTAGACCGCGCAATACATG
The DNA here is from genome assembly GCA_964525675.1 of uncultured Spirochaetota bacterium. GTDB lineage: Bacteria > Spirochaetota > B62-G9 > B62-G9 > DRHN01 > CAYSRJ01. The sequence continues at coordinate 1,141 of CAZGJW010000001.1, forward strand.
GGCGAGGTTATCTGCAGTAAATAAGTATGCGGGGCCTTGAGAAACGGGGCTTTTGCCTTCCTGAAGCTCATGCCCGAAGTAGAAGAAGAAGGACCTCCACCGAGAATTTACTCCCGGCTCTTGAAACCGGAGGGAATGTTTTTTATAGAATTCGAGCCAGGAAGAAATCTCCTCTGAAATTCCCGAATGCAGTGTATATCGTTTAACAGACTTTTTCGAAAGTCGGTTTCTGTAGTAGTATAACTTTCCGCGTGGCTGATGAAGCCTCACAGGTTTCAGGTAGAAGATGAAAACCTCCGTTTCCGAAGCTTCGCGGGCTATTTCCTTCGCCTGCTTCAGCATCTGGACATCAGCAAACAGAGGCCTTCCCTCCTCATCGTGGTAGAGATTCGACCCCTCACCGTTTATAACGTAGATGATTGAGTAGCGAGTCCTGCCCTGAGTTGAAGGCGTACCGGCTTTAAGGGCAGACTGCGTCTCGCATGAAAAAAGAAACAGGAATGAGAAAAGAATAACAGCGGCAGTCGGCGCTGCAAAGACGAACAGCTTTGATCGGGTGCATGAAAAGAGGAATCTTTTTTTCTCAACTGTCACAGTTTCATCTGATTTCTGATTACAGGATTAAGATTATAAGCAGAATTATTATGATAAATGCTGCAATGCTCATGGAAACCATCCGCCTTGCCTGCTCGAGGTCCTGCAGCATATAGTCAGCAAAGCTGTTGAGGTCGGTATCCGCCACCTTTTCAAAACCGTTCAGGCCGTTCAGTTCGTTGTACTTGTCCTGAAAGCCGCTTCTGATAACAGCAATGGCTTTTTGGTCTTTTTCCGAAAGACTCTCCAGAGTGGAAACCGTATCGAGTGCCCTGATAATTTTCTGCAATGTCATGTTGAGCATGGCCCTTTTTTCCACCGGATCATCGATTTTGTTTACCTTCATCCTGATCTCGTTCATATACTCCTTGAACTGATCCTCAAGACGGCTGCTGTTGTCCATGGCCATAAGCGGCTGGACGGCAACGAACAGTAAAAGGATAATACAGAGAATCTTCACCTTGTACATACACTTCCCTCCGTTTGGTATATTATGCCTCCGTTAAGCGGTATGAAGTATAAAGCCAAAGTGTAGACCATTGAAAAATCTTTTGCAATAAAAACTTACTTCCTTGACTTGTTTTCCACTGCACTTTAAGCTGTACACATGAGAATAGGCTGCATGTAAAAGGAGGGAGCTATGGTTGAAAAGGTCATCATAATGGGGGCCGCAGGCCGTGATTTTCACAACTTCAACGTCTATTTCAGAAACAATCCCCGGTATCATGTCATTGCCTTTACGGCTACACAGATTCCCGATATAGAGGGGCGCCTCTACCCGCCCGAGCTCGCCGGTGAAATGTATCCCGAAGGAATCCCTATCTATCCTGAGGAACAGCTGACCGAACTCATTCATGAAAACAGGGTCGACCTTGTGGCTTTCTCGTACAGCGATGTTCCACACGTGGAGGTCATGCACAAGGCGTCGGCAGTTATGGCAGAGGGAGCAGATTTCATACTCATCGGTGCAACTTACACGATGCTCAGGTCCGATAAAAAGGTCGTCGCCGTATGCGCCGTCAGAACAGGGTGCGGAAAATCCCAGACTACCCGCAAGGTAAGCGAAATTGTAAACAGCCTCGGAAAAAAGGTCGTGGTCGTCAGACATCCGATGCCATACGGCGAGCTCAAGAAACAGGCTGTTCAACGTTTTTCCACCTACGAGGATTTTTCGAAACACCGCTGTACCATAGAAGAGAGGGAGGAATACGAGCCGCTCGTTGAAAGGGGAATCGTGGTATACGCGGGTATCGACTACGAGCTGATATTGAGAGAGGCTGAGAAGGAGGCTGATGTAATTATCTGGGACGGCGGTAACAACGACACCCCCTTCTACTTTCCCGACGTACACATCGTGCTCTTCGATCCGCACCGGGCGGGACATGAGCTCCTGTACTATCCCGGTGAGAGCAATATGATCATGGCGGATATCGCCGTTATCAACAAAGTCGACTCCGCCGGTATCGCGCAGGTCGAGCAGGTGCGCAGAAATATCGAACGATACTCAAGGGCCGAGGTTATACTGGCCGAATCGAGCGTTATCGTCAACCGGCCTGAGGAGATCAAAGGCAAGGATGTGCTCGTCGTAGAGGACGGCCCCACGCTCACCCACGGTGGTATGCCGTACGGCGCTGCCAGGATCGCGGCCGAAACCTTTGAAGCCGCACGGATCGTTGACCCCAGGGAATATGCTGCGGGAACAATCAAAGAGGTGTACCGAAAGTATCCTCACATCGATGCTGTGCTTCCCGCAATGGGATACAATGAGGAACAGGTGCATGACCTGGAAGCTACAATCAACAATGCCCGCTGTGATCTGGTACTCTTCGCCACCCCGATCCATCTCACGAGAATTCTTAACATAAACAAGCCCGCCAGGCGCGTACGCTACGAGTACCACGATCACGGGAGACCGACTCTGAAGGAGGTCCTCGTCAGGCGGCTAGAAAGTTTATGGTGATGTACACTATATTTTCAGTCCGCGTTCGACCGTAACAATAAAATCCTGTACGTTTGTAATAATCGATCGGGCCGTGAGGGACCCCCGGTTTGCAAGCTTACTCACTGCAAACTCAGACATGTCGACTATATAGAAAAAAACAGGCCGTATTACGCCATTCGCGGTCACCGTGTACGAGGGAACCATATTGCCCGTAGCAATGGAATGAAGCTGAGTTGCAAGGGCAATAACCGTGGTCGCCTTTCGGGCAAGCTCCCGCATCCTGTCCTGCGCTTCATATACATCGCCAATCACCTCCGGAAGCGGTCCGTCATCACGAATTGAACCGGCGAGCACGTACGGGATTCTATGCTCGATAACGGACCTCATAATCCCATTAGGAACCGTTCCATCCTCGATGCTTTTCTGCATCGACCCTGCTTTTCTCACTATATTCAATGTATCCAGGTGGTTGTAATGCCCTAAATGGGCGAAGCGCTTCGTGTACAGGTCCTGCCCGAGCGCCGTTCTGAACAGGGCGCCTTCTATATCGTGGGTTGCAAGCGCGTTGCCGGCGAACAGCGCATGCACATACTCCTTTTCAATCAGCCGGACAAACGCATTCCTGGCATCGCGATCGAATACCACGGCCGGCCCCAGAACCCATACGATAAATCCCTCCTGACGCTCGTACATTAAAAGACTGTATAGCTGATCGTAATCGATGGAAAAAGAGGTTTCCCTGGACGGCCGGGAGCGAAAAACAAACTTGTCAGACACGTGTCCGGGAAAATGAAAAGCATCGGTGTGGACGAATATCCCCTGTTCCCCGTTTTCTCCCCTGCCGCAGGCAACCCGGTCGCCGGTCCTGAGATGTCTGAACTCCTTCACCACGAGCATGCCGTCATTTTCAAGAATCACCACGCTGTCCATCCTCGATTCACGAAGAAGCCTCCACTCCCCCTTCTTGATCTGAAAGTACTCCGGGTATATCGACGTTGCGTGGTAGTTATCAGGCGCGACCCCATCTTTGGGGGCCTCCACAAAAATGACAACGGGTAATTTTTGAAAGCGCGCATCACTGAAATCCGGCGGCTCATATGGAGGGAGCTCGAACTGCATTACGGCCTTCTCCTTGTTATTCTTCAACAGCGTCGCTGCAGTGTAATTGTACAATGTCTATCAAAATATGAGAAGTCTTTTCCCTACAAAATAAAAATTTCAGCCTTTACTCAGCCGAAGCACATGCGAATAATTTCTTCTTGACAATTATGGGGCTGTTTGTTACAATTGGTCAGACCGTATGACCAGGTATACAGGTGAAATGTTCAATTCAATTAAGATCACACGGGTATCGGATGAGGTAATCTCTCAGATTCACCAGCTCCTGTTGGACGGAAAATTAAAAAAAGGCGACCGCCTCCTCCCCGAACGAGAGATGGCGAAAGAGCTGGGGGTAAGCAGGCCTGCGTTGAGAGAAGCTCTCTCCGCCCTCGAGTCAACGGGTGTTATCGAGCGCCGCAAGGGCGGGGGGTGTTATGTCAGAAGGTTCAGCTCCAATGATCTGATTACCAGTATTGTATCTTCAAAATCAGACGAACAGCTGTTTATGGATATCCTAGAGGTGCGTGAGGTTCTCGAAAGCAAAGCAGTCGAACTGGCAATAGGGCGGGCGACAGAGCAGGATTTGCAGAGAATCGATGAAGCGATTAAAATGATGGAAATCCCCGGCGCAGGTTCCGGGATAGAGGCGGATATCCGCTTTCACCTGTTCATCGCTGCAGCTTCTCATAATGAAATTATATTCAAGCTCACGAAGAATATCGGAAACCTTCTGTATTCAACACGGGAGCAAACCCTTGAATTACCCGGAAGGAAAAAAGAATCAACCATCGAGCATAAACAAATTTTTCAGGCGATAAAAGAAAAAAAAAGAGGGCGGGCTGTACAGGCGATGAAGCTTCATATCCGAAAAGTTGAAAATCTGATAGATAAAATGTAACAGGGTATACGGTAAACAGAACAACAGCACAGACAGAGGCGTGAAAAAACCGTCTTAATTAAAAGATCGTTATAAAATCCAGGGATTTATAGGATTCATCCCAATGGCTGCTTTAAAAGATCTGTTAAACATCAGCGGCCTGTCAGTTCATTTCGAAGGACTAATGGCATTGGACGGATACAGCCTGCAGCTCAGGCAATCTGAAATTCTCGGCATCATCGGACCAAACGGCGCAGGCAAGACAACCCTCTTTAACACAGTCACCGGATTCATAAAGCCGGCAGCCGGATCAATCAGGTTTGATTCCCAGGACCTTACAGCGCTGGAGCCTTCCTCAATAGCAGAAGCCGGTATAGCCCGAACCTTTCAGAACATCTGCCTCTTTGAAAACATGTCGGTTGTCGACAACGTCATCGTCGGAGGCGAGCTGAGAGAAAGGGTCAATCCCGTCGGTGTCATCTTCAATCTTCCACAGTTCAAAAAACAGGAGACAAGCCTTCGTGAGCGGGCATTTGAACTGTTGCACCTTTTCGGTCTTGAGAAATACAGCGGCCAGATGGCGAAGAGTCTTTCCTACGGTGACAGGAGAAGGCTCGAGATTGCCCGGGCGTTGGCAACATCTCCCAGGCTGCTTCTCGTTGACGAGCCGGCTGCGGGCATGAATCCGAAGGAAACCGGTGATTTACTGGAACTGATACTCTTCATAAAGAAGAAATTCAACCTCGCCATTATTCTCATTGAGCATAACATGAACCTGGTGATGCCGCTCTGCGAGCGCATTCAGGTGCTCAACTACGGTGTAAAGATAGCTGAAGGCACGCCTCAGGAGATCCAGCAGAATGAAGAGGTGATAAAAGCGTATCTGGGGGAGGATGAGAGTGCTTCAGGTTAAAGACCTCGAAGTTTATTACGGGCACATTCAGGCTCTGAAAGGCGTAACCTTCCACATAAAAAAAGGAGAGATAGTATCCGTTATCGGCTCAAACGGGGCTGGAAAATCGACAACATTAATGTCCATAGCCGGATTGATACGGCCAAGCAGCGGGAGCATTGCCTATCTCGAAAAAGATCTCACAACGCTGGACCCCTATACAATCGTCAGGTCCGGCATTTCAATGTGCCCGGAGGGCAGACGGATATTTTCGAACCTCACGGTTCGGGAAAACCTTATTATGGGAGCGGTTCAAAGAAAGGATAAAAAGGGTGTGCTGAAAGATATCGACTGGGTGCTCTCCCTCTTTCCTGCCTTGAAGGACAGGCTGGGCCAGATAGGCGGCACGCTCAGTGGCGGCGAACAGCAGATGCTTGCGATCAGCAGGGCGCTCATGAACAGACCGCCCCTGCTCCTCCTTGACGAACCCTCCCTCGGGCTTGCTCCTTTTCTCGTAAAAAAGATATTTGAGGTGATCGTCAATCTGAAAAACAGCGGCACAACTATTTTGCTGGTGGAACAAAACGCAAAACAGGCGCTCGATATCGCAGACAGGGGGTATGTAATGGAAACCGGATACATATCCCTCGAGGGCACAAGTGATTATCTGAAACATCATAAAAAAGTACAGGCCGCATACCTGGGAGGGTAAATGTCATACGCCTCATACCTCATTCAACAGTTTGTCAACGCATTGAGCCTGGGAAGTATCTATGCGCTCGTTACGATCGGCCTCGCGATGGTGTTCAGCGTTTTACGATTGATAAATTTTGCGCACGGTGATTTAATGATGGTGGGGGCATACGGTATTCTCATGCTGTGGAAGGCCGGCGCCCCCTTCTGGCTCGCTATTGTGGGAGGGGTTGTTGCAAGCGGTATAATGGGATTGATAATGGAGCGCTTTGCATACAGGCCTCTTCGAGGCGCTGCGGACATGACAACACTGCTCACCTCTTTTGCCGTTGTTGTGCTGCTTGAAAACGGAGCCATACTCGTTTTTGGCCCGAACACCCGACCTTTCAGTATACTGCGGTTCTCGGTCCCGACCTACAACCTCAGTGGGACACTGATAAGCAAAATTGATCTGGTCACCGTTATTCTGACTCTCTGCACACTTTTAATACTGGCTCTTTTCATCAAGCGAACAAAGCTGGGCATTTCAATGAGAGCAGTCGCCGATGACCTGACTGCAAGCAGGCTCGTCGGAATTAAATTGAACCGGGTCATGGTTACCGCATTTTTTATAGGTTCGTTATTTGCTGGTGTTGCAGGATTGTTCTGGGGAGCACGGGCGGGGAAAATCGACCCCCTGATGGGTTTCATTCCCGTTGTAAAGGCATTCGTCGCCGCAGTTATCGGCGGGTTCGGCAGCATTGCTGGGGCGGTCCTGGGAGGGTATGTTCTGGGGTTCGCCGAGGTTTTATTCGCCGGATTTTTGCCGCCGAACTACTCGGGGTACAGAGATGCCTTTGTCTTTGTCCTTCTTATCCTCATCCTGCTCGTTCGACCCCAGGGGATTCTTGGATCACGAACTCGTGAGAGGAGAATCTGATATGACAGGCAAAAAACCGTTTGGTCTCATCATACTCTCTCTTGCCGTGCTTGGTATAATCGTCTTTTTCGTCAACACCTTTGCGAACAGCTATATAAAACGTGTTGCCAACCTGATGATGATATATATCATCCTTGCGGTAAGCCTGAATCTCTTGACCGGATTTACCGGCATCGTTTCCCTCGGCCAGATAGGTTTCATGTCTATAGGCGCGTATACTTCTGCCATACTCACCCTGAGTCCCCGCCTAAAACACAGGTGGCTCATCGGACTACCGGAATGGCTGCAATCTGTACACATGCATCTTTTTCCTGCAATGCTCATAGGTGGCATCCTGTCGGTTATTATTGCCCTGGGAGTCGGATACGTCATTCTGCGTCTCCGTGGCGTATATATAGCGGTGGCCACCCTCGGTTTTCTCGTCATCGTGAAGGTTATGGCTGAAAACTGGATTGGTGTCACCAGGGGAGGGCGGGGAATCTCCACGCTTCCCGGCTATACGAATCTCTGGTGGACTACGGGAGCTGCACTTATAACGATATATGTCGTATGGCGGCTGGTAAAATCACCCTACGGTCGAAAAATGACGGCAATACGGGAGCATGACCTTGCCGCGCAGAGCGTGGGCGTCCATGCGCCGAAAATACGGCTCTTGTCCTTTACGGTGAGCGCCTTTTTTACCTCCATTGCCGGATCTCTCTGGGCGAATCTCATCGGTGTTGTATCGCCGGGCAGTTTCTACCTGTGGCTTACCCTTCTCATTATCATCATGATGGTTGTCGGGGGAATGGGAAGCATCACGGGGTCTGTCGTTTCAACCATCGGTTTCACTATCCTTCTCGAGTGGCTGCGGAACTTCGAAAGCAGGGTTGCGGTTTACGGCATTCACTACATCCTGTTCGCACTGATTTTTATGTTGATCATTATTTTTCGTCCCCAGGGGCTGTTCGGAACAAGGGAAATCAGCCGTGAGAAGCTCTCGGAGTTTATGCGCCGATTTTTAGGCCGGGGTAAAATCCGTACATAAGAAGGGAGGTGAGAGTGAATATATAAAAATACAGGGTATTAAAAAATTTAAATATTTGGAGGTGTACAATGCGTAAGTTATTTATTCTTTTTCTGGTTGCAGCAATGGTTCTGGGCGTTCAGCTTGCCTTTGCCGGTAAAGGTGGAAACACAATTAAGATCGGCGCGATCGAGAACCTAACGGGTTCGCAGGCGTCTCTGGATGCGCCCTCGCTGAACGGAGTCAAGCTTGCCTTGAAAGAGGCCAACGATGCTGGCGGTGTGCTTGGTAAAAAGATTGAGCTCGTAGTTCGCGATGGAAAATCCGATCCCGCAACACTAGCTGTTGCCGCCGATGACCTTGTGAGAAAGGGTGTGGTGGCAATTACCGGCCTCAGTGACACAACTATGGTCCTCGCGGCTGCACCTGCAGCACAAAAAGCCGGTATAGCCTTTGTTACCTCAGGTGCAACGGCACCTTCCCTCCCTGATGAGGTCGGTGACTATTTGTTCATGGAGCCGTTCGGTGACAATGTGCAGGCAGCGGCTGCAGCGGAATACGCCTACCAGCAGGGCGCACGAACCGCGTGGATACTCTACGACAAGGCCATGGACTATACCCTCCTGCTTCAGAAGTACTTTGCCGAGCGTTTCAAAGGACTGGGGGGCACGATTATTTCAAGCGACACCTACCAGACGGGTGACACCGACTTCAGAGCTCAGCTCACAAGGTTGAAGGCACTGAGCCCCCAGCCCGATATACTCTTCATTTCATCAGGACCGGATGATATCGGGACGATCGTAAAACAGGTACGTGAGCTTGGAATCAATACACCGATCGTCGGTGGTGACGGATACGATACGCCCCTGCTCGTCGAGGTTGCCGGTCCCGAGGCAGCGGATAATGTGTACTTTACCACACATATATCCTTTGATTCGCCAAAGGCCAAAGCTTTTTCGGAAAAGTACAAGAAGATGTTCGGCCATGAACCGGAAAACGCCTTTGCCGCACTGGGGTACGATGCCTTCAACCTGATCGTCGATGCAATCAAGCGAGCAGGCACCGATGATCCCAAGGCGATTCGCAACGCTATCGCCGCAACAAAGGGCTTTGAAGGTGTAACCGGCACGATCAATTATCCTCCGGGAAAGAGGGTGCCGCAGAAATCGGTCACGATCATCCAGGTTAAAAAGGGCAAGCTCGTATTTTTAAACGAAGTCATGCCGAAAGTGATACCTGCTCCGTAAGTGGGCGTGGAGTGAAGGTGATCTCTACCGTTTCATCACTGCAGGTGCGCTTTTTTGCAGGGCATTTCCCGGCGCGCACCTGCAGACATGATGATTGTTATCCGGGCGATTCGCATCCAAATAACGGCCGCCTGTGCGGCGCAATAAGGTTCAGTGGGGCAGCATCGGCTGAAAAAACTCAGTCGAGCGAAAAGAGTTCCCATTTACGTTTCGCGGAGGGCATACCGACTGTCTGCGGCATAAAAAGGTGTATCGATCAAAAACCGGGCTGTATTAAGTTGTTTTATTTAACCGTAGACAGATAGAGAAGAGAGAAGTACTTCATTATGATCAGGCGGAAAGTAGAAAGAAGTTACGCACTGTTATTACAACTTTATAAGCCCCATTAGTATATAAGGAGACGCATCATGGATGAATTTCTAGTTGAAGGATTAACCTCAAGCAGGTTTAAAGAAAAGGGTTTCGAAGTTGCACTTGTTGCCGTCGGCTCCACAGAAACGCACGGCTCCCACCTGCCGCTTTCCACCGATACATACGTCGCCTACGAAATTGCAAAAGCGGTCGCAAAACAGGTTAAAAAAGCGTTTGTCGTGCCCCCTCTGTTTTTCGGGATGAGTGAACACTACCGGCAAGGGGCCTTTTTTATATCATTGAAACCGGAACATTTGATATCAGTCCTTACCGACATCTTTGATTCCATCTACAGCAACGGTATTACACACATTATCATGATCAACGGGCATGACGGGAATATCGCTCCTCTCGAAGTAGCGGGAAGAAATTTCAAGGTTCATCACAAAGATGTTGTGATTGCTGTTCTCGAAAAATGGTGGGAGCTTCCCGGTAAAGTACTGCCGGAGGGATTTTTCGAGGTGTGGGAGGGGCTCGGTCATGCAGGGGAAGGAGAAACCTCCATGTGTCTTCACCTGTTTCCCGATCTTGTTGAGATGGACAAGGCGAAGGGCAGAGTACCGTATCTGCCGAAAAACCTCGATGTGAAATGGGATTTCTCAGAGCTGACAGACACGGTGGCAACCGGCGATCCAACAAAGGCTACGGCCGAAAAGGGAAAAAAGATGATGGAAGTCGTCGTCGATGCAGTTGTCTCTTTTATAAAAGAGATGGATGAAAAAAAATGGCAGTACGGGCTTAAAACCCTTTGATACAGATGAACACCCAATCGACGCTCAAATAATGCACGCAGCAACGAAGCTGAAGCGGGTGACGTTTAAAGAGTTTTCGATGAGGAAGGAAGAATGAAAGAATACCCTCTTCAAGACGTTAAAAGTCCCAACCTTCTGAAGAGCACCTTTCCCTATTCACTTCCGCCGCGCATACTGTTTGAAGATAAGATCAAAGACACAATCGACGGCAGGGAAATTGAGTTCGACACACCGTCTGTCGAGAAAAGAGATCTCTTTATTACCGACACTACGTTCAGGGACGGCCAGCAGTCACGCCCTCCATACTCCGTCGAGCAGACAAAAAAAATATTCGAGATGCTCTCGAAGGCCGGAGGCCCGCAGGGTGTTATCCGCCAGTCTGAGTTTTTCCTGTACACAAGGCAGGATAGGATGAAGGTCGATGCCTGCAGGGAACTCGGCCTCAAATACCCCGAAATAACGGGATGGATCAGTGCCCAGAAAGGCGAGCTTAGACCGGTGAGGGAGATGGGGCTGCGGGAGACCGGCATGCTCACCTCGTGCTCCGATTACCACATATTCTACAAACAGAAAAAGACCCGCATACAGGCTGCAGACCAGTATATCCAGGCGGTGGAAGCAGCGCTTGAAGCGGGCATCAGGCCGCGCTGTCACCTGGAGGATATCACCCGCGCGGATATCAAGGGGTTCGTCGTTCCCTTCGTTCAACGGCTCGAGCGGCTTACCGAACAGGTGCCTGATTCTCTCAAAATAAAGATCCGCCTCTGCGATACTATGGGATTCGGGTTGTCCCTGCCGGGCATACCGGAGCCCCGGTCCATACCGAAGCTCATCTGGCGGATGATCAACGAATGCGGCATACCGGGCGAGTATCTTGAGTGGCATGGGCATAACGACTTTCACAAGGTGCACAGCAACGCCCTGGCAGCCTGGGTATACGGGGCCGACGCGGTGAACACGACCCTCTTCGGCCTCGGTGAGCGTACAGGCAACCCACCACTTGAAGGAGCGCTCGTCGAGTACGTGTCCATCAAGGGCAGGCCAAACGGCATACAACTACCGGTCATAACACAGCTTGCCGACTACTATCAGACTTCGATAGATGCCGCTATACCCGCAAACTACCCGTTTGTCGGGCGTGATTTCAACACGACAAGGGCGGGTATTCATGCGAAGGGACTTCGTAAAAACGAGGAAATTTACAGTATCTTTGATACAGCTGCGCTGCTGAACAGTCCGCCAAAGGTGGCCATCACCGATAAATCGGGCACAGATGGGATTGCGCTCTGGGTAAACAATTTTCTCGGTTTGAAGGGGGAGGAACGTCTTACCCTGACAAAGGTCGCACGGATCCAGCGCTGGGTGATGGATCAGTATGAAAAAGAGGGACGGCTTACCGCAATCTCAGAGAAGGAGCTTGCCGAACAGGTGAAGCTTCATTTCCCAGACCTGTACAGGGAAAAAAAAGGACCAAACTGACGTGATGCGTACACCCAGTCAGCACATACACCCAGGCGGCATACGCACCCACACGAAACGTACCGCAGGTCCCGAATTCTTCGAGTGCAATCAACACAATGAGAGCCTCATTCAACTGACCGCAGATCGGTTGAACATGAAACGTCACATAACCCCTTCAAAGATTACGATAACCCGTCTGTTCTTTCGCCGTCCTGCCTTTGTTTCATTTGTTGTAACAGGGTACAGTTCACCGAATGCCCGGATGCCGATTATCTCCGGATCGATACCGAGCTCAGACATCAGGGATTGTCTTACATTTTCCGCCCGCTCACGGGAGAGTTTGTAGTTGTGCGCTTCCGTGCCCACTCGATCTGCATATCCCTCAACGATTACCTGAGTCAGCCTGGCCGTGGGGTGAGCCTTCATAAACTTCATTGCCTCATCACGTTCTTTGAGATACTCAGGCTTTATATGAGCACTGTCGATATCAAATTCGAGAGTATACTCTATTTTGAATTTCTCGCCCTCCTCGACCGCACATCCATGAGCGTCGACAATGGCTCCCGGTGCCGTATCCGGACACCTGTCTATGTCATCCGGAATGCCGTCGCCGTCGCTGTCCACCTCAACAACTGTCACCTGCGGCTCAGCCTGCGCTTCAGCCTTTTCAGGCTCTTTTTTCTCAGGTTCCTGTGGCTGGGCCTGAGGTTCAACCTCTGCCTGCGCCTGCTGCTCCACTGCAGGCTCCTCCTTGACGCTTTCAGACTTCGTTGCACACCCCGAAAAGACAAAAATTATAGACAAAAACATAATAGCTGTTACAAACAGAATTTTAAGCGGTTTCAACGGTTTTTTCCTCCTTTCACCATTTTCGGTAAAGGATATTTTATTACACTTTCACATAAAAGTACAATGATTTGTTGACTCAATTCTTCATGCGCGAATCGATTACTTTATCAAGCTTTTCGAGGAATTCCCTCTCTGAAAGCTCATACTTATTTATAAACTGCATGGTACCTATCTGCAGTTTCATGCCCTCGGTCAAACTGGTTTCTTTAATAAACACGACCAGTATGTTCTTGTTTTCGGTAAAGGCAAGATTAATCTCATTTCTCACGTTCCGCGACACCGCCGCATGGGGGCTCATAAGAACGAGAAACTGGGTGCAGTTGACAATCGCTTTCCCGACGATCTCAGGCCATTCATTTCCAGGCTCTATCCCCTCATCGTACCATATGCGGTAGCGCTTCTTGTAAAGTTTTTTTATGATACTGAAAACCGCTTTCATATCCTCATGTGCGTAGCTCGTAAAAAGATATGAGCGTATCCCATTATAGGCCTCAAAAGGCGGCTTGATCGGCGGTGCATGTCCCGTTCGTTTCCTTTTTATGAGTGATGTCTTCCTGGCGGGCCTTTTTGGTGCAGAAATTTTTGTAGATACCTTTAGAGACGATTCCCGGGGCTTTTTCGATGGTGATTTTTTTGCGGAGATCTTTTTTTGCACCTTTTTACCTGAGGTCTTTATTGTTGCTGCTTTTGTTGCCGCGGATGTCCTGTTTTTTGTCCTGGTGCCCTTTTTTGCAGAAGCCCTGGTTGAAAGACTTTTCGAAGCAGTCGATCCGTCCTTCTTCGCTGCGGTTTTCTTCGCCTGTGATTTCGGCACAGCAACAGGGGACGCCTTTCTTCCCGAAGGTCCAGCCGAGGCTTTTATCTTTGGCCGGGCTTTTGATTTCGGGGTTTTTACTGTTGCCGCAGGCCGTTTCTTTACCGCAGTTTTTGCACCCTTTGGGGCGGATTTTTTTGAAAAAGCGGTCGAGGTTTTTCTTGTCGACTTTACGGCTTTTTTCACGGATGCCCCTGAGGCAGATTTCAAATTCTGCTTCTTTTTAGCAGAAGCCCGGCCTTTTCTTGTCGCCTTCTTATTTCTCCCTAACATAGTCACATCTCCCCTTTACCGATGTATCCGGCCTATCCGATTTCGTTCCTCCGCTTGATGAGATATATGGGATAGGTACCGAACTTTTTCGGTAAAACAATAACACCGACGTAAATGCACTCCAGCCGGTTTTGACGGTGTGATACAAGCAGTGACGCAAACTGCTCGCTTGCATACACGTTTCCCGGGTTCGTTATCGGCTCTATACGCGCTGCTCTATTTACATGGCGGCCGAAATAGTTCACCTTTTTTAATATCGGCTCTTTTGCCCCAAAAACTGGACCAACATGCAATCCTATCCGTATACTCAGATCTTCAGAGAGGTACATGCTCTTCCAGTCCTTTTTTTTCAATAAATCGCGGAGCTCGAGCGCATACTCTGCTGCAGAAATAAGATCGTTGTATACGAAGTACAGAGCATCCCCCCAGATATTTTTAAAGATAGGCTTATACTGCGTACTTTTCAGGCTCTGGGCGATGGCTCCCAGATAATTTTTTATAAAGAAGGGGATCTGCTCTTCTTTCAATGCACTGAACCCGGCAAGGTCCGCAAACAACATGGCCTTCACCGAACGGTTCACATCCTTGACAGTGTCAGTCAGTTTAACTGGCGGAGCAAGGGAATGCAGTGTATCCGATGCGGACCCTTCGATATTCATTTGACCCGCTTTCCCTCCATCCGACTTACGTCTGTCGTCGGAAAAATCTTTCTCAAGTAATCCGTTCTGGAACGAACCACTATCCGACACACTGGCTAAACCGCTGTCCGGTATTCCGGTGTCCTCTATATCGTTACCCAGTAAAACACCGCGGTGGGTCTTTCTTTCAGCGCGCTGTTTTGAACGATTTTTACAAATCCTGTTAATATCGATGATCTCGATGGGATATTTATTATCTTCCCATGTTGTAATAAAATCGTACGTTCCTCCAGTCTTTCTACTCCTCTTGCCGTCCCACACAGCAATGAGCACGGGGTCTGTTGCCAGAAGTTCGCTTCTTAAAAGTGTTTTCCCCATAATGATTCTATTCGCGTAATCGAACAGGAGGTCGTCACCAGAATACTTTCCCTCCGTTGCCATGAGGACCTGTGTACTTCGCTTCAGGGCTCGCTGTACTCGTTCAACCCATACTCTGCCGGCAAACTCAACACTCGCACGTATAAAATCCTCCAACACGAAGGGAAGGACAATATTTGTTTCCGCCTTTCGCGCCTGCATGCACTCGAGAAAGAGTGTGTCCGAACCGCAGGCCGCAGATGAGTAGCCTATTCCGGGATTGACACGTTCAAGCACATCACAAACCGCATTTTTCACATCCTCCTCGATGTCCGGCGGAAAACGGGAAGGTCTTCTTCCGGGTTGATCGATCATATGACCTGTAAAGGCGACAACAGGCGGCACCTTTAAAAGGGCAAATATTTCTTCTTCAATGTCGATATAATTCTTAAGCAGGCCCATTTGCTTGCGCGTGCTCGCCAGGTATGAATAATTCTTCCCGCTGGCACGCTGTGCGAATTTTAAGTACTGCAGGGCCTTCTCTGCATCTCCAAGAAGCAGAAGTCCCTCTCCCATTGTTGCGAGTATCCAGTAGTCACGTTTTTCACCCGCACGCATTCGATCCAGGCATATTTTCAGCACCATCTTTGCGAGTCTACCGGCATTTTCTCTTTCACCGAGCATAAGGCTCATACTCGCAGCATTTATTCCCGAATAGTAGCCTCTGCTCTTCTTGAACGCCTGTAGATAGAAATTTTTTGATTTCTCCAGGTACGAGGTGTCTCCCTGCGCCCCTCCTGAAATCACCCACATATCCTTGTACACCCGGCCCAGGATACCGAGCGTTTCTTCATCAAAATGACCTTTTTTCACCAGGTCGGTGAGCATCTGCCGGGCACTGTTCAAAAACCCACACTTTATGAGCGAAAGCGCGTACAACTGCGTCAGTCGAAGATTTTCCGGAAAATATTCTAGCCCCTCCTTGAGAATATCATGCGCGAACATCGACTGCCCGAGTTTGTCTGCAATTTCACCGAGCCGAATGTAGAAGTACGGCTGAGAGCTCCATATAGAATCATCTTTAGAGATCCAGAGCTCATGTATGATATTTTCTATGTCGTCTGACTTAGAATCGAGGTAGGTATCGAATTTTTCTGTGCTTGTCTTTTCCATGATTTCGTTCCCCGGTTGTTATCTCAAATCATAGCACATTTGGAAGAAAGAGTGGGTTTTTTTTGGCATCAAGTGCCGATTTATTTGACACATTGGTCCGGAGTAGAGAATACAAACTATGAGGGAGAGGTATACGGATTGAATGTCTTTAACGGTATATCGCGGCATTTCAATATTTCGTTGAGTACGAGTGTCGTGCAGTGGAAGTAATACCCAATAGAGGATAGACCCGGTATTCCCCAAACAGAGAAAGCGCGCCGTACAGAACTGCATCGTCCCATAGAAGAGCCCTCTCTATTGGTGTATTTGCATGGCTTTTAAAAAAGAGCCCACTTTTCACCCGTTCCCGTATGAGCTCGACAATACTGGAATTTCCTGCGGTGAGACCGCCGCCGAAGAGCACGATATGCGGATCGATAATATAAAGAATCGCCAGAACAGCATCGGCCATGCAATCAACTGCATTCTTCAGGACGGCATCTGCAGCTTCATCACCCCTTCCGGCAGCATCGAGCGCATCTTTCGGGCTTTTATTTTTAGGCTGAGGGTTTTCGGGCCTGCCGGTCTTCTTCAAAAACTCCCTGTAATTTTTCACAATCCCTTGCCCCGAGGCGCTGTTGAGAAGTATTTCTGGCCTTCCCATATTCATAACGGGAAGCGCCCATATCTCGCCGGTAAGGTCGTTTTTTCCGTTGATGATTCTACCGTCCACCACAAGACCGCCGCCGATGCCCTTTGAAAGCCACTTCTTCGTATCAGGGAGTATGTGACCCTGGGAGTGTGTCGTCTGGTTGAGGGTGTAAATACCCTCTTCAACCGGCTCCATGACATCGGTCGAAAGAGCACCACACAGATAATCCTTCAATGTCTTTCCCCTGAAAAAGGGAAGGACTTCTTCTCTCAGCACCTGTTTGTCTTCTGCCGTAATCTCGAAGGGTTCCTGCTCACGTGTGCCGATCGTATCGAGCTCTTTTTCAAGCCAGTCTACAGCGCCCTCAACAGCAGGCACACCCATCCTCGATAAAACCGTTCTCCCACCGATGACGAGCTCATCCTCACCCACTGCAATGGGTATGTTTTCAAGTATTGTTTCAAGCGCCTTTGCGCGCCTCAGAATAACGGGTCCCCCCTCTGTTTCTATGTAGCTCTTCAAATAGTACAGGCTTCTATCGAGTTATATAAGCCGGTGTGTGTCCAGCACCCGGTCTTTCAGTTTCTTGATGCGAGGGGACAAAGCCTTTTCCTGCATCGGCAGATACTGCAATTTATTCATGACAGTCCCTCGATGAGTGGTACGTTTTCCGCGATACGTACTCGTGTGTTATCCTCTTTTTTCAGTAGACCTTTTTCTGTTTTTCCTCACGAAAGTGAATTCTCTTTACTCTTCAAGTGAACGATTGTCGCGCCCCATCCACCGGCGCCTTCACCTGCAAGACTGAAGGATTCGACCAGGTCGATCTTTTTCAAAATGGAATGCACTGTCGCCCTCAGTATTCCCTTCCCCTTTCCGTGAACAATCCTCACCTGCAGTATCCCCTTTCCCATGCACAGGGCGAGGTAATCCGTAACCAGCTCCTTCACATCCTTCGGCTGAAAGGCGTGAAGGTCAAGTGTCCCATCGATGGGAAGCTCTACCGGCCCGTACTCAGGTTCAGAAGGATTCATTTCCAATCACCTGAAGATTATTCGCATGATCAATTCCAACACTAAAATACTCTCTGCTGAATCGTTTGAAAACACCCATTTATTGTGGGGACACACTGTCCGGCAGACAGCAATTGTGAGGACATAAGAAGAATCGCCAGGTTCAGCCTCCCTGCGGCCGGCTGAATGGAGCGCATCTGTTTAAAGAAGCATGCCGGGGCGCAAGACTCCACCGACCCGCACGCTCCATTACCAGACGGTCACACGAACTTCATATGTCAGGATTGTCCCCTGATACAGTGAAACTTCTCTGGTACAATAATGGTCACGCTCTCGCTCTTTTCATACATGCCTCTGCCCAGTGGGTCGGATACATCGACGATGAACGGCTCTTCATACCCCTGTGCAGAGCATCTATACCTCGCAATCGATCCGATATAGGTGACATTTTGCACCACTCCTGCGATCGTATTGTGTGAGACCGCCTTGGGTTTTTTTTCAATGGCCGCGGATTCAGGCCTTATGATTGCAGTCACCCGGTCACCTGCTTTTAATGCGACTGCACTCTCGGCGACCGTAACGAGCTCTCCCACCTCGGTGTCGATACTGCAGTGTCTGCCGTCTGCTGTACGCACCCTGCCCTGTATCATGTTGATATAGCCGATGAACCCGGCCACGAAGAGTGTCTCCGGCCTCTCGTAGATTTCCGTTGGTGTTCCGATCTGCTCGATGCGGCCCTTATTCATCACCACGATTCTATCCGACATGCTCATCGCCTCTTCCTGATCATGGGTAACGAATATTGTGGTCAGGTTGAGAGACTGCTGAATTTTTCGAATCTCCTCCCTCATCATAACCCTGAGGCTCGCATCGAGGTTCGAAAGCGGTTCATCGAGCAGAATAAGCTCCGGTCTGAGCACGATGCTGCGCGCAAGCGCCACTCTCTGCTGCTGGCCTCCGGAAAGCTCGTTCGGCCTCCTGTTCTCGAGACCCTCGAGCTGCACGATACCGAGTATGTTTTTAACATTTTCCTCTACCTCACTCTTTGAAAACTTTCTCAATCTCAGGCCGTAGGCGATATTATCGAAAACACTCATATGGGGAAAGAGTGCGTAGTTCTGAAACACCATGCTCGTTTTTCGTTTTTCAGGAGGTATATCGTTTATTCTCTCACCGTGCATGATGATATCGCCCTCCGTCGGATAGTAGAAGCCCCCTATCATTCTGAGCAGTGTCGTCTTGCCGCAGCCAGAGGGGCCGAGGAAGGTCACGAACTCCCCCCGCTTGATATACGGTATATCCAGGTGATCGACCGCAACGATCTCGCCGAAGCGTTTCGTAACATTACGAAGCGTTAAAACAGTGTCATTTTCCATTGTTAAAACCCCTTCAGCATTTCCACGTTCGATTTTTGTGAGATAAGCTTTAAAAGCATGAGGCTGAGCGCAACAACAATGGTGAGTATCACCGCCATTGCGGACGCCTTGCCGATATTCCCCGTCTCCGCAAGCCGTAAAATAAGGAGTGATGCGAGATTCGTTCCCGGTGCAATAAGAAAAATAACCGCGCTGATGGTAATCATTCCCACCATGAAGGTATACAGAAAGCTCGCCGCAAACGCAGAGCTCATGAGTGGCAGCGCAATACGAATGAAGGTTTTGAAGCTGCTCGCGCCGAGGTCTCTGGACGCTTCCTCCATCGACACATCGATTTGATGAAGCTTGCTGACCCCCGCTTCAAGGCCGACAGGAAACTCCCTGAAGGAAATATTGATGATAATGATGAGAAGCGTCCCCGTAAGCAGCAGGGGATGC
Source organism: uncultured Spirochaetota bacterium (assembly GCA_964525675.1). Classification (GTDB taxonomy): domain Bacteria; phylum Spirochaetota; class B62-G9; order B62-G9; family DRHN01; genus CAYSRJ01. The sequence continues at coordinate 20,598 of CAZGJW010000001.1, forward strand.
CGGTTGAAAACGAGAATATAACCGATCCCCATTACCGTTCCGGGTACGGCAAAGCCCAAAAGCGCGATGAACTCGAGAAGCTGCCTCGCCTTCGGCCTCTTTCGTATCAGTACATACGCGAATATTATCGATGTGAAAGAAGTGATAACCGCTGCAATGGTTGAAACCGTAAACGAAGTTTTCAATGCCCTCCACCCTGCATAGCTTGCGAAGTGCTTAAAGGTCAGCGTATTATTGATCATGAAGAGCTTTGTGATAGAACTGAGAAAAATGACGGTAAAACAGGCAAGAATAGTGAGGCATACGAAAAGCGCAATAATAAAAAATGGATACTTGATGAACCAGGCGACTTTTCTGCTCTCCGTTCCGGACATCTGGCCGCCTACTGTTACAAACGACCCCTCTTTCAGTATGTAGTTCTGTATGACGTACACGACAATGGACGGAATGATTAGCAGTATACAGAACACAGACGCCATTTCAACATTTTGCTCTCCTATCCACAGATTATAGGCATCGGTCGCCATTATGGGAAGCCCGCCGCCTATGAGCATCGGGTTTCCGAAATCCGCGAGCGACATGATGAAGACGAGGAGCGCAGCCTTGAACAGCCCGGGCAGAGAAAGGGGCAGTATAACCTTGAACAGGGTTGTTGCCTGGCTTGCCCCTAAATCTGACGATGCGTCTTCCAACGAGGGATTGAGGGACTGCAGGACATTGTTCACCATCAGAAAACCCAGGGGAAGAAACGAGAGAACCTGTGCTGTAATAAGACCCGGCCAGCCGTAGATGTTCGGGCTTATCTTCAACAACAGATAGATCAGACCGCGCCTCCCCGCGATTATAATCAGCGCGAGGGAAAATATAAAGGGCGGTGCGATAAGGGGCAAGATTGCAATGTTTCTCAGAAACCCTTTCAGCGGCAGTCCAGTCTTGTTGATCGTATAGGATATGGAAAAAGAGATAATAAGAATAATGGTCGTTGTAACGGCACCGAGTATAAGTGTGTTGACCATCGATTTGTAGTAGTAGGAGTACTTGAAAAAGCTTGCGTAGCTCAAAAGCGAGAGCTGGCCTTTATAACGGAAGGATTTCACAAGCACGGAAAAAACCGGGTATACTACAAAAAGCAGCAGAAGCATGGTCATGACAACTGTTATTCCGATGAATACCGGGTCTTTTTTCATTCCCAGCGCTGTGCCTCGTTCATGTGCAGAACTCGCCATTGTAATCTCCCATACCTGCTCGTGCAGTTTCGCTTATGAAAAAACGAGAGAGGCGGAAGACCCGCCTCTCTCAAAAGGATTTTATTGAAACTCGGTCCCAAGAGGACGTACACCGCTTTCTACTGGGAAAACTTTTCTTTCCACATGCTCATGATTCTATCCCTGTTGTCAGCCGCCCACCGTGCATCGTAATCGATGAGCTTCGGATTGAACTTTACGAGCGCTTCAACACCAGGGTAGGTCACCTTCGACCTGTACTGGGCAACGACTTCCTGGAATTCTTTGGTTCCGATATAGTCGATAAACTTCTTGGCCCCTTTCGGATTTTTGGTGTTCTTGTATATCACCGCGATATCGAGCACGTACCCTGTCCCCTCTTCGGGAATCACCATCTCCACCGGATACCCCTCATCCTTCCTCTTCTGGACAGCCTGATCCCAGGTTATACCGATGATATATTCACCCTGCGCGGCAAGCTGGCCGGGTGCGGAACCAGACTTCGTGTACTGCGCCACATTCTTGTTGAGTTTCGCAAGGTAATCCCAACCTTCGTCCTCGCCGTAGAGCTGCATAATTGTCGACACGGTTAAAAAGGCCGTGCCGGACGTGCCGGGGTTCGGCATGACGATTTCACCCTTCCACTTGGGATCGAGCAGGTCCTTCCAGGACTTCGGCATATCATACCCTTTTTCCTTAAGAAGCTTCGTGTTGACTGCAATGCAGGCAAACCAGTAGGACCAGCCGTACCAGTAGCCGTCCGGGTCCTTGTACTGATCGGGAATATCCTTCCACGCAGAGGACTTGTACTTCATCAAGAGCCCCTTGTCCTTTGCCATGAGCGCAAAAGAGAGCGGCCAGCCGAAGTGCATATCGGCACCAATATTCGGAGCCTCGGCCTCAACCCGGGCCCACGCTTCACCCGATGAGAGCCTGAGCGGTTCGAGCTTCAGCCCTGTTCCCTTTGAAATCGCACTCGCGAGGGGGTCGAGCTCCGACTCATCGTTGTCGGTGTAGTACTTTATTACCCCCGTTTCAGCACCTCCTTTTTCCTCACTGCCGGCAAAAAGCAGAAATGTCGGCATCACCAAAAGGAAAGCCAGAATAAAAATCAGTGACTTTTTCATAATAAAACCTCCTGTAATAAAATAATTTTAGAACGTGCTTCAAAATGTTTGCAGCATCATCTCCTTACCGAAGCTGCTTTGAAAAATCAAACACAATATAGTATAGTATCCGTATTGTCATTTAATATCAACTTGTTTTTATAAATGTACAGGCTGTACTTGACCTCCTGAGTTACTCTAAGTAGTTTCAAAATGATACTAGACAGACTGAGCTAAAATGCACTGGAGGCGGTTTATGAGCGATTATGATGTCATTGTGGTGGGCGCCGGACCTGCAGGCGCCACCTCTGCTCGAGTGTGCGCACAGCATAACCTCAAAACTCTTCTTATAGATAAGGAAAAAATTCCAAGGGATAAACCATGCGGTGGCTGCGTCGCATCCGCTGCAGCAAATGTGCTTGATTTTCAGATTCCAGATCAGCTCATCGAACGAAAATGCAGAAAGATATCCATCATGTATGAAAAGGTGAGATATACAGCACAGCTTGAAGAACCGTTTGTTTTTATGGTAAACAGGAAAAACTTTGATGCGTTCCTCACCGACAAAGCAGTTGAGGAGGGGGCAAGGCTTCATGACGAGGAGCAATGTGTTTTTGTCAAAGCTGAAAAAAACCATGTAATGGTGAAAACAGACAAACATAACTATACTACCGGCATCGTCATCGGCGCGGATGGAGTATACAGCATAGTCTTAAAAAATCTTCATGGCGGTTTCGACCGGGACGAAATTCACCTCGGCCTTACTGCAGAAATACCACTACCTGATAAAGAGATCGAAAGACGCTTTAAAGACCTTGTTACAATTTACTACGGGTTTGAATCAATCGGGTATGCGTGGCTTTTCCCCAAAAGTGGATACGTATCCGCCGGAATCGGTATCACAGAGGCACGGTCTAAAACACCTGTAAAACATCTGATGGATTTTTTAAAGATAAAAAGTCTCGATACCAATGTTCGAATCAGGGGATATTTTATTCCCGTCTCACATTTTAAAAGACCCGTATATGGAAACAGAATCATGCTTGTAGGCGATGCTGCCGGGTTTGTCGACGGGTTCAACGGCGAAGGCATACGTTATGCAATTCTCTCCGGCAGGGCAGCCGCAGAGACTGCGATAAAGGCTTATAGTTCAGATGATTTTTCGGAAAAAGCGTTCAGTGACTACCAGGACATCTGTTATTCCACGTTCGTACGCGACCTCCGATGCGCCGCAAAGATAACTGAATACATAAAGAATAACCGGGATTTCATACTGGAAACAGCGCTTCGGGATACACAGTCTCTTGCCCGCTACCTCCACACTGTAGTCGGAGACATTTCCATCTGTGATTTTGTACATTGGATGCGTGAAAGGTCACCCTTTCTCTTAACAAAGCGGATCATCTTCGGCGCGAATGTACAAAGACGCTAAATGCAAACCGCGTAAAAGTGCTCAGGAAAAAACCCTCTACTCCGTGTCTATTTGAATAGTTGTTCATGGACGGAACAGGCGTTACCGCGCATTCCCCACCATACTCCTCAATACGTTTGCATTCTTTACAGCGTTTCCCTCAGCATCGTTATTGAAATAGGCAAACACATCCCGTCCTTCATCAGACCATCCTCTGATTTTCTCCGCCCATTCTTCAAGCACCTCATCCGGATAATCGCCTCCGTATCGTTGCCGGTACCCGTGAAACCGAATATACACAGTATCGGAAGTAACCCACAGGGGGCTTTCTCTACCGGGAAAATCATGTATGCAGAAACCTGCCCCGATTTCCCGCAGAGTATCGGCAATTTGCCCGGTATAGCAGTCTTTATTTCTGAATTCAAAGACATATCTGCCTGCGGGCAGAAGCTTCGCAAAATTTCGCAGCAGATCCTCGTTCGGGACCAACGTTGGGGGAAGCTGGAGGAGATACACGGATGTCTTTCCTAAAAGCGGGGCCATATCCCTGAAAAACCACTCCACACTGTCCTCGCAGTTCTTGAGCCTGTGCACATGGGTGATCAGTCGTGACACCTTAACCGCAAACCTGAACCTTTCGGGTGTTCTCCTGTTCCAGCCTTCAGCGACACTGCTTTTGGGTATACGGTAAAAAGACGCGTTCAATTCGACGGTGCTGAACCTCCCGGCATAGTATTCGAGCCAGTTTTTCTGAGCAAGGCCCTCCGGGTAGAAACTGCCCCGCCAGTGCCTGTAGGTCCAACCCGATGTACCGATCCTTATCAGCGTAAAGCTCCTTTTCAGATGAGAGGTTCGCCCGCAATCAGCAGCTCTTCTTCCATAAATATATCATATAACAGGATTTCCCGCGAGAGAGAATAGTAAAAGACCGGTCTTATATGCCCATTTACTGATGATATTCGAGATACTTTCGGTCTGAACGAGACATGCCGATGGGGTTGTGAAGGAGCATCAGAAAAAATCTCCCGGACGCCACTTCCATCAAATTCAACTGCTTTTTTAAGGGGGGGCAGTATAATCATGCCCTCTTTTTTCCACTATTTAAGAGGCTCAAAACTGAGGGTAACCTGGTAATATTCACTGAATTAACGTTCTAACCGCCAACCATTTGAATTATGGTTTTATCCATTAAGGTTTTATCCATTAAGATCCTGGTTTTTTGTACCAGAATTTTATGCTCTACTGACTTATTATGTCACGTTACCTACTATGACATTCTACAGGTAAAAACCATTAGGCAGGTGCACCACAGGCATTTATTGGTTTGCACCTTTTAAGTTTGAAAGTTAACTTGCCTATAAATTACTCTTTACAACCGGAACATGGCTTCGTTTAGCTGCGGCTAGTAAATTATTATCTATAGTAGCAATGGGAAGCCCTTTCCTCATTGCGAGATATAAGTATGAGGCATCGTAGCTTGAAAGTTTGTGCTCTCTGGCCAGGGCTAAAATTTCTTTAATCATCCTTTCTGGAGGTTCCTGTTCAATTATTATCGGGAGTTCGGTTAACAATGCTATAAATCGCGTGCTGTCCGCCTCGCTGAGGCGCTTTTTACGCTCAGCCACCAATCACAGCACAACTATATTTCCAATGCCGAAATCGAGTTCCATTCCGCCCCCTGTACCCGTCAATATCCTTGACAGAGAAGCCTGTTCGAAGTGAAATAAAGATTGGAATGAGGCTGTATTTTATTTTAACGCTTCAGCGCGAAACAAAGAATGGATGGATATTTCAAACCGAAAGAAGCGCTTTTCTACGAGCACCTAGAAAAGAATTCCGTACTGTGCCGCGTATGCAGGCGCCAGTGCCGTATCCCGGATGGAGAATACGGGTACTGCCATACCCGTTACAATAAGGGCGGAATCCTGTACACGCTCGCATACGGCAGGGTTTCAAGCAGTTCAATCGCGCCTGCCGAGATAAAACCTCTTTTTCACTTTTTTCCGGGGAGCACATGGCTTTCGCTCGGCACACTCGGATGCAACTTTTTCTGTCCCGGCTGCCAGAACTGGGAAATCGCGTATGCCCGTATATCTGTATTTGACGAAAAAATTCAGCCGCCGAACACATCCTACCTGTCTCCCGAAGGTGCAGTTGCAACTGCCGGACGTAACGGGTGTCTGGGCCTTTCATTCACCTATAACGAGCCGACCGTGTGGCTCGAGTACACCCTCGACTGCGCGCGCCTCGCAAAAGAGGCCGGTCTGATGACGAACTACGTGACGAACGGCTACATGTCCGAAGAGGCTCTCGATGCAATCGGCCCCTTTCTGAATGCATTCAGGACGGACCTCAAGTGCTTTAGTTCAAACTGCTATAAACAGACTGCGCACATCACCGGGTTCAGCGGAATACTGGAAAATATCGAACGTGCGAAGTTCAGGTGGGGCATGCATATCGAAATCGTGACCAATGTCACTCCGGGCTTCAATGATGATGAAAACCAGCTCAGCGAACTGTCGGAGTGGATCGTGGATGTGCTCGGAAGAGACGTACCCTGGCACGTAACCCGCTTCGTGCCCCGGCACATGCTGAATCATCTTCCCTGCACGCCGGTTCAATCTCTCGAAACCGCGCGGGCTATCGGGACACACAACGGGCTTCGTTACGTCTACATCGGCAACGTTCCCGGACATGCAGCTCAGAACACGTTCTGCCCCGAATGCGGTAGTCTTCTCATCGAGAGGGAAAACTATACTGTACTTAGATACCGGATTGAAAAAGGGAAATGCCCAGAGTGCGGATGTACAATCGCAGGCAGATGGGAAAACAGTCAGTGCTGAAAGAGCGGATTATGTCCCCATAATTCTATTCAAGACGCTTTCGGTCTGAGCGAGGATTGCCGTTCTGACCGTGCATAAGCATCAGGAGAAACCTCCCGAACGCCACCTCCATCACGTTATAGACGATAAAGACCAGAAGTCCGCTGTTCACGAACCCCGACAGCCTCTGGATGATGAGATGGCTCTGCGGTAAAAACCATAAAAGGCCGATCAGCGCTCCTATTCTGAGCGCACTGAAGGCACGATTTCCAGGCGATCCTGAAAAAAGCTGAAAAAGCACAAAGAGGAGGATCAAAAACCCGAGGAAAGAAAACGGCAATATGATCTCGTACCGACGCATGGAGTATCCGATTGAAAACTGCGCCTCGATAAGCCCGTATATGAGTACGGCAACGCAAAATATTACAGCGAAGGCGATTACAATGCTGAAAATAAACCTCACCCTATTCATACCTGCCACCGGGGTATTTCCAGGCGTTCTCAGTATACGTTCTTACTATAAACATTGTATTTTTTACGTCGAAAATTCAACTGTTTTTTTTGCAATGCATCTCATACACTGAACGTCCGGATTTGTCTTGACTTTCATTAACGTGAAGGGGTACTCTGCTTTTGCAGAGACATGTTCTCTGCGATACATAAACGGGAGTTATTTGGACTCTTTGCGTCCGAAGCTCATGCATGCGCCGACGGCATTAACCTGACGCAAAGCGACTGGATAACATTTCACGGGGAGCAGAAATGAAAAAGCTCATTAACAGACCCGAAACCGTTATATCAGACAGCCTGGCAGGCATGGCAGCGGCCCATTCGGACATCGTCAAACTCCATACAGGACCGCGCTTCATCTACCGCGCGGAAGCACCGGTAAAAAGATGTACAGCACTTGTGTCCGGCGGCGGAAGCGGGCATGAGCCCATGCATACCGGTTTTGTCGGTAAAGGAATGCTTCACGCCGCCTGCCCGGGCGAGATTTTCACATCCCCGACACCTGATCAGATGCTTGAAGCAGCAAGGAAGGTCAATAGCGGCGAGGGCGTTCTTTTCATCGTCAAGAACTACAGCGGCGATGTCATGAACTTCGAAATGGCCGTCGAGCTCGCCCATGCAGAGGGCATACCTGTTTCGACCGTCCTCATCGACGACGATGTTGCAGTCAGGGACAGCATTTACACACAGGGGAGGCGCGGAGTCGGCACGACAGTGCTCACCGAAAAGATCTGCGGAGGGGCATCTGAAAAAGGGTATAATTTGAAATCTCTCACCGAACTCGGCCTGCGGGTAAGTAAAAATGGCCGCAGTATGGGCGTAGCGTTCAGCTCGTGCACCATTCCCGCACGCGGAGAGCCGACTTTCGATCTCGGGCCGGATGAAATCGAAATCGGCATCGGCATTCACGGGGAGCCGGGCAGGAAACGGACGAGTTTGAAAACAGCCGGGGAAATTACCCGGATACTTGCCCTGTCTATTATCGAGGACCCTGCCTACACCAGGACACAGCGTTCGTGGGACGCAGGCGCCGGGGCATGGGTTGAAGAGGAGATAACGGACACTCCGTTTCAAAGAGGGGACCGGATCCTCGCATTCGTAAACAGTATGGGTGGAACGCCGCTTTCAGAGCTTTATATCGTGTACAAAACGCTCGAAGAAATCTGCAGGGACAGAGGCCTTACCATCATCAGAAATCTGATTGGACCCTATATCACCTCACTTGAAATGCAGGGCTGTTCCATCACTCTTCTCAAAATGGATGATGAGCTTCTTGAGCTCTGGGATGCGCCGGTGCACACCCCGTCACTTCGCTGGGGCATGTAAGGAACAGCATATGCTAACGAAAGACCAGATAGTCGACTGGCTGAGGCGTTCAGCCGCAGTCATGAGAGATAAGAGCAGCTACCTCTCCGAACTTGACGCCGCCATCGGTGACGGTGACCATGGCATCAATATGGAGCGAGGATTTAAGAAGGTGCTGGAAAAACTTGAGACGGGTGAACAACAAGATATTTCGACGGTTTTTCGCGAAACAGGGATGGCACTCATCTCTTCAGTCGGGGGGGCGAGCGGTCCGCTGTACGGAACTTTTTTTATTACTGTCGCGGTGAAGTTCGTTGGAAAGACACAGGTTTCGACCGGCGACATCGCAGCTGCTTTCGAGGCAGGTGCCGATGCACTTGCTCGGAGAGGACGAGCCCGGGAAGGCGATAAAACTATAGTCGACGCGCTTATGCCGGCAGTCAGGGCGCTCGAGGAAGCGGCAGACGCCGGAGAATCGGTATACAACGCGTTGAATAAAGCAGTGCAGGCGACGCAGCGGGGGATGGAAAAAACAATCGAAATGACAGCACGAAAGGGCCGGGCGAGCTATCTCGGTGAAAGGAGTATCGGCCATCAGGACCCGGGGGCATCCTCGACATACCTCCTGCTGAAAGCCCTGTATGAAGCGGCCTCCTGAACAGCGCATGGGAAGAATTGTTTTTTATTGGTGATAGTCGGCAGCGGGCGTTGAGTTGCCGGAAAGATAAGATGTATGGGAAAAAGCAGTGGTCGGTATCGTACTCGTCACCCATAGTGCAGCACTCGCGCAGGCCGTAAAAGAACTTGCCGAACAGATGGTTGGCGGCAGTGTCCCCATCGGACTTGCAGGCGGCATAGACGATAAAGACCATCCATTCGGTACGGATGCAACCCGTATATCGGCAGCAATCGAGTCCGTGTGCAGCGATGACGGCACGCTCGTACTGATGGACATGGGAAGCAGCCTTCTCAGCGCAGGGCTGGCCCTGGAGTTTTTGCCTGAAGAAAAACGAAATAAGGTGTTACTCTGTGAGGCGCCGCTTGTCGAAGGGACTATTGCCGCAGCGGTGCGCTCCGAAGGCGGCGGGACACTTGCTGAGGTCGCCCGGGAAGCGCGAAACGCACTTTCCGTAAAACAAACACAGCTTGCCGAAGCACCCGGTACATCCGTTGAATCACCGGGTCCGGGTAGCGGAGATATTAACGAATTTCACCGGGGTACTTCACAAAAAACACAGGGTGACGTGAGAGAAGCCGCTGCGCATCCTCCTGCAGGCGGCGGGGGTAGAAGCATCATTCTGACCGTTCCAAACGGGCTCGGTTTTCACGCACGTCCTGCATCGAAATTTGTACTCACCGCTTCAGGGTTCAGAGCGAACATCACCGTGAAAAACATCACCCGCAAAACCGGGCCCGTGAGTGCGCGGAGTATCAATGCACTGATGACCCTCGGGATGCGCGGGAGCCATGAAATTTGCATATCTGCAAAGGGTCCTGATGCAGATGCAGCGCTCACTGCTTTGAAAAGCCTGGTCGAAGCAGGCTTCGGGGAGGAGAGAACACCCCCCGGTCAGGAGGCGACGAAAAAACCGGAAAATAGTCAAAAAGAAGAGAAAGACGGCTCAAGGGAGGCCGCTGCTCTGAAGGAAAAAAAAGAAAGGGATAAAACCGCACCCGCCAGCATTCAAAAGGGCGTGCAGATTCATGGTATTCCAGCCTCACCGGGTATCGCAATCGGTCCTTCCATGCGTTACCGTCCCGTCTTTAAGCTGGCTGATGAAAGAATGCCTGAAAATCCGCAAACCGAATGGGCCAGGCTGCAGGCCGCACTGCAGAGCGTCCGTGAACAGATTGCCCGTTCACAAAGACGCATGGCGGCAGAGGCTGGAGAGTATGAAGCATCTATCTTCGACGCTCATATTTTAACTCTCAGTGACCCCACCCTGCTGGAGCTTGCAGAAAGAACGATATTCAACACATCATGCACCGCAGAGGAAGCATGGAAAGCTGTCGTGGACAGTCTCCTTGCGTCCTACCGTGCCGACGATTCCTCCTATATCCGCGCCCGGGAATCGGATCTCGAGGATATTTCAATACAGGTCCTTCATATACTTTCACAGGCAGGGCATCCTCATCTGGAATTGCCGCACCCCTGTATCATTCTTGCTGCCCGCCTCGTTCCTTCAGATATTGCAGGACTCGATCGAAAAAAAGCGCTCGGCGTCTGTACAGTATACGGAACAGCAAACTCGCATACAATGATCCTTCTCCGTTCACTCGATATACCGGCAATCACCGCTGCAGGGATAGAAATCATGAGTATCCCCGATGAAACACCGCTGGTGCTCGACGCCGGCACGGGCATACTCATTTTAAATCCCAAAAAAACCGCACGGTACATACAAGCACAAAAAATCTGGCAGGTTTCTATTGCACTGGAAAAAAAAGAAGCCGGTAAGGCGGCAGTCTCGACTGATGGGAAAAAAGTTCCCGTGCTCGCCAACATCGGCTCTGTTGACGAGGCTATTCCTGCTCGTGAAAAAGGCGCAGATGGTATCGGTGTACTCAGAACGGAGTTTCTCTTCCTTCAGCGCGAATACCCGCCGGCAGAAGACGAGCAGGTCGAGGCGTATACCGCTATCGCCGATGCCTTCGACAAACTGCCGGTTACCGTCAGAACACTCGACGCAGGGGGTGACAAACCGCTACTCTTTCTCTATGCTAAAGCTGGAGACAACCCTGCCCTCGGCAAAAGGGGTATACGTCTTGTTCTTGACCGTCCAGATATTTTGAAAACCCAGTTTCGCGCCGTTTTGAAAGCAACTGCCGGACACTCAATGAAAATTATGCTTCCCATGGTTACATCGGTTTATGAGGTGCGCACTGCAAAGGATATACTTGCCAGAGCAAAGGAAGAGCTCAAAGAGGAAGGCTGGCAGTTCGATCCGTCAGCAGCGCTCGGAATAATGATTGAAGTGCCCGCAGCAGCGCTTATTTCCGAACCGCTCGCCCGTGAATCCGACTTCTTCAGTATTGGAACGAACGACCTCTGCCAGTACACACTGGCAGCGGACAGGACGAATCCCGATGTATCACCATTGAACGACGCACTGCACCCGGCACTGCTCTACATGATTGAATGTGCCGTGTCTGCAGGACAAAAAGCAGGTATATCGGTGAGTGTATGCGGGGAGATCGCAGCCGACCCGGAGGCAGTTGCCGTGCTTCTCGGACTCGGCATCGATGCGCTCAGCATGAACCCATCATCTATCCCCCGTATAAAATCAGAAATCAGGAAAATAGCAGCCGCGGATGCAAAACATCTGGCAAAAACGGCACTCCAATGCAGCTCGGCCGAAGAGGTGCGTGAGGTCATCCGGCGCGTCAAAAAGATTTGAAAATCGAAACATCGATATTGAGCGCTCTTATTATATCCTGAAACTGTCTCCTGTCAAGTCCGGCACTCTTCGCGCTCACACTTACATTTCCCCCGTTTTTAATAAGAAGCTTTTCGATAAATAGTTTCTCGAGCTGTTTTTTCCTCTCTTTGAGAACCCCGGATTTGTACTTTTTAAAATCCTCCCATGTACCGGGAATATCTTCAGCGTTGTATTGCGGAGTCTCTTCCTTTGACTCATACAGATCAATGTCGATCATGATCCTGTTGACCACACGTTCGTCTTCAGCCATAAGTATTGAACGTTCTATTACATTTTTCAGCTCCCGAACATTACCGGGCCATCTGTATTTGAAAAGCTGCAGCTTTGCCTCAGGAGAGAGGACGAGTTCGGCATTCTTTTGTTTCAAAAAGTATTCCACGAGTGGAATGATATCGCATTTCCTGTTCTGCAGAGGTGGGATCGAAATGGGCACAACCGCTATTCTGTAGTACAGGTCATTTCTGAAAGAGCCTTCATCAATCATCTTTCTCAGGTTTTTATTCGTCGCTGCAACAAGATGCAGATCGATGCGCCTTTTTTCATTGCTTCCGATCGGATAGTATTCGGGTATCTCCAGAACCCTGAGCAGTTTTGCCTGCAGCTCGAGAGGGAGCTCTCCTATTTCATCGAGAAACAGGGTGCCGCCATCAGAATAGGCAATCTTGCCCGTATAGTCTCGTACTGCGCCTGTGAATGCCCCTTTTTTGTACCCGAACAACTCCCCTTCGAGGAGGTTCCTCGGAATCGAGGCGCAGTTGAGCTGAACGTAGGGGCCTGTTCTTCCCGACTTTTCGTGAATATACCGGGCAATAATCTCTTTCCCTGTACCTGTTTCTCCGTATATAACAATCGGTGAATCAAATGTCGCCGCCTTCTGCGCAAGCTGGAGCATCTGAATCGTTGCCGGGTCCCGCGTAATGAATTCCGTCTCATTTTCGTCAATAAAAACTTTATACCGGTCTTCAACCCTGACATCGCTTCTGGAAACCTCAATGTATGAAAGGGCGCGTTCTATGGATCTCATCAGGTCTTCTATTTTTATCGGTTTCGCAAGATAATCAAACGCGCCTCTCTTGATTGTGTCAACAGCATGGTTGATACTTCCGTATCCGGTGAATACGATAAACGGAATATCGTGATTTATCTCCTTCACTATATCCATGAACTCGATACCGTCCATTCCAGGCAGGTGAACATCGGTCACAATAATATCCGGACGGTGCTCTTTAAGGTTATTGAAAGCGCTTTCAGCGTCTTTGAAAAGGTGTAATACATACCGGCTGGATAGATTTATTCTGAGTATATCCCGCATCTTTTCCTCATCTTCAATGATGTATATCACCGGTTCCATTTTATTTTTCATTGCCTTGATCCTGAGTCGGCGATTGAGGGATTGTGCACTTAAAACGGGCTCCCTTTTTAGACGGCAGCAGGGTAATGCTTCCGAAAAGATTTTCAATAAGTTTTTTCGTTACGGCCAGGCCGAGCCCGGTCCCCTGCTTTTTGGTCGTGAAGAGAGGATCGAATATCTTGCCTCTTGCACGCGGAGGAATGCCCGGGCCGTTATCGCTTATAACTATTGAAACAGAACTTTCGTCGTATGTATAATCGAGCGTTATGGCGCCCCCATCTCCAACTGCTTCTATAGAATTTAATACGAGGTTGAGCAGTATTTGAAATAGAATTGTAGAATCGGAGACGACAAAATAAGGCTTCTCGTTCACTATTTCAAAAGAAATATTGCTCTCCTTTAATTTAAAACGTAGAAAATCTTTAAGCTTTTGAAAAAAAGCCACAATGTCTATTCTTTCGAGTTCCGGCTTTTTTTGAAAATCGATACTCAGCATCCTGGTTGCGAGCACATTAATCCGGTCTGTCTCCTCCTGGATGTAGCGCAGCATCTTTTTTTTATCTTCCTCATCGATATCCTCCCGCATCATGGTTTCGACAGAGGTCGATATGATTGAGAGAGGGTTTCGTATTTCATGGGCAAGTCCTGAGGACATCTGCCCCATAACCATAAGCTGTTCCATTCTGTGCTGATGCTTCTCGATCTCCCGTTCGCTCTCATACATGACACAGCGATCGATGAGAGACGGGAGCATGACCCTGATATAATCCAGAGAAGCGATATCCTCATAACTCCACCTCTGAAATATTCCTTTTTTAGGCAGCAGAATAAGCGCGATAATATCATCTCCCCTGTTAACCGGAATGACGAGGTCCACACCCGCCTCATGAAAAGATCTGATTTCACGGCGTTTATTTATAAAGAGGAGCAGCTCTTCGAGGGTAATACCCCTATCAAGCCGTTTCACCACCTTTATTACATCACTCGATTTTTTAAGTACCGGCATACCGCTGTCTTCAACGCACCGGTACTCACTCCGATCGTTGTCCAGAAGAAAAAGATGCACATCATCCGGCTTATTGTACCGGTGAAAGACAGTTTTAAGCCGCCGTGAAAGCCCCTTCAATGTTCGTGCATAGGAAAGATACGAGAGGGTTTCCGTATCAACCGTACGTAATCCCGATACCCTGGCAAAGCTCCTTTTTAGAAAAGGAATATCCAGCAGACGCCTGAAGGTTGAAACCATCATGTAAATGACGAATACTTCTATAACGAGGGTGACACTTACCGGAAGGGTGAAGGCATTGGCGATCTTCTGCTGGTTTTTCAGAATAAAAAAGATATAGATAAATACCAGAATGGCAATCAGGGAGGGAAAGAAAATTATGCCGTTTATCAGTCTCTTGACGTCGACAAGATGAAACCTGAATATGAGCAGCACCACAAAAAAGGTAAAAACTGCAAGCAGAATCCCGATCCAGGGAAAGGGGATATAAAAGAAATAATTGATGACACTGACGAGTGAAAGCAGGTATGCGAGAGGCAGGCCGATTACGATGAGCAGTTTTACCGTGAGTTTTTCATAAGAAATTATATCTTCTCTGAATGAGCGCGCCAGATTTTTTGTTGTAAGAACAAGCAGAACAATGGAGTAGGACGACAGAAGGAAGTAAAGGAACACGAATGCAAACGGAAGATTTTTTAATGAAATGTTCTGTATGTCCGACGGTATGACGATCTTTTCACCGATGTAGGCTTCCGGGAAGGTAAAGGTAATGAGAACAGAAAACAAAAGTGAGATGCTGTACAGAGAAAAAAGATGGTATTTTCGAAAAGATTTTTCTATCGGATAGAAGAGAGAGAGAGAATAGAGAAGCGGAGGAAAAAAAGACAGGCCAAGCGACCCCAACACAATCGTTGCCTTGAGATACCTATGCTCTCCGGTCTTCAGGTTGAACAATAGGCTCACATCGATAAGCAGGATACACAAAATTATCAGGGTGAGTATTCTGTTCAGGTTGCTCTTCGAGTTGTACGTCCAGACAATATACCCCAGGGTAAGGTTGAGGAGAATTATTATTGTCTGTATATGAATGTAGTTGAGCGTCATGGGTTCCTGCAGGCAAACTGGTTTACCGCATGCCGACCGCTGTGAAATTCTAACATAAAACTATCCTTATTATTAAGCTCATTGACCTGAACCGGTAAACCTTATTACTTTATGTCTCTTTTTTTAAACGCGATTCGACCTTTTTAATCCTTCGCTCCATTTCTGAGAGTTTCTTTTCATAGTTTTTAACTTTTCTCTCTAACTCTTCAATCTTCTTATCAGTATCCATGTGCCTTTATCTCCTCCTGTAGAAGAATAGGATTGCAGAGAAAAATATATATTAAAAATAACAAAGATAAAATAAAATTTCAATTTTCATGTTGCAACGGGCACACAACGAAGAGATGTATTAATTTCAGATGGAACTATATCCACCTTTTTCTTTTAAACAGTATAAACATAATAATTCCGAGACCAGCCATAACACCCCACACAACTGGATATGACCAGCGCCAGCCTAATTCCGGCATATGTGTAAAATTCATCCCGTACACACCTACAAGAAATGTAAGCGGTATGAAAATCGTTGCAATCACAGTCAGGACTTTCATCACCTCATTCATACGATTGCTCAAACTTGAAAGGTAAATATCGAGCATTCCTGATATCATATCCCTGAAAGATTCAACTGAATCGATAATATGGATCGTATGCTCGTATACATCGCGTAAGAAGGGCTGCACGGGTTTCGTTATCAAATCAGACTCACTCCGCTCCAGTCCCGAAATCAGCTCTCGCAATGGCCACACAGATTTCCGGAGAAAAATCAGCTCCCGTTTTAACACATGTATGGAAGCGGATGCATTAGAAGAAGAGGGGTTGTTCAAAATGTCTTCCTCAAGAATTTCCAACCTGTTCCCCATTTTTTCGATGATAATAAAATAGTTGTCGATCATCGTATCTATCAAAATATAGGCAAGATAATCCGGGCCCATCTCTCTAACTCTACCCCTGCTGGTTCGTATTCTGTCTCTTATACCGTCAAACACGTCACCCGGTTTCTCCTGAAACGAGAGTACGAAATTTTTACCCAGGATTATACTGACCTGTTCACTGTTTATACGTTCGGTATTTTCATCGTACGACAGCATCTTCATCACAACATAGATGCGTTTATCGAAATCTTCCATTTTTGGTCGCTGGTCGACATCGAGGATATCTTCGAGTATGAGCGGATGAATATCGTACTGAAGGCCTATCGTCTTGATAATCTCAAGATCGTGCAGTCCGTCAATATTAATCCAGGTAAGGGTTTTTGTGTCTTTGAATCGTCCGCAATTTTCTGCCGTTGAGTATTTCTCCTCTACAAAATTGTTCCGGTCGTAGTCGAAAACCGTAATCCGTACCTCTTCGGCTCTCTTCTCACCGGTATACACAAACGATCCAGGAGGGCTTCCGACCTTTTTCGTTTTTTTACCAAAAAACCGTTCCTTCAAACCTCCCATTTCTTTCCTCCTTAACAGCAGTAATTTTCACTTTCCTTTTTTCGCAACTGTAACAACATCATTGTATACATCTTCGACGATATGAACGGGAAATGGTTTGGTTACTGTTCCCGAGTAGATGCTCATATGCGGAAAAGGTATTTCAATACCCTCCTCATCAAATCGTTTTTTTATCGTCAGCATAACCGAGTTTTTCAGCTGCAGGTAATCGGTTTTTACAAACCACAGCCCGAGAAGCAGTTCTACACCGCTGGTGCCAAACTCCTTGATTACAAAAAGCGGCTCGGGGTTATCCAGGCAGTACGGATTCTCTTTGGCAATCACCAGAAGTATCTCTTTCACCCTGTCGAGGTCTTCTTTGTAGGCGATACTGATATCGATATTGAGCCGCCTGATTGGAAATCTGGTGACATTGGTGACCGCAGTTTTGATCAACGTTTCATTCGGTATCCGAATAAACATATTGTCAAAAGTCCTTATTTTGATGGATAGAAGATCGATTGATAAAATAATCCCCGTCGTGTCACCCACTTTTATTATGTCGTCCACTGCAAACGGTTTTTCAGAAATGAGAAAAATACCGCTGATAATGTTGGAAACACTGGTCTGTGATGCAAACCCGAGCGCAATACCCGCGATACCGGCAGCCCCGAGCAGGGCGGTGAGCTTGAAACCGAGCTGCCGTAAAACAGTCACAAGAATTATAAATGCACCGGTATAAAAAATGGCCTTTTTAACGAGCATTGCCGAATGCGGGGACAGTCTTTTCTTGACCGCCCTTCCCGTCATAAAGGTGAGCACTTTTAAAAGAATAAACCCAGCAATGGCAATAACGATAACCCGTAAACCGGTCATAAGTGTTTCGCCGCTCAGCAGTGTATTCATGTTAAAGGAAAAAATATCGGCCATATTTATACCTCCTATTCAAATGACGTAATATATCTCAATATACTAAAGCTCTTCTTTAAAAGGCTTTTTGTTACCGGTACACGTTCGCCTGAAATAAGTTTGCATCCCCCTTCCCACGATGGTTTTTTCTCCGAAAAAGTTACCTGACTCGGCTGTTCGTTGCTGAAAAAACGGATAGTAACTTCGTTTGTCCAGAGTTTTTCGGATCCGGCGAATACCCTCAAATGCTCGACATGGACACAGATCTGTTGAAAATCAATCTGCCCCAATGAATCGTTGTGAATCAGGACAGGGCACACAGCATATCCGGAATATTTCTGTGCTGGATCAACATCATACCGTGCATGGGTATCAATACTGTAACAGAGTTCTCCGTTTATCACATCACCAAACCAGCTGTTTGAAAGCTGCATGCTCGGGATTTCACAAAGAAGTGTATCCATCTTATTTCCCGCATTTACCCTGACCCAGACGGGAATACGGATAAAAAACTGCGCACTGCTTTTCGGCAGTATCTTGACCGGCAATTCCGCACTCACAACAACCGCCCTGTCGGGCATTACCGGAGATAATTGAACGTAATTCGTCGCACCAGAAAAAATGAACCTGCTCCACTGTACAGACTCGGGTTTTTGCGAAGGCCCCCCGATGACAGCCACGTCACTGTTATCAGCGGTGTACTCATACCCGACAAGCCACTCCATCTTCATCGGTTTTATCCAGAGATCGAGAAGCCCGATTTTCCAGCGGTACTCTTGGTCATCCAGAATTTTTTTTGGTTCCCAGAGATTCATATCGACCCTCCCGAACTAATGGTAATTAATTGTACCATACTAAAGCATGTTGAGCTTCAAATTCTTTTAAAAGTTCTTGACCTGAAGGCACTTCTTACATGCTTCCATCTATGTTTCGAGATGAGAGGGAAATTACAGGAGAGTTTTTTTAGCAGACAGTTGAGCCGCTGCATACAATCAACATTATTTTTCTGATGACCGTGGTGAACAATTTCTAGAGAAAATTTCTATCAGGCAATACTTTCAACGAGGTTTTCTTCTATCCTGTTTTTACCTATCTCTGGTACTGTTTTCTCATTCAGCTCCTTGTAAACGAGGCATCCTGGATCAGGACCGAGTATGTTTCCGTATGCATGCGCCCGTGCCCTGCAACCGCCGCAGATTGTCTTATACGGGCAGCTAAACGCGAAACTGTCGCGGTCGCACATCTGTTTGCTTATTTCCGAGTCCCGCCAGATGTCAACAAACCTCTGCTTCCTGATGTCTCCGATTATCACATCAGGCATGAATACGCAGGGACTCATGAGCCCGTTCGGCTGCATGGCGGCATACACCCTGCCGGCACCGCATCCTCCGGCGTATTCGATAATTCCTGCAACCTGGTCGGCTTTGTCTGAGGTGTAATGAAATAACCCAGCTGTTTTGCCTTGTGACCGTTCATAGATCACCCGTGCAAAGGTCGGAGATGTGCTGACAATATTTAATCCTGTGCTCCTGCGATTCGAGTGCCATTCATAGAGGAGGTTCATCAAATCCTCCCTCTGCTCAGGAGTGAGGTCCTGATCAAAATCCTCCTTACCTCTGCCCGTGGGAATGAAGTTGTAATGGCTGAACGAGTTTACCCCCAGGTCCAGCGCAACCTCGAGCACCTTTCCCACCTCATTGTAGTTTCTTTTCGTCACTACCATGTTTATTCCAACGTGCAGGTGCTCATTTCCCACAAGATTCTTTATTCCGGCGATTGTCCTGTTGAAGTTCCCCTCTATACGAATAAAATCATGTGATTCGGCTGTTGCGCCGTCAAGGCTTACAAACACGTTTCGCGCACCGCAGTCCGCGATACGTGTTACCAGGTCTTTGTTCCCTAAAAGGGTGCCGTTAGTTGCAATGCTCGTATGAAAGAACCTGCTCGCATACTGCAGCACATCCCAGAACCGCGGACCCAGTATTGGCTCGCCCCCTGAAAAAGCGACAAAGGCAACATGGGCATCGACCATCTGGTTAACAAGGTCGATCTTCTCCTCGAAACTGAGCTCATCCGGTGCAGGCTTGCCCGCACTCTGGTAGCAGTACCGACATCTGAGGTTGCATACATTGGTGAAGTTCCAGACAACAACAAGCGGCGCATCGAATCGAAACGGCTGCTTCAATCCGTATTTTCCGATTGTGGCCATGACGTTCAATACCATCTGCTTATTGAAAGGGCTAGTGAAAAAAACGTCTTTCATATCTTGGTTGACTCCGATTTTTTTCATCCCGATATTCAACGCTGCCTTTACCGGCATTCGGCCGATTGCCGCCTTCAGGGAACGTTCCTTCGCCGCGCCGAAAAGCTCGTCGATTCTCTCTTGCCCTGATGTGGTGTAGTGATTGAAAATGTTTCGCACGATCTTCCTGTTCATTACATCTTCCAATTTAGACATATATACCCCCTTCTAAGTAACTTCTCGCGAAGTTACTTTATGATATTCGGTCCCGCCAGGGACTTACGCCACTTCCAAGGTATATAAGGGCAAAATATGTGCCAAATAAGCATCTATTTACTAAATCTATATATTATGAAAATTAACGAATTTATCACCTTTTCTTGAACTAACGAGTGCGAGAAATTATCTCGCACTTGTTCGCGTTTAGTGCGAGCAGTCGGCTATTTTTTCCTCTTTTCTTATAAACACATAAAACGATGCATAGAAGAAAAAGGGTACAAAACCCTTGTTATCGATGTCGGTATTCTCGATACACCCTGCTTCCAGCCCGATGTCACCCGTGCAGAAATGGCCCGCGATATCAACCTGCTCACCACACCCTATGTTTTCAACACAGAAGATGCAACGCAAATGGCCAAGGCGGGAGCCGATATCATCGTTGCCCATATGGGCACAACCGTTTCAGGTTCGATAGGGGCAAAAACCGTGCGCGATGATATCATTTTTCTCTGTCACGGTGGGCCGATTGCCGAACCTGAGGATGCCTAGTACATCATCAAAACCTGCATCGGCATAGACGGTTTTTACGGGGCAAGCTCCATGAACGCCTCCCGGTGGAGCGCGCAATAAAAGAGCAGACAGAACAGTTCATAAAAATCAGGCGTCCCTGAAAGGCGAGGAAAGATTTCTGAATCCCGGCTGTACACAGTATTTTTTAAAGATCTGATCCCCTTCTCAACGCAACAGACGCACTTTTTATTCATCATGTCGCCGGCACAAGCACCAGGATTTGTCATACCCTGTTTGGTGACGTATAATAAATCGGCGACAATATCGTTCAAAAAAGCACGCCTCTTGGAAATGGAACGAGAAGCAGCTTCGAAAAAAAGAGGTAGAAAAATCCGACCGTGGCAACCACGACCGCGATCTTTTTCAGCAGGTACAGGGCGGTTTTTTTCCTGCTGTCGAACATGATCGCAATGACTGAAAAAAAGACGGCGCTCGTTACCACGAAACCGAGAAGCTTGATGAAAAACGTCCAGGCAATTAACAGAAGCCCGGCAGCAATGATATTGAGATACTTCACGCCGGTTTGTTCTAAGGCCTTCACCTTTTCCCGTTTTCTGAAAAAGCTCACGATCAGAAGCGCAAGGGCAAGGAGACCGAGAGCAATGACAACCGCCTGCGGAAACAGTAAGCCGAACATTGTAAACCGCCTCGACTCTATCCAGAAGTATGCGCAGAGGCCGAGAATGGCAATCGATGAAATTCTGTCCGCATTTTTCATTTCTTCTTTGCCTCAGCCAGATACTTTCTCAAAATCGGCCAGCATGCCGAAACCGCGGTGAGAAAAATCAGAACGATAGAAATAGGGCGGGTAAAAAAAATCGAAACAATCGAGCCCGCAGCCTTGCCCATCAGAATCGACTGCACCAGTCCCTGCTCGCAGATATTCCCCAAAATCAGTCCGAGCACGATGGGACCCGGTCCGAAACCGACCTTTTTTCCCACATACCCGACAATGCCGAAGAAGAGCATTACGTATACATCGAAGATATTGTTGTGAATAGAGTACGACCCGATTATGCTCAGAAAAACAACAAAGGGGGCGAGGAATGCGACCGGTATATTGGTGATGAGCTTCGATACCAGTTTGCCGCTGTATATTCCCATGGGCAGTATCAGCAAATTCGAAAGTATCAGTGAAAATATGAAGGTGTATATGATACCCGCATGAACCGTAAACAGGTCCGCGCCCGGCCGCATGCCCTGCAGCAGGAGGGCGCCGAGGAGCACGGCTGCAGGCGGTGCACCCGGTATACCGAGAGTCAGAAGCGGTATGAGTGAGCCTGAAACCTCTGCATTATTCGAAGTTTCGGATGCAATGACACCGTCGACAATCCCCCTTCCGAACTTCTGCGGGTACTTTGAGGCGCGAACTGCTTCGTTGTACGATACCAGTCCCGCAATATTTCCGCCTGCACCGGGAATGATCCCGACAATGGTGCCTATAACCGCGGACCTGATAACGAGCACCGGTTTTTTAAGGAGCTTGCGCAGTACGTTAAGGACTACATTTTTTTGTTTTCTGTAGGTAATAACGTGGTAGTGCTTTTCTTTCCTCTCGATCATACCTAATACTTCAGGAATACAGAAAAATCCGATCAGCGCCGGAATAAGGCCAATACCCTCCTGCAGGCTCACGGTCCCGAAGGTAAAACGGACGCTCCCGCCTATCGGCGCGATACCGATTGTGCTAATCAGAAGACCGAAAGCGCCGCCTATCAGCCCCTTGAGAATGGACTTCGATGCTAGGGTGGCAATAATTGTAAGCCCGAAGGTAGTGAGCCAGAAGAACTCGGGCGGGCCGAACTTGAGTGACGCTCTGGAAAGCGGGGGCGACAGGAATATGAGAAAGAGCACGCCGATGAGTCCGCCGACAACCGACGAAACAGTGGCCGTAACAATCGCCCTGTACGCTTCTCCCTTCTTTGCGAGAGGGTAGCCGTCGAACGTGGTGGCGATAGCGGATGGCGTGCCCGGCGTGTTTATGAGTATGGCGGAGAAACAGCCGCCGTATATTGCGCCACAGTATATTGCACCGAGGAGCACGAGCCCGTGAATCGGCGCCATGGCAAAGGTAAAGGGTACGAGAAGCGCGATTGCCATTGTCGCGGTCAGGCCGGGAAGGGCTCCTACTATAATACCGGAACCAACCCCGAGAATGATGAAAAGCAGGTTCATAGGATAGAAGATGGCGATGAAGGACGACATCAAGTTTACGTTCATATCAGATTCCCGTACCTTCTCTCATACAACATTCGCGCTGAACATGTGAAAAGATATCCTGCCATCACATAGGGACGCGTTGCGTCCGGATAATAACACCCTGTACTAAATGACGCCGAGTCCCTTCAGAATCTCGGTGTACACAACCTTTTTCTTCTCGATGTACGCCTTAAACTCCTTTGACCTTATCTGCTGCACGAGAAAACCGAGCTCTTCCATCTTGTTCATGAATGTCGGGCTTTTACACACCGCCTCGAATGCGTCCTCGAGCCGCTTGATCACCTCGTCCGGCGTTCCCGGAGGTACGCACACACCGCGGTCAATACCTGCCGTCATATCGTACCCGAGCTCCATGAATGTCGGTACATCCGGAAGATGGGGCAGAAATCTCCTCTCGGTTCCAATCGCGAGAATGTTGATCTTGTCCCTGTGCAGAACGAGATCGTCGGAATTTGCAAACAGGGCCCCGGTATGGCCGCCGAGGAAATTGGCAACGGACGGAGCGGCGCCTGTCGACGGAATGTAGGTGAACTCTACACCGGCAAGCTTCTGAAGCTGCAACAGCGCGAGATGGTGCCCGCTGTGGGTACCTGAACCGCCGATTGTAATCTCGCCCGGGTGTACCTTCGCATAGTCGATGAACTGCGCCAGAGTTTTGAACCTGCTGTCCTTTAGCACGGCGAGACCAATGGGGGTCGTCTCGAACATGTACACGGGCACGAGCTGGTCCGTTTCATACCCAGCATTGTCCCTTACCAGCGGCTGAATGATAATATGGGGAATATTGTTTCCGCATATGGTGTAGCCGTCCGGTTTGTCCTTCACCAGGCTGGACCATGCAACGGCACCGCCCGCACCCGGCATATACTTGATGATTACATTGACGCCGAGATTCTTCTGCAGGTTTTCTTTTTGAAACTGCGCCGTTATATCCGATTGTCCGCCCGGATCGAACGGTATTATATACTCGATGTTCTGTGCTGGATATTTCTCCACCTCTTCACGCTCACCTGCGGCAAACATAGTAGAAGCGGCGGATAAAAGCATGGCACATACTATGAAGCCAACTACCAATCCTTTCGAATTTCTCATAACAACCTCCTGTCGAATTTTACTGATACAAGAGTAACGCAGATTTAACTGGAGGTAAAGAAGGGTACGGAGCGCAAATAAAAAAAATACTTATAATTAATATAGAACTATAATTAATCCTTATATGTTTCGCCCTGCTCGTGCATATCCATAGAGATGAAAATATAAAGGGTTGTGAGCGGTACTGCCATCGCTTCAGAAAATACGCCGGGCCTGTTTTCATTTTCCCGTCAGACATTTATTTGATCAAGCGGGCTAATGTACTATATTATAGAAAACCTGTCTGGCACTGGAGAATCCTGATGAAGAAGGTGGTATTTACCGGAGATCGGCTATTCTTAAAGTTTAAAAACTTCGAATACTTCGAAAAGCGGGCATCAGAAGCGGATCTGAAAATCGCGTACGTTCAAAGTGAAAACGACAATGACCTCAAAAAAGAAGTGAGGGAGGCTTCAGCCGTCGTTCTGATTGCGAGAAACATAAACCCGGATATCATAAACAGTATGGAAAAATGCGAGCTTATACTAACGCTTTCGGTCGGCTATGACTGTGTCGACCTCACGGCGGCAACAAGAAAAAAAATTCCCGTATGCAATACGCCCTCATACTGCACAGATGATGTGGCCAACCATGCAATGACGCTCATACTGTCTCTCGCCAGGAAGATACAACAGATCATTCCGAATACACGGAATGCAAGCTGGGAATACAAATATACGAAACCGATATTCAACTACAGAGATAAAATCTTTGCGATCATCGGCCTTGGAAAGATCGGGCGCAACATAGTTCCCAAGGCAAAGGGTTTCGGTATGCGCGTTATTGCGTACGATCCCTATGTCGATGATGACATTTTCATGCTGACCGGTGTTGGGCGCAGATACGAACTCGAGGATCTCCTCCGAGAAGCGGACTATATTACCATCCATGCACCTCTCACCGCGGAGACGCGCCACATGATCGACGCACAGGCGTTTGGCCTCATGAAGGAGAATGCGGTTATTGTGAACACTGCGCGTGGTGCCATTATCGACCAGGACGCACTGTGCGATGCGCTCAGGCAGGGGAAAATCGCAGGCGCAGGTATAGATGTGCTCGAAAAGGAGCCGCCCGCCAAAGACAACCCGCTGCTGTCTTTTGATAACGCGATTATTACGCCCCATATCGCGTGGTATTCGGAGGAGAGCTTTAAAAAAGATATGGAACAGGGGATGGATGAGCTCCTCCGCGTGCTGACCGGCCACAGGCCTAGATATATTGTCAATCCAGAAATATTCGGCACTACGTAGAGGTGCGCTGTTTTATGATCATCGAACCGAAAATATGAGCTCTGGCAGAAAGTTAATTCTGAGAATATCGAGGAGTTTTCTGATATACAGGGGTTCCGGGATGAATTTCATCACGGATTCGGCATGCCGGGAGTCGACTACACCGCCGACGCAAAGGTTAATGGCAGATAACGTACACCCCTTCCTGTTTCTGTATTACTCTGTTCATCAGCACGCGTTTCAAGAATGATTGTTTAAATTAATAGATTCAGCATTACAGGCACGTGGTTTATAGAAAAAACACACACCTGCAACTACGTGGAAATATAACCGCCGGGGACATGCACCGAACTCAATCCTGTTCATAGGCTCCAATTGACCAGGCTCCGTCCCGCGGGTTGTCGTCCCGGTCGTAGTTGAACTGACCGTTGAAGAAGGTCGACCCGCCACCCTTCACCTCAGCAGGAGAGCCTGCAGTAAGATGCCAGTCGTTGTCATCTATTGTTGTCACATCGTTGTCAGTACCGTCAGGGTCTGTAAATACCGGATCATAATCGATGTTTCCACCGGCAAAGCTCAGAGCATTGACACCGCTTCCATCTCCAAGCGACGAATAGTCGCTGCCATTGAAATATAGATAGGTAGCGCCGCCGGTACTCCAGAGATCATTTGCAATCAAGTTATCGGGGTACGCCGTAGTATCCGCGCAGTAGACGCAGTACGGAGCACTGCCGCCTGAGATAAAGACGATATTGTTCCGTATATCCGGCTTGGCTCCAAGGCTGAGCACTATACCGTATGCACCGTTGCCTGCTCCACCGTCTATAGTGTTGTTCACGATGTATCCGGTCGAAGAGTCCCTAACTTCTATCCCCCGGGATCCGCTGGTCGGATCTCCTGCGTACACAAGGTTGTTCCGTATAAACATATCTGACGCTAACCCGATAAATATTCCCGTTGCCATATTACCGTTCTCACCGCCAGTTATAGTGTTGTTTTCAACTACACCACTTGAACTATTTATTCTTATGCCGGTTGTACCACTGTTTCCGTCATTGAAGTCACCGTAACCACCGTAGATGAAGTTGTCCCGTACGGTTATCGAGTCGCTTCCCTGTAGTCCGATACCGCCGCAGTCAATCCCCTGCCCAGCGTAAATATCGTTTCCTTCCACCACGGTTTCCCCGGTCACACTATCGATAAACAGTGCAGTTGTCGCACCCACGGCCGTATCGCCGCTGTACAGGGTACAATTCTCAATCGTGCTGTCCTGACCTCCCATACTAATACATTCTGTATCCCCCGGGTTTCCGGCGGCATCCCCGCCGTACACCATGTTGTTACTGAAGGTGACATTGTCCTGTATACTTACCGCACGCGAGCTTCCCGAAACATCCGCGCCTTCAATGGTAAAACCATCCATGGTCGAGTTAACCAGCGACACGGTGCGAACCCACTCTCCCGATGTTTGGGTGTTGGTGATTATTGTTTGATAGGTTGTGATACTTCTGTTGCTGAAGTCTGAGGAATACCCTCCATACACCTCGTCATTATCGAAATCGAGCCTTTCATTAGTGACACTGTAGGTCCCCTTTGCAACGTGGATGTTGGCAGATTGCGCCTCTTCACTGCTCTTCATCTGAAGCGCCGCCTGTATGGTTGCAAGCGGTTCACCCATTGTGCCATCGTTTGAATCGTTTCCTGTACCGCTGCTTACATAAATGCTAATAGTGCCCCCTACACTTCCACTGTTATCTCCACCTCCACTGCAGCTAATGAGGAGCAACACGCTCACCAAAAAAATCGCTACAAGAGCGATAATACCGTATCTTTTCATCTTAACCCCCTTTTGACAGAAAATTTAGTGAGATGTCATCATTTTACGATAACACGCGGTCCACATGACAATCACTATATACCCTAATTACATTATGTCAATAATTAATTATAGTATTAAAGGTCTAGAAAAAATCCTGTTTTGAGATATTAACGTTTTGGCAGTGTTGCCACTGCTACGAGATAATTTTGGGGACATCATACTTAATTACATTTCAGTAGAATACGTCTACATACGGCCGAGTATCTGGCAGTAAACTGGCAAGAAGTTACGTAAAGGGTACGTATTTTTGCGCGAGGTCGAAACAGGAGATAATTGCCTCCTCCATGCTCGCCGGATTTGCCGTTCCTTTCCAGGCAATATCGAATGCCGTGCCATGGTCGACGGAGGTTCTGATGAAGGGCAGGCCGAGGGTTACGCTCACGGTGCGGTAAAAATCATACGTCTTTGCCGCAATATGTCCCTGGTCATGGTACAGGGATAAAACCCCGTCGAACTCTCCTTCGAGTGCACGGTGAAAAACACTGTCCGCCGGCACAGGCCCATCGACATTCGCTCCTCTCTCCCGCGCAGCCTCACAGGCGGGCACAAGAACCTCCGCCTCTTCTCTGCCGAAAAGCCCGCCGTCGGAAGCATGGGGATTGAGCGCTGCAAGGGCAAGCCTTCTTTTTGCGTATCCAAGAGAGCGCAGGCAGGTATCTGCAAGAAGAATACTGTCTGTTACTCCCGTGATGTTCAATTCCTCTATCATCTTTCTGAGGGAGATGTGCCGTGTATGGAAGAATATCTTGAGCCTGTCGACCATGAACATGGTAACGCTGTCTGAGGAGCCTGCCATGCTCGAGAGCATCTCGGTATGGCCAATATAAGAAAACCCCGCCTTTTGAAGCGCCTCCTTGTTTATCGGCGCGGTAGCAATCCCGTCAACCTTTCCATCCAGGGCAAGATCTGCCGCCTTGCGTATATAAGAAACTGCGGCCCTGCCGCCAAGCTCAGATACTTCTCCAACCAGGAGTGAAGAAACATCTCGCACAATTTCCATGTCGAACACCGAAACGACGTTTCCTGGATGAAAAGCCTCTTCGACATTCCGAACCCGACTGACGGCAATATCCATACCAAGCCTGTTCCGTACCGCTTCCATTACCGCCATGTCACCGATCACGACACAGGTCCCCTTTGCCCTGACCCTTTCCGAAGCGCATGCCCTGAGCACTATCTCGGGTCCGATGCCCGAAGGGTCCCCCATGGTTGCGGCGATTATCCTCCCCTTCATTTACTCCTCCATTTCTGGTGCATGCCACCGGCATTGCGAACACACTTTTCGCCCCATTGGCCCAATTCATTTTTTCTTTTTTCCTTTCAGCACGTTTTTGAACCGTTTCCCAACCCTCGAAACCTGCACCTGCACCTGTTCTGCTTTCTGGGCCATGTCGGAAAGCACGCTTTCCCGCTCCGCCGTACATATAACAAGATCGAGTTCGTTTTTGGCATTCAGTACGGGAAAGAGCTCGAGCATGGCATCAAAATACTTCTCTCCTGACTCAAGGTGTACTTTGCCTGCAGACAATCCCTCCCGTTTTCGACCGATATCGCGTATGAGCTCTTCGAAGGGTAAACCCCGAACAATATCGACTATATTTTTCCCCTGGAATTCGTTCATACCAGAACCCAAACCATCGGCAAACCTTTTACTGCAGTACTGAATTGTTCCCTGAACATCGTTTATACAGAGCCGAAGCTCACAATGCTCCAGCAGAAATCGGTTCACCCCGGAAAGCACACCGATCTTGAGGCTTTTCGCCTCGTTCATTCTGTTGAGCTCGAAAAAGAGAGTGTTGATGCGCTCACCGAGCTTGCCGAGGCGTCGCATGTAATCTCCCGAATAGTACCTTCCCTGACGTGAGAGCTGTGATATCTTGTCAAGCTCCCGAAACACCTGAACGTTTTTCCTGCCCATGATAAGATAGAGCACGGCAACGATCAATACAGCGATTATGCTGATAAAAACGGCGTTTTCGGCCTGGTACTTTACCTGCAGCACTCCGGCCACCCCTCCCCCGCTCATAGTCAGATAATTCTCCACGCCGAGCAGTATCAGAAGGGAACAGGTGAGAAAAAACGTAAGGTAAAAAAATGCTTTTTTTATGAGAACCATGTCATTCTCCTTGCAGCGAATCGATGTCCCCGTCTCGTGCAATAACGACGAGCACGTCTTCCTTTTCCAGAACTGCTGAAAGTGACGGCTGAAGTATTATCTCATCGATACGCGGATTTCCCTGATCATCAATGGATGTCTTCTTTCTCTTGATCGATATAATGTTGATATTGAGCTTTTTCAAAAGGTCTATCTTCGGAACGGGTTTGCCGACCATGCTCTGTGGTACAATAATCTCCGCAAGCGATTGGTTCTGAGAAATTGGAACCCGCTCAAGAACATCAGGCGATATGAGCCTGCCTGCAAGCTGTCGCCCCTCCTCGATTTCTATAAAGAGCACTTCTGTTGCGCCCACCTGCTTGAGAACCTGCGCGTGTATATCGGATATGGCCCGCGAAATGATGTAGGGCACGCCGATGTTCTTGAGGATCGCGGTGGTCAGTATACTCGCTTCCATGTCGTCCCCGATTGCCACAACAGCCACGTCGACCTCCGCCAGCGGAGCACTTTTAATCGACTCCTCGTCGGTGCTATCGATCAGTATGGCCTGGGTTACCAGATCCTTTACCCGATCGACAAGCTTCTGGTTTACGTCGATTGCAATTACTTTTCCGCCCTTTTCGGAGAGAACCCTGCACAGCTCCAGACCAAAGGTCCCGATGCCGAATACGGCGAACGCCTTTTCCTTTCGCATGATGTGTACACTCCTTATCTGTTTTGTCTTATCCTATGGCTATATGTTCCGTGGGATGGATCACCGGATATTTCTTTGTTCGCTGTGAAAGCGCAATAAAAACCGTTAAAGGTCCTACCCTCCCGATAAACATGAGCAAAATAATGACGAGCTTTCCCGTATTCGTAAGACTCGAAGTGATACCGGCAGACAGCCCGACCGTGCCGATTGCCGACACCACCTCAAACAGGATATGAACGCTCTCGAACTGCTCAGTCATGGTAAGAATGAGGGTGCCTGTAAATATAAGTATCGCATAGAGAAAAAGTATAAAAAAGGCACGGTTAATCAGATCACCCGTAATAGAGTGATTAAAGATGGTGATCTCATCGCGATTTTTTATAATCCCGTTTATGTATCCCCCGATTACGGCAATGGTATTGACCTTGACACCACCGGCGGTAGAGCCCGAAGCCCCTCCGATAAACATAAAAAGTACCATGATGAGATAGGTGAAACGGTTCAGCGATGTGATGTCGATGGTGTTGAAACCGGCAGTTCGCAGTGTAACAGACTGGAAAAAAGCGGCCAGGTACTGGGTTTTCATGTTCAGGGGGAGTATGCTATTACCATGCTCAAAGGCGTAGATTATGAGCATGCCGGATACAATGAGTATACAACTTACGGTGAGTACGGCCTTTGAGTTGAGCGTGAGACTGGCTCGTCTCTTCTCCCTGTAGCCGAAGAGAAGGTGAAGCCGGTCTCCGAACAGCCTATATACGTTCTGCAGAACGCTGAAACTAAACCCACCCAGAATAATGAGTGCAGCAATGGTGCCGTTGACGAGATAATTGTTCTTGAAGGAAACCAGATTATCAGAAAAGAGAGCAAAACCGGCATTACAGAAAGCCGATACCGAATGAAAGAGCGAAACGAATAACGATTCCCTGTTGAATCCGAAAATCCACGAGAAGGCAATTATGAGCAGCAGGAATCCGATAAACTCGATGATCAGGGTGGAGCTTATAATGCTGCGCAGGGAGCCATGCAGGGATGTTGCGTCCTTCTCATCCAGAACGTACGATGCGATGAGCGTACTCTCGAGCGAAAGCTTTCTCCTGAACAGGAACATCATAAAGTATGAAAGAACCATGATGCCGAGCCCGCCGATCTGTATGAGCAGAAGAATCACCGTCTTTCCGGTAATGGAAAATCTGGTAGCCGTATCAACGACAATCAATCCCGTTACGCATACTGCCGATGTGGCGGTGAAAAAAGAATCGATGAAGCCGAGCCTTGTTCTGTCGGCTGTCGCGTATGGCAACATGAGCAATAGCGTGCCCACGATAATGACCGACATGAAACTGAACAGCACTGCCTGTGCCGGATGTGTAGCTACTCGCCTGAGCAGGGTATTGATGCTGCGAATTCTCCCCCCGATTTTCACCATGATAAAAATATTACGAAGGATGATCACATATTTTCCCATTGAGGCGAGATCACGTGCCTTCATTATATAACCAGTATATTTGCTGAACAGGAAGAGAAGTAGAAATACACCGAGAAAGACTACTTCCGGGATATGCTGCTGAAAATAATCGATTTTTTGTTGGGCGCGCACGATCCCGCTTACAATTTCAAATATGAACAGGAGCAGTATGACATAATCGATCGCGTTTGTGAGGTATCCAGCCATGGTTGATTTGAGCCGACTGAACTCGATGAACAGTGAGATGACTCCCAGCAGGAGCACCACGGCAACGATCACGTTTGATTTTTCACGTTTTTTCATCCATGCACTATCCACATCGGACAGAAATTTTCAATCCTTGTTCGATTTATTGAATATATATGTTCTTTTCAGTGCTTCAATATAATATATTGTGCCCGCATAGAAAAATTCAAAAAAGAACGGTATCGGGCTATCAGTCTGTTGCATCGTCTGCAAAGATCAACAAGTGTGGCAGAACAGAAAGGTATTTCACTGCTGGAAGAATATGCTCTAAAATCAGATGCTTCAGAGCACATGATTGATGAGGTTCAAAATATACTCGAACTCATGACCCACAGAGACCGGACTGCTTTTGCCAGGCGAGCACGTATCCTCCTGGGAAACCTCAACAGATACGCACATGGGTTCGATGTCTCTGATTGCTTCAGTACTGCTCTTAATGATGACAGGCTGCTCCGACTCGACAGGTTCTGCTTCCTCTCCGTTTCCTGCATCGTATGGAACGTGACCGGAACGCCATGAGCAAAAAAGATGATAGATTGAATCCCCGGGATTTTATCTGCGATGTATCACTCGATAGAGCTGTTTGCCGATACGTTCCTGCGAGTACACCCGCTCTACCACCTCCTTGTTTACCCGTACCAGCGCTTCCCGGCGCTCCTGGTCGAAGAGCCGCAGGGTTGCGAGCACACTCGTTTCATTGCGGTCGATGAAACCCTTGACGTATCCAGGATCTTTGAGCTTGAGCACCTTCTTCAGTCGTTCCTGCAGGCCCAAATCCGGATCTTTTTCGCCGTTTCCAATATCCTTGTAATCCTTACCGTCTACAATCAATGCATTATAGAGATGACCAAGCTTCATACCAGAAGCCTGAAAATCAGGTGTTATGTAGGGTATGCTTCTGCCGATGACGGCCCTGTCCAGCAGCCAGGGTTCTATATAGGAGAATCCAAATCCCTCCAGAATACTCGTTGTAATGACAAGGTCTGAAGCGCTGTAGAGATCGCCGATACTGTAACTCACTATTTTCGAGCTATCCATCGGATCATACTCGCGTTCCAGTGAGATGAGGTCTCCCAGGCCGATCGTTACTGGCAACCCATGTTTCTGTACAAATTCGACGAGCCGGTTTGCATACATGGCGTCGTCACCCGATTCCGGTTTGATGCTCACGAGCAGGTGGTAGGGATCCTTCAACCTGCAGTTGTCCCGCACCCTAGTATTATCAACGAGAAGGTTGAAAAAATTGATGAGAAATATCGCCTCTTCCACATTCTTGCGGCGCACACAGCGTACAGGATAAAGGAGAAATCGAATGTCGGGGGAGAGGCCTTCCCTGGTGATTATTTTCTCTCGAAGCTCTTTTCTGCGGTCATCGGGAGGCACGATTGTCCTGTCAACCGGATTGGGGATATAGTGTATGTTTACCTCTTCGATGCCGTGCTCAAGAAGCCGCATTCGATCATAGCGGTTTATTGCGATGTACGTAATACTTGGGTATGCAGGATAGAGAATGCTGTGCCAGTCAGGCACCACCCCGAACCTGGGGTGATGAAACTTCTTTACATTCCTGAAGAATGCAGGGCGCTGCTGTACAAAGTCATGACATCGGTAGATAAACCTCTTGCCCATCCCCCTGGTATATGCATACTGCGTATACAGGTAGAATGCATAGGTTACATAAGGCTGTATACCGATCCCCAGGTTTTCAATCATGATGAGATCCATATCGGCAAGTTTGTCCACCAGCACCTCAGCCAGATTGGTGCCCATCCATACGTAGTCGTGCACCTGCTGATCGAAAACCGTTTTACCACTAAGCCTGCCGGCAGCCTCCTCAGCGTTGAACTCATCAATGTTTCGAAAATCCACGTTTCGCGGCAGGGGCTTGATGAACTCCTCGTAATCAGGGGCCAGCTTGCCAAAGAGCGTAATTCTCATGTCGGGATCGATTGCACTCAGGGCGCGTACATTCCGTGCAATCACCGTGTTCACGCCATCTCTAAACCCGATGCCGTAGTGGCCGATTCCAAGGTGCAACTTTTTTTTCATTCTCTCACTCCCTCGCTTACTCCCTAATGTCAGGTTTGTTGTGTTTTCAGGAGGGCCCGATCCCTGAGACTAATAGGAACGGTTTTTTTATCGACCATCACCTTCCTGTACAGTTTTACATGTTTCTTTGCCGTAATGTTCCATCCGATAGATTCACGGACATAATTGAGCGCCCGTTTACTGTACTCAGCCTGAAGATCGTCGTCTTCCATGATGTTGATAATTGCTCGCTTTAATTCTGTGTCGTTACCAGGCGGCACCGCTATACCTGCACCGCTCGCCTCGATTTCAGCTTTGAGTCCCTCGATTCCGGAGGCTACAACAGGAACGCCGAGAGAAAAGGAGTGGGCAAGATTTCCACTCTGTGAGGCAAAGGTATACGGCATGACCATTGCGTCAAAGGAGGCGAGAATCCGCTCGTACTCTCCAGGAGAAAAACTTCCCAGAAGCACCTTGATACTGTTCCTTGAAGCACTCTTTTCGACAATACCAAGAAGTTTTTTCTTGTACTCGATCTGTTGGGGATCTCCAAGCCTCGCATCACCCGCAAGTACCAGTGTCGTATCAGGGCCCAGATGTCTCGACAGATCGTCCCACATAGACAACACCCGGTGAAATCCCTTTGTGGGAGTGAACCAGCCGAGCATACCGAGCACCTTCTTGCCCCTCAGACCAAGCGCATCCTTCGCGCTATCCCTGGAGATGGATTTTCGTACTGATGCACCGTGCGGTATGACATATACGTTTTCCACAATACGGCCCAGGTTTGTGTGGAGATAGGCCCACTGGTAAAGTGCATGCACGATCCCGGCATCTACAAGCATTTGCATTGTATCCAGGTAGGAGCAGATCATGAAGCTCAGCTCGGTGTACACGGAATGGTAGGTTACAACCACCGGCGGCTTACCCTCGACTTTCCACCGAAACAGGGGTCTGAAGAGGCCGCTTGCATTATCGCCCCCGGTGCGGTAGAGCCCGAACTCATGCTGAATATGTACGACGTCAGGCCGTATGCTCTTAACTACCTCGTACACGGCCTCATCCCAGCCGTGATGATCGGTATCGATTACCGGGTAAACATTTTTTTCTCCCGGAGCTCCGCCATCCGGATGACAGATAATGTGGATATCATTACCCTCATGCTGCAATGCTTCGACCAGCTCTTTAGAGTAGGTTGCAATGCCGCAGTGCCGCGGAAGCCAGCTCGACAACCATGCAATCTTCATAATAATCTCTCCTCAGTTATTGACAAACTCATTGTTATTACAAAAATTCTTACGGTTCGTATCCCAGACCTGGCCGATCTCCCGCGTAAAGCACTCCGTCTCTCAGAATGAGAGATCCTTTCGTTGGGTCTCCCTGGAGTCCCATGAATCCATCCAGATCTGCATAGAGCACATTTGACCGCGCAAGGGCAAAGTGGAGGCCGGCGGCTATTGCGAGCTCACACTCATCCATACAGCCAACCATCACCTCGAGGCCGGCCGATCGAGCCACGGCGTTTATCATAAGTGCTTCATAGATTCCACCGGCTTTCATGATCTTGATGTTCACCATATCAACGAGCTCTCCGCGAGCGAGGCGGAATGCATCCCTGAGCGACATGATGCTCTCGTCCGCCATAATGGGAATAGCCGCCTCATGCGTCACAGCCCCAAGCAGGGGAAGCTCATCCCTGGGTGTCGGCTGCTCTAAAAGTTCGATGCGGGCGCATTCTGTTTTGTGTATGAACTGCATTGCCTGTTCCTTTGAATAACCCTGGTTGGCATCAAACCTGAGCTCCAGTTCATCGCCTGCCTTTTTCCGCACCCGCAGGACACGCTCGATATCCTCTTCCACGTTCAGGCCGCCCTTTAGCTTGACCGCTGTAAACCCACTTCTCATGTATGAGAGTACCCGCTCAATGGTTCTGTCAACCGGGAGTATACCCACGGTGATGCTGGTTTTTATGCACGGCCGGTATCCACCGAGCAGTTTCCAGAGCGGAAGGCCGCATACTTTTCCCAGTATGTCGTGCAGGGCCATATCGACACACGCTTCTGATGAAGGATGTCCTTTGAGATTAGGCCTGAGCTCCTCAAGCAGCAGAGCTATGCGCAGCGGATCCCGTCCACGGAGCGCAGAATCAATCGTATCACACACATCCTGCAGAACCGTATCTGCCGTTTCTCCTGTAACTGCCCGGTCAGGAGCAGCGCAGCCGTAGCCAACGATACCCCCATCCGTTCCCACGCGCAGAAACACGTTCACCGCTGTTTCAACCCGTTCATACGCAATAGAGTAGGGTTCCCTGAGGGAGAAAGAAAGTGGATATGCCTCGATTGTTCGTATCTTCATTTTCAGTACCGTTTCTCGTGTATCTCATCCATGTTGAGATGCCTTAAATCATCCACGAAACGAACAAGATGTTCAATCATGATATGCCACAGCCGTTCACCCTTTTCACGAGTTGCTTTCGTTGGGTCTCCCAGAATTCCACTCCGTGAAATCTTCTCGGTCTGCGTATACCACTCCACGCTCCTGCTCGTACTGAAGTTGAGATACCTGCTCGAAAATCTGGGTATTGATTTCTTTGCCTTTTTCATATCGACCAATTCGGGTCTTACTGCCAGAGCAGTGCTCGTCTCCATTTCTCCGGCATGAGCGTCGTTTGGGGTTTCTATGATTTTCTGCACATCCACGTCACTTGTCTCACCGGTATCGACACAGGCGAAGATGCGGGCTTCACGGTTTATCATCTGGGCTGCATTCTGCAACGCAGGACCATTACCTCCATGACCATTGATGATCACCAGCTTACGTATGCCGTGACGCGCTATACTTATACCTATCTCATAGACCAGCCTGGTGAGGGTCTCATTACTGAGGCTGATAGTACCGCTGAACCCCATGTGATGGTAAGATACACCATAGGAGACCAACGGCAGTACGATGGGTTTCGGTTCGCTCATCGCCTCTGCCACGGATCTGGCAAGATACTCTGCATCGAATGCATCGGTATCCAGGGGCAGATGTGGGCCGTGCTGCTCGGTGGAGCCTACGGGAAGAAGCGCAATATCGATATCGGAGAAGCGCTGTTTTGCCTCAACCCAGGTAAGTTCCCCAAGTAAGATACCAGATTTCCCTTTCTTCACATCCATCGACATTCTCCTTGTTATCATACCGAAAGTGGATCAAAACTCCGCCACTGACCATCTACTATTTTAAGCGCTCCCCGGGCATGCTGGAGATAGATGCGAAACAGCGGTCCTCGTATTTTGGGAGGTATGGTTTCAAAAGGTGAGTGCTCAGCATCGAAACGAAGGCTCTCCACCTCAGGATGAGGCGTTGCCCCTTCCCCTCCAGAAAGCATCCCCTTCTCACTGAGTAGATAGAGAACATGATCCATAACAGAAGACTCCTGATGCAGGCGCATGCGGGGCAATTCTCCAATACACACTGCCACCTGTTCTTCCGTATAACCGCAGAAGGACGGATCGGCGTCCAATGCTTTTAACATCCCTACAGTGCGGTGACACTTTTCGCACTTCCCGCATGGTCGAGTCCGGTCCTTTTCTATCGATGCAGCATGACAGGATATTTGATTGCGCTGCAGTTGAGGGTACCGCTCCACAAGTATCTTTTGTACCAGCAGTTCCGAAAGTGACCGAAGGATGGAAAACTGCTCGATACCATATCCCTTGGCGTTGAAGTAGCCGCTCAGAGCAAGGTCGAAGTATCGACTCTGGTCGTAAAGTCCGTCGAAATACGGTATTCCTTGCAAGAAGCAGCGTCGCGTGGTATCGTATTCGTTACCAATAAGCAGTAGTCCGATGCCGCGTTTCCTGAGCACGGGAAGGGCACCGAACAGAAACACGGCCACAGTCCAGAGCCGTATCGGGTAGTCATCAGCCCGTATATCAAGAAAATTCTGTCTGATAAAGGGAAAATGCTCGAGCATCCAGGAAAAAACGCGATCGGAGTTGGTCCATACCCTGGCGGTTCGCGGAATCCCGGACCTGAATGCACGGTAGCTGTTCAGTGCCGTGTACCAGTGTCTTCCTGATTCGTTGATAAACACCGGATGAGCCTCTATACAGGTCTCATCCATCAGCCCGAAGCTCAGGAGGCTCTCCTTTCCCCCGCTGGTCAGTACGGCACAGCGGTTTCGATCGGTCTCCCAGCACTGTAACGATTCGGGCTGTAGATCGGGAAATAAAAGCTCAGCCTGCACATAGGATGGCCTTTTCTCGATCTTCATGGGATGAAATCCGGCTATAAGAAACGGATTGTGCTCGAGAAACTTCTTCACATATATTTCCCGCGCCGTATTCCGGAGCATGTATCTGAGAAATCGTCGATCGAACTCATCGTATACACCATGCAGAACAATGCTCCGGCAGAAAAGACCGTAGTTGAGCGCAATCTGCACAGCTATCATAGACGCCAGGTTTGTTGATGCCATGTCTTCAGGCTGAAACATCTCCTCTTCAAAGCGGTATATTAGATTGATGCTGTCGACCGCACCTCCCCTGTGAATCGAATACGGTGCTATAACGCGGTCCCGCTCTACACGAATTGGCCCCACCTCAAGCGAGTCGATGATAAGCAGGCTACTGGTTTCTTCGCCCCAGGATTTTCGTTCCTTCTGCTTCTTACGGTACTTCCTGTTCACCTCGGGTTTGTATCGAACGAGATACGCTGTAATTTCATCCGCTCCCGAGATGAGCACGTCAGCAACAGGAAGGCTCGTCTCTTTTGAAATACGACTGCAAACGCGCCCTATTTCTTCCGGTTTTAGACCTTCATGGTTCAGGGTGACAGCACCGACAGGTCTTCCCGAAACGATTTCCAGTGCCTTTATCTGCAGGCCGAGCGGATGTAGCGTATATCCGGGAAACCCGTCGTACTCCTTCCGCGAAGGCGCATGCTGAAGCACGATAACATCGGGGCGTCCTGCTGTAAGTATCTCCATTCCGCCCGGGTAGGCCGGATTCAGGAAGCTTCCCTGCCCTTCAATCAAAATCACATCTGGGTGGTTGTCGTGCCAGGCCTGCCAGACCGCATTCTCGATCTCGCCAGTCACGAAATCAACGATAAGGGAATCGATGATAATGCTGTAGTGCGCCCCCTGCATCCATGCCGTCTGACCCGTACCGATAAGCTCGACGCTGAGCCCCGCCTCCCGGAATGCATCGTACAGAATCCAGGCTGTGGTTCTCTTACCGAGCGCAGAATCCGTACCGAGTACCGCAATCTTCAGTGATTTGACCTCCTTGATTTTCCCGCTGAAGAAGTGCATTTCATCCCTGGGAGGAAGCTTCCGTATATCGCGTAATTTGACGTTGTGCCGAGCAGCCAGTTCTGCAAAATCCGGATCTTCGGAGAGTATATCGTGCAGGCCGCTATCCACATGGAGCCCGAGCCTGATTGCCTCTTTCACATCCTTCCGTGCCTTTTCACTCAGCCTCCCTCCGTCCGGTGCAAGGCCCACAACGAAATGAGTGGCCTGCGTACCAGCTTCCTCAGCAGCCTGTACAGCCGCAGTCAGGTCTTCATACACTGGGATACCCGTAGCCCTGCCGTCGAGCACCTCTCCCGCATCCATTCCCGCATAACGGCTGTCGATTACGGAAAGTGCACGGTAGCGTTCCGTTCGGCGTACGAGGCCATGGGCTGTCTTGCCGTTTGTTGTCGCAAATGCTCCCTCGCAGTACACGATTGCGTTGCCATCGGGCCAGTGATTCATCATCTCCTCCCCGTGAGAATCACAACGTATCTGCCGGGCTCGAGGCTCCGCTCCCGATACCCATTCGCGAGAACGGCCAGTCCCGCGGTGGAGGCAGGAAGTACACTGAGCCCCTCCTGTTCGCGGACCATTCGCGAAAAGGACATCATACTTCTATCTGAGACATACCCGGCAAGCCCACCGGTTCTCCGAATGGCTTCCAGTGCAAGGTCACCGTCGATGGAGTGCCAGTTGATGAGCGGTTCGTTGATCTTTGTTTCCCGTATGTCCTCAGCAGAAAGATCCTCACAGGATGGCAGGTTTTTCAGATACGCCTGAACGATCGGATTTTTCCGGTACGAGGAACCGGCAATAAGTTTTGGAACATGGGATGTTTTTCCACGTCTGTACAGGCTGACAAAACCTTTGTACATGCCTGCAAGGGTTGTCCCGTTAGACACCGGAACCGCAACGGCAGTCGGGGCGTCACGGAGCTCATCGTATATCTCATAGGCGATCTCGCCGTACGCACTGAGCTGTAGAGCGGTATTTTCACCCCCGGGATTGGCGTCGTAGATCTCTTTTTCCGCTGCGTACTCCTGTGAGAGCTGTACCGTCTGTTCATAGTCAATCGGGGTTCGAATGATCTCGGCGCCGAATTTCCTGATCTCATCGATACGTTTGGTCTGATAGTTTTCAGGTATGAATATGAAACACTTGAGCCCTGCCATGTAAGATGCAAGTGCGATAGCCACACCGTAATTGCCGCAGGTAGCAACGGTCACTGCGTCGTATCCGCGCCTGAGTGCATCCATGCCCTGGGCAAAGGCAATACGGTCCTTCTGTGTGCCTGTCGGGTTACTCCCCTCGAACTTCATATAGATCTGTCGAAGGCCTATCTCCCGTTCACTGTTCCGGGCACGGGTCATGGTTGTGTCGCCGACCTGCGACTCAAATATATCCTCGTATGCCTCCAGGCGTTCTTCGATGGTGAACTCAGGAGAAGATGCAATCTGGATCTGCCTTTCCGTATCGATGAGGATGTCAGGCGAGTCGGGCGTGGCACCATCGATGAGAGTGAAATTTCTGTTCGATGAAGGTGCGCTGTTCTGGTCTTCATATTCATTCATACTCGGCGGCTCCTCGTTGCATATATTAAAAAATCAAACACTACGTATCATTTTATGGGGCTTTTATTTTTCCATTTCTCCGAAAAATGGGCACCTGGAAAAAATATATATGATTTTTCACTGCGAGGCGATTGTGAAATGATCAGCCCCTTTCTTGAACAGGCAACTCTCAAACTGTGTACGCATTATTCTGAATATCCTATTTTGTTAATCTTCGAGAATGCTTTATAATAGCGCACCAATTGAAAGTACAGATAGAATCATGCACCATCATCCAGGATTCATAAGTTTATTCATGAACTGGTGAAAACCAGACAGCCCTATGATGCAGCCGCACGCTTCCCCGCACCCACTGCCATGCCTTCTCAGCTAAACGGCGCGTCAGAAGCAGAATAAGGTCGTCAGGTACACCTGCTGCCCGAAAGGATTGCGACGAGACGTCACACTGGTCGTTCATATAATCAATCACTACGAATTTATTACTACGTTTGCTCATGGCTATTTCACATGAAAACCATTCGATACGGACAATATCGGCGATATCAGACGCAATTCCGACCATCGACATCAGCCTGTGCTGCTCGAATTCTCGGATCATCGCATGCCGGTACACACCGCTTTGCGGATTCCACCAGCAGGGAAACAGCTCCCCGAACAGGTAAAAGATCCTGAACCATGCAACCACCCCCTCCAATACCTCCGGCTCCACAAACTCCTGCAGGAGGAAATGGTCGCCCGGATTGAAATTCCGCGCTTCGGCAATCTCCCGCAGAGTCAACCGATCCCGCACGATCTTCACTCCACGCTGCCCGTATCCTGTAGCCGGCTTGATGACAATTGGAAGTCCCAGTTTCTCTTTCTCTTCAAAGGTAAGCCTTCGCGAAGGCTCCCAGTTCCGTATCACCACGGTATTGGGTACTGGAATGCCGGCATTGATCAGGTTAAAATGTGTGATTGCTTTGTCCGCTGAAAACCGAACCTGATCTACATCGGCGACAATTCGGGTTCCATGGTCTTTGAGAAGGTAGGCAAATTTCGTGAATGGATGCTCCAGGTTTTCCGTGTCGGAAGCAAGGTCCAGGTAGAAACGGATTTTAAGCCTGCTTTCCAGGACATGAGACGCGACGTGCTCAAGCTTCGATTCATTTACTTTGAGAAAGCGAAGCCCTCGTGCTTCACACTCCCTGCGCAGAGCATCGATGAAGAGAACATCACCATTTTCATCAATCCACCCTATGCCGAAGTCGTATACGTCCATAAAACCCTATTGTTACGGTTAAGATTCCCATTGGGATCATCAACAGCATATCATTGCAGCACTTTCATTGTACCCTCTTAAAAATAAAACTCAAGAGCTTGTACACGAGTTTCGCGG
Source organism: uncultured Spirochaetota bacterium (assembly GCA_964525675.1). GTDB lineage: Bacteria > Spirochaetota > B62-G9 > B62-G9 > DRHN01 > CAYSRJ01. The sequence continues at coordinate 62,484 of CAZGJW010000001.1, forward strand.
CAAGAAAATCGGGTGCTTTGTTTCGTGACGGGCAGAGCTCTACTACATCGAATCCCACCACCCGCCTGCTTTCAGTCACATTTCTCAACAGTCTGATCACCTCGTACCAGCCAAGGCCCCCCGGCTCGGGCGTTCCGGTGGAGGGCATGATTCCCGAATCAAAGACATCGAGATCGATAGTGATATAGACGGGATCGATAAGCAGAGAGGAAACCTGTTCGAGGTATCGGTCGGAGACAGAACAATCGTGCGCAAAGAAAACACGCTCTTTCTTGAGACGAGAATCCCCGGTCGTACCACGGGCACCCGCTTCGCTTGTACCACGGGCACCCGCTTCGCTTGTACCACGGGCACTCCCTTCGGTCGTATCCATGCTTCGTATACCCACACTAACAACGGTATCGATGATTTCGCCGACTCTGGACATAACACAGGCATGATTGTAGCGGCTTCCCTGATACAAATCACGACGGTCGGAATGGGCATCTAGGTGCAGAACACTCAACGATCTGAAGTGCTCTGCATGGGCTGCAATGGTCCCAATAGATACCGAGTGCTCTCCTCCAAGTACCACCGTGAATTTACCGTCGGCGAGATACCGAGCAACACGAGCCCTTACCTTTTCAACCATGGTTTCGACTTTCCACGCTCTAATCGGACGGGCCGTACACAGACCCTGCATGTACACCTGGGAATCGGTCTCAATATCGTAGAGCTCAAGGTTGCGAGATGCTTCCAATATGGCACGAGGTCCATGCCTGGAACCCTTCATCCAGGTACTCGTGCGGTCAAATGGTACGGACAACAGCACAACTCTTGAAGTATCGTATGTCGAGTACCTGAGTTCGAGACCGTAGAAGTTGCGAGGTGTCTTATCTTTCATATTACTCCATGATAAATACCGCAGCAGCCATCACAGTGGTCCAGAGCCCGTCCTTATTTCCCTCAGCCGATTGACAGATATTTCTTGTCTTGAAAATATGGCCGCTTGCCCGGTACACATTCTTTCGCTCATCCCAGGCCTGGTCCGGGTCGAAAGGTATCCCGAGGGTAGTTGCCAGCATAGTTGCAGCCAGGTCTTCCGCGTAATTGCCCGAAATACGGGCGGTTTCGCCGAAGCTGTGGTGCTCGGCTATGTACCCGTAGTGCTCCCTCTCCTTGGGAACAGCTATACCGATAGCCGCAGAAACGAGACGATTTGGCTCTCTCGTCCCGTTTCTTGCCAAGACGCAATAGGTGAGCTGGCCGGCCTTTAACATCGCCAGCCCTTCTTCCTTGGTGATTATTGCACACATTGGAGGCAAAATGCTCGAAACATAGACCAGGTTACACTTTTCGATGCACGCCTGTCTCAACGCCACTTCGAAAGAAGAGAGCTTGTCGCGGTGCATACCGACACCCTTGGTAAGGAAGAGTTTTTTCGGAATGAGCCCCATCATTTCTTCTCTCCGTCAAGAAATGCATTGAACTCCTTCTGGTTCCGATTTCTCCACGAGCCATTGTGGTATGCAAAACTCGCAATGAGTGGCACCGCAATGGTGGCCTCGGAAAAAACGATCTGCTCAGCACCTTCGTCCACCTTACCCCAGGAGTGCGCTTCCTTCAGGGTCGAACCGGACAACCCCCCGTCCCGTTCATCGGCAACGGTGATCTGCACGGCATATTTGTGCATGGATACCTCTTCACCAAGGATGTCCGCCGCAACCGTGACATCCTGGGCAAAGTTCTTGGGTACCCCGCCCCCGATCATGAACAGTCCCGTGGCCTTTGAAGCGACCTTTATACTTGTCAGCTCTAGGAAATCCTTCACCGAGTCTATCGTCACATGGGCCTTCTTTTTCCGCTCCCACTGATGATAGACCAGCCCGAATCCTGCGCTGGAATCGGAGAAGGCGGGTACGAAGATGGGTACTCCCATCTGATGGGTAGCCCACATGACCGACCCCTTGCCTATTTTCTTTTTCACCAGGTATTTTGCCATAATCCGGATGAACTCCCGCGAAGAGTACGGCCGTGCCGGGAGCCCGTCAGCGATCTCCTTTACGGTCATATCGCAGACGCGAAGCTCCTCCTCATCGATGTAGGTATCGTATATTCGGTCGATCTGTTGGCTCATAAGCCTGTCGTCGTCCGCCAACGGTGTGCCCTGATAGTGTTTGAAGCCCAGGGCCTCGAAGAAATCCTGATCCACTATGATTGCACCGGTAGAGACAATCACATCCACCATGTTGAACGAGACCAGGTCGACCACGATCTTTTTCAGTCCGGCGCTGAAGAGCGATCCCGCAAGGCAGAGGATAATGGTACAGTCATCGTCGGCGAGCATTGCGTCATATATACGTGCCGCCCGCGCCAGGTTTCTCGCCTGAAACGCCGTCTTCTCGAACTGCTCGATGATGGGGACTGCATTGAAGGTTTTTATATTTATGTGCTGCACTTCGTGCTTTAAATATTCCTTTTTGTCCATTTTTCTACACCTCCTTCTATTTATGCATGTTAAATATACCATGCATTCAGGTACAAATCCATACGTGTATCTATCGGGACACCCTCCCTTCGCACAGCATTTACAAAAACCCACTATATTATGCTCACCGTGGAGGGATGGTCAATAAAATTCAAGTACAATATGAGGCATTAATCAAGAAAATTGCGGATATCACAACGGTTTCCACTTGTAATTATAAGGATTATAATTATAATCAGTATAGGGGGTGGCAGATCATTCATAATACTTTTCTACCTGTTGGAGTTGGTACCAATAAGTAATACAGGGAAACTTGTTGACTTCATCGTCTGAACATGTTTATCATAACGCTGTGTTTCCACCAAATAGATATTCACTTCCATGGGCTCTGCATAACTTTATTATCGAGAGAGTACGCTACAAGGAATCCCTCAATGAGCAAAACAACATCTAAGCAACAAACCAGACCATCACTATCCATGGCGGCATTCAAGGGAACAGACCCGGCATGTCTTGAGGATTCTTTCAGGTATCACCTCGAGTACTCCCTGGGTAAGGACGAGTACAGCGCTACGCAACGCGACATCTTCAAGAGCCTTGCCATGACAGTGCGGGACCTCCTGTTCGAGCGCTGGACCGAAACTCAGCAGACCTACTATCATAAGGCGGCCAAGAGGGTATACTACCTGTCCCTGGAGTTTTTGATCGGCAGGATGCTCAGCGACGCACTCATAAACCTGGGGATATACGAAAACATGCGAAAAGCCATGACCGTACTCGGCTGTGATATCGAGTCTCTTAAGGAAATCGAGTTTGATGCAGGCCTCGGAAACGGCGGCCTGGGACGTCTTGCCGCCTGTTTCATGGACTCAATGGCCACACTCGGCATTCCCGCATACGGGTACGGTATCCGTTACGAGTATGGTATCTTCTTCCAGAGAATACAAAACGGGTATCAAGTGGAGACGCCCGACAACTGGCTGAGGTACGGAAATCCCTGGGAGATCGAGCGTCCCGAGCACCTCTATCCCGTGAAGTTCTATGGGAGGGTGCACCAGTCCACCGATGACCATGGAAACTTTCACTGTGGCTGGGTGGACACTCAGGATGTCCTGGCCATGGCCTACGATACGCCCGTGCCCGGATACCGGAACAACACGGTGAACAACCTCCGGCTCTGGTCCGCCAAATCAACCCGGGAGTTTAATCTCGATTACTTCAACCACGGAGATTACGAACGGGCTGTCGCCGACAAAGCCCATTCGGAAACCATCTCCATGGTCCTGTACCCCAACGACAACATGTTCGAGGGGAGGGAGCTCAGGCTGAAGCAGGAGTACTTCTTTGTGTCTGCGACCCTGCAGGACATTATAAGGCGTTTCATGAAGACCAATCCAAAAGGGTTCCAGCGATTTCCCGAAGAGGTCGCCATACAGCTCAACGACACGCACCCGGCCATTGCGATACCTGAGCTCATACGGTTACTCGTGGACGAGGAGCGGGTAGGCTGGGACGAGGCCTGGGATATAACAGTCAGGAGCTTTGGATACACAAATCACACGATTATGGGAGAAGCGCTGGAGAAATGGCCTGTGAGTCTCATGGGGCGCGTTCTTCCCCGGCACCTGCAGATCATCTACGAGATCAATCGGCGTTTCCTCGATCATGTACTGTCGTTGCACATCTCCGACAACGACCTCAAGATTCAAAACCTCTCCCTTATTGAGGAGGGGGCCGAAAAGAGGGTGCGAATGGCCAGCCTCGCGATCATGGGCAGCCATTCTGTGAACGGTGTGTCAGAGATCCATACCGGGCTGCTCAAAAGTGAGCTTTTCAGGGAATTTTATGAAATCTGGCCTGAACGGTTCAAAAATATTACCAACGGAATCACGCAGCGCCGATGGCTGAAGGCCTGCAACCCGGAGCTTTCGAAATTAATCACCAGTCACATTGGTGAGGGGTGGATCACTGATCTGTCCCAGCTGGAAAAGCTGGTTCCCCTCGCCGATGATGATGGGTTTCAGAAATCGTGGCTGGAGGTCAAACTGAAAAACAAGAAGAGGCTGGCAGAGTTTATCCGGAACCATGTAACGGTCAATCCATCTGCACTCTTCGACTGCCAGGTGAAGAGATTCCACGAGTACAAGCGTCAGCTTCTCAATGCCCTGCACGTCGTATACCTCTACAACCGTATAAGGACGGGCAGTAACCCGATGTCCGTGCCCCGAATGTTTATTTTTGCCGGCAAGGCGGCTCCCGGGTACTGGACGGCCAAGCTCATCATCAAACTGATCAATTCTATCGCCGACAAGGTGAATCATGACAAGGATGTAAATGACAGGATGAAGGTCGTGTTCCTCGCCAATTACGATGTCTCACTGGCAGAGCGGATCATCCCGGCCGCAGATCTCTCCGAGCAGATTTCAACGGCAGGAACCGAAGCTTCGGGGACCAGCAATATGAAGTTTGCCCTGAACGGGGCCTTGACCATCGGGACAATGGATGGTGCCAACGTCGAAATACTGCAGGAGGTCGGCAAGGAGAACTTTTTCACCTTCGGATTGACCACCGAGCAGATAGGATCCTTACGAATATCAGGGTACAGTCCCCGGGAGTACTACGAGGGCAATCCGCATCTGAAAGGGGTGATCGATCTCATATCGGACGGATATTTTTCACCCGACGAACCGTCGCTCTTCAAACCCCTTGTTGACTCGCTGCTGAACGGGGGCGATCCCTATCTTCTACTGGCGGATTTTGCAGACTACCTTCGATGCCAGGAAGAGGTGATGAAAACCTACAGGGACAGGAAAAAATGGGCACGGATGTCCATTTTGAACGTGGCACACATGGGCACGTTTTCAAGCGACCGCACGATTCAAGAGTATGCACGGGAGATCTGGGATGTCAAACCGGTTCTTGTCGAAGCTCCCCCCAAGCGTCTGTGTGATGACGGATCTGTCACCTGAGCAGCCCGATCATTTTTTTCTGGTCCCGAACATTCTCTACCTTTTTGGCGATCTCCGGGTCAAGGCAGTTCAGAAGCCAGGTGTACACGTCATTCTTCTTATCGTTTACATAGGTTGCAAACTCTTGTGGCGTGAGCTTTTTCAGTTGCGCTACGAGTTGGGCCTTGGTTTCGACGTAGGTTCCGTTATGAAAGTAGAACGCTTCGCCCGGTTTTACCTTTTTTCTTTTTTCCATGGCAAGCACCCCCTGTGAGATGGTCCACCTCTATACCAGTATTGTAGCATACGATCTGTAAAAAGCAAGAGTTAAACAGGGCAAATGTTGATTTTCACACCGTCAAAAAATGCTTCACACGCAGATATAGTACTACGATCGATCTTTTTCACCACAGGTATGTACGGGTCTTTGTCGATTCTGTCGTTCACAATCGGTTGCTCATTTTGAGTTGACTGCTTTTTTAAAAAAAAAGCTTTTTTAATTCTAATATTGTAAAAACTTGTTGAGCACCCTCCATCCCAGAGTCTGTACTGCACTTACCACATCACCTGTATTCGTTACCCTTTCAATGAGCTTTCCAAGGATGTTGAAACCGAGATTGCTGTATAAAAATATCCACGTGAACCGGAAAAGACCCGGCAATATTTCTTGAGGCTTCTGATATCGGTGTGTGAAAAAGGGCGATTGGATACAAGAATCCGGCAGGTATATCCTAGAGGAGCAAATATATTTTGAACGCTTTTACCAAGGGCAGTAATGATCTCTATTGAATATGCCGTCTTGACGATTCGAGAGAGGAGAGCAATTTGAAAACCGCTTCCAGTACCGATTTCAAGGACGACATCTGTCGGTTTGGGTTTTACTATCTGGGTCATATACGCCTGCCCGAGATAATCACTCAGAGCAGATCCGTATCCGATACCCCCAAAAGTCAAAAAGAAGAAAGTAATGATGTCATTTCGAGGTCTTTCGGGCAATACGTTTATATTCGAACCAGGACAAAATGATGATTATAACATCAAGTAAGGGTAACAATAATAAAAAGAAAGAACGGGTTTGACTAAATCTGAAAATTTGATAGACTATAAACGACACCAGAGTAGAATCTGCAATAGGGTACGCCCATAATTTTCCACTAAGAGCCATTTATGTACGAGCCTTTGTCGATATTGAATTGAAAATACGTTCAAACAGACGATGCTTGCGGCCATGAAGTTGTTGAGTGAAGAGAACAAGAAATGGATGATTACAGAGACATTTCAGATCGAGTAAAGGATAGGGAGGCATACAATGCGCAGTGCGAAGAGTAATCTCATGGCAACAGGTGGTGTGCTCAGTGATGTTGAACTCGAGAGGATGAATGCCTACTGGCGTGCGGCAAACTACCTCTCTGTAGGACAGATTTATCTCCTCGATAACCCCCTGCTGAAGCAACCACTCAAAGAGGAGCACATCAAACCGCGCCTTCTCGGACACTGGGGCACGACGCCCGGCCTCAACTTCATCTACGTGCACCTGAACCGGGTAATAAACAGGCTCAACCTGAACATGATATATATCATTGGTCCCGGGCACGGAGGGCCCGCACTGGTTGCCAACACCTATCTGGAGGGGAGCTACAGTGAGGTGTATCCCCACATCTCGCAGGACGAGGAGGGGATGCGCAGGTTGTTCAAGCAATTTTCATTTCCGGGCGGCGTTCCAAGCCACGTCGCACCGGAGACGCCCGGCTCCATACACGAGGGCGGAGAGCTCGGCTACGCGCTGTCGCACGCCTACGGTGCTGTATTTGACAATCCTGATCTGATCGTAGCCTGCATTGTCGGTGATGGTGAGGCCGAGACCGGTGCTTTGGCCGCAAGCTGGCACTCGAATAAATTCCTCAATCCCATAACCGATGGGGCCGTGCTGCCCATCCTTCACCTCAACGGTTTCAAGATCGCCAACCCTACGGTTCTTGCCCGCATGAGCAGCGGGGAGCTGAAAAGCTTTTTCACGGGCTGTGGTTATAAACCTCGTATCGTGGAAGGATCGGAGCCCGCGGAGATGCACCAGCTCATGGCGGCTACGCTCGACCGGAGCATACGGGAGATCAGGGCAATTCAAAGCAGTGCTCGGGAGAAGGGTGACGCTTCGCGGCCGATGTGGCCCATGATCGTGCTTATTACGCCCAAGGGCTGGACCGGGCCCAAAGAGGTGGACGGGAAAAAAACTGAAGGCTCCTGGCGGAGCCACCAGGTTCCCCTGTCCGGGATGGCGGGAAACTCATCCCACGTCAGGCAGCTCGAGGACTGGATGCGAAGCTACCGCCCCCAGGAGCTCTTCGACACAACGGGCAGGCTAAGATCGGAGATCGCCTCTCTGGCACCGAAAGGTTTGAGGCGTATGGGCGCGAACCCCCACACCAACGGAGGAATACTGCTACGCGATCTGAACCTACCGGATTTCAGGGCTTACGGTGTAAAGGTGGAAAACCCGGGGACGACAATGGCTGAGAGCACAAGAATCATGGGACAGTTCATCCGCGACGTCATGAAGCTCAATGCAGAGAGCAGAAACTTCATGGTGGTGGGTCCTGACGAGACGTCGTCTAATCGGCTGGACGCCCTGTTCGAAGTGACGGACCGGCGCTGGGTAGCGGAAGTCCGTCCCGGGGACGAACATCTGTCGCCAACTGGACGGGTGTGGGAGATCCTGAGCGAGCACACTTGCCAGGGCTGGCTGGAAGGGTATCTGCTCACTGGAAGACACGGGCTGTTCTCCAGTTACGAGGCCTTCATCCACATCGTCGATTCCATGTTCAACCAGCATGCCAAGTGGCTGAAGACGACCAGGTATATCAGCTGGCGGCGTCCCATCGCGTCGCTTAACTACCTTCTCTCCTCCCATGTGTGGCGCCAGGACAACAACGGCTTCTCCCATCAGGACCCGGGCTTTATCGATCACGTGGTGAACAAGAAGGCCGAGATTATACGGGTGTATCTGCCCCCCGATGCGAACACACTGCTTTCGGTTACGGCCCACTGCCTGAAAAGCCGTCACTACATAAACGTCATCATCGCGGGAAAGCAGCCGGCACTCCAGTACCTTGATATGGATGCTGCTGTGAAACACTGCACGGCGGGGATCGGGATCTGGGAATGGGCGAGCAGCGATCAGGGAAGTGACCCTGACGTGGTGCTCGCCTGCGCGGGCGATATACCCACTCTCGAAGTCCTTGCAGCCGCTGATCTGCTGCGACAGCGATTCCCGGAGCTGAAGGTGCGCATTGTCAACGTGGTAGATCTGATGACGCTGCAGCCGGAGAAAGAGCACCCGCACGGTCTGTCGGACAAGGATTTCGATGCTATCTTCACAACCGACAAGCCTATCATTTTCGCTTTTCACGGTTACCCATGGCTTATTCACCGGCTCACCTACCGGCGTACGAACCATCGAAACCTTCATGTCCGGGGCTACAAGGAGGAGGGAACGACCACCACGCCCTTCGACATGGTGGTGCTGAACGAGCTCGACCGCTACCATCTGCTGAATGACGTCATCGATCGCGTTACGTCGCTGGGACACAAGGCGGCCTATACGAAGCAGTACATCAGGGATAAACTGATTGAGCACCGGGAGTACATCAGGAAGTATGGTGAGGACACACCAGAGATACGGAATTGGACATGGCCGTACTGAAATTCTGGGGAACTGGAATGTTTGCCACCAGCAATTTTTTCAAATTGAACAGATTTTTGAGAAACATTGTTTTACCCTCTTTTTCAAAAAGAGACACCTTTTAATATTCTTCACCATGTAACGTGGTGGCAACTGGCAGGGCCACTGAGTTCGGCAAAATATCGGAACGGCTTAAATTAAGGGCGCCAGAAACGGAGTTCCAGCGCGGGGTGCGCCGCTTCGGAAACTTGCTCCTTGAGATAACACTTATGCTGGTCATTTCGATTTTCGCAATCAACGTATACCTTCACCGCCCTGTTTTGGAGTCCTTTCCCTTTTCCCTTGCCCTCGCTGTGGGACTCACACCACAGCTTCTGCCCGTTATAATCAGCATCAATCTCGCCCACGGGGCGAAACTTATGGCCCGAAAGCGGGTAATCGTCAAGCATCTACCGGCGATCGAGAACTTCGGAAACATGTTCAGCATGGCCGGTGCCTCGCTCTTCCTGCCCTTCCTTCCCCTTCTACCAAAGCAAATCCTGTTGACGAATCTGCTGACCGACGTTCCCGAAATGACCATCGCTGCAGACCATGTCGATCCTGAAACCGTTAAAAAACCGAGACGGTGGGATATCAGGTTTATACGCAGATTCATGCTCACCTTCGGTGTGCTCAGCTCGGCTTTCGACTACGCGACATTCGCCGTGCTGCTTCTGTTGCTTCACGCATCAACTGAGCAGTTCAGGGCGGGGTGGTTCATCGAGTCGGTGGTATCCGCAACCCTCATTGTGCCGGTTATCAGAACGCCGAAGATTTGCCTCAAAGGCCGTCCTCACATGTCACTCGTCATTGCTACCCTGATCATTGCTGCAGTAATTCCATACAGCCCGCTTGCGAGGATTTTCTCTTTCCAGAAGGTTCCTCCTGTCTTCCTCCTCGCCGTCGGCTGTATCATTAGTACATATGTCGTTGCTGTTGAACTGGTGAAAAAACTATTCTATAAAACTGTACAGGTTAAGGCGCTTGACTAGAGATGGTATAAAAAAAAGACTGATCCACATTATTTTGCCCCTGGTGAGCGCCTCGCTCTTTGTTCTTGCTCTCCATGTGCTCTTTCGCGAGCTGCACGACTATAATTACCGGGCTGTGGTCCGGTATTTTCAGCAGATTCCCCGCCTGCGCCTGGCCCTGGCTGTTGCATCCAGCTTGATGAGCTATCTCATGCTGACATTCCACGATGTGCTTGGCCTGCGGTATGCGGGCCACTCACTGCCCTACGGCAAGATCGTTTTTACCTCCTATACGGGCTATGCTTTCAGTAACAGCGTAGGGTATTCATTTCTCAGTGGCGGGGCAATACGGTACCGTTTGTACTCGGCATGGGGACTGAGCACGCTTGAGATCGCAAAGGTAATCGTCTTCTGCTTTGTGACGTCTCTGCTCGGCTATTGTATGGTTGCAGGTGTGGTTTTCACAGTGGGGAGTGAGTCGATACCGTCGCCACTTCACCTTCCCGTACACTTTCGCACCGTAAGACCGATCGGTGTTGCTTTTCTTACACTTGTCATGCTCTACTTTGTATTGACGATGACTATGAAAAGGCACTTCGTTATCCGTAAGATACAATTTGCATTCCCCAAGTACAGGCTGGCGCTATTGCAACTGAGCATCTCTTCCATGGACTGGTTTTTTGCTTCCGCAACCCTCTACTTGCTTTTTCCTCCCCACTCCGGTATATCTATCTTCGGCTTCATGGGTATCTACCTGCTCAGCCAACTCGCCGGATCGGCGAGTCAGGTTCCGGGAGGGCTTGGCGTTTTCGAGGTGGTCATGGTGCTTTTGCTCTCCTCGACTGTCACCCATTCGCAAATTATTGGAACATTGCTTTCCTTCAGGATTATCTACTACTTCATGCCCCTGGTGATTGCAAGCCTCATGTTCGGCACCTATGAGCTGCTCCATCGGGCCATGATCAAAAAAGGAGTGACAAATTCTTTTGTCAGTAGAGTGACGGCGCTTACCCCCCAGGTGTTTGCACTGCTGGTTTTTTTTGGAGGGACGCTGCTGCTCTTTTCCGGTTCGGTACCATTTCTTACAAATCGGGCGGAGTTCATCTCCCGACTGCTCTCCCTATACACGATCGAGATAAGCCACTTTCTGGGAAGTATCATCGGTGTAAGCCTCCTTCTGCTCGCCCTGGGACTCCTGAAGCGTCTCAATGCAGCTTATTATGCCGTTATAGCCTTTCTCGCGCTGGGTATAGTGCTCTCGCTTCTGCGGGGCATGAGGTACGGCGTAGCCATTATGCTTTTACTCATACTTATTGCCCTGATCCCTTCACGGAAGCAGTTCTACCGCCAAACCGCACTCACCGCACATCGTTTCAGCTTAGAATGGAGCATTGTTATTTTTCTCATGATTCTGACGAGCACCTGGCTTGGTCTCTTCTCCTACAGGAACGTCAGGTATTCAGGCGAGCTTTGGTGGCAGTTCAGCCTGAAAGGCGATGCTTCGCGTTTTCTCAGGGCGAGTGTTGGCGTGGCCGTTGTGCTGCTTGCGTTTGGGATAAGCAGGCTTATACGCCCCGCTGAGTACAGAACCGCTCTCCCAAACAAGGAACAGCTCGAGAGGGCTCGAGCTATTATTATGAACTCTGACAATCCAAACGCCTCCCTTGCGCTGCTGGGTGATAAGGCGTTTCTGTTCAGCAGGAAAGGGAACTGCTTTATCATGTATGGAGTTTGCAGGAGGAGCTGGATCGCACTGGGCGACCCCGTTGGGCCCAGGGAGGAGTGGAGGGATCTTATACTGGATTACCACACTGTATGTAACCGGTATGGCGGTCTTTCCGTCTTCTACGAGATTGCCGAGGAACACACAACGCTCTACCGTGATCTTGGCCTCTCCTTGTTCAAGTTCGGAGAGGAAGCGTGGGTCAACCTCCCAAGCTTCAGCATGGAGGGAGGAGCGCGCAGTGATTTTCGCCACATGATCAACCGCATAGGGAAGCAGGGATGGACCTTCGAAATCGTTGCTCCTGAGAATGTTCCGGACATCCTTCCGGAATTAAAACATATCTCCGATGAATGGTTGGCCATGAAAAACGCTGAAGAAAAAGGCTTCTCCCTCGGCTTCTTCGATGCCGATTATCTGTCAGGTTGCCCCCACGCCGTTTTAATGCGCGGGAAAGAAATCAGCGCATTCGTCAATATCCTGACCGGTACGGGAAGGGAGGTATTTTCCCTCGACCTTATGCGTTACGGGTCGAATGCGCCGGAGCATGCGATGGAGTTTCTCTTTCTTAAGCTTATCCAGTGGGGAAGACTGAACGGGTACATCTGGTTCAACCTTGGTATGGTGCCGCTTGGTGGGCTGAAGGACGATGATCTCTCGCCGGTGTGGGACCGAATTGGAACTTTAATTTTTCGCCAGGGTGAGCACTTCTATCATTTTCAGGGTTTGCGGGAGTTCAAAGAGAAGTTTGATCCTGTCTGGAAACCCCGGTACCTCGCCCTGCCCGGCGGTCTTGCCCTCCCACGGGTACTCTTCGATGTGGCGACGCTTATATCGAAGGGCAGGGGCATTGATGTCGCGGGTCGTGGAAAATAATGTCGTGATTGAGGCTAAGGTGTACTGTCACGCTTTGAAGAACATGCGTACCTTGGCGGCTATCTGCCGGTCGGTCATCTTATCCGCCCTTTGGACACCTTTTACACGGCTGCCAAGTTCCTTCGATCTATGGATATGTTTCTCCAATTCCTCTTTTGCCTCCCCGGGCCCGAAGATCAGGATCGACTCAGCATCACGCAGGAATTCAGTCACCGATTCATAGTATGCATCCAGATGATGTTGGTATTTTCTGTCCACTTTACCCTCTGCCGCCACATCCTGCGGACCGTAAGGAGTTGAGGATCTCGACCCGCCGGCAAGCCGAACATGTTTCCCGATGTCCGATTTGACGATTTGGTTCCGCTCCGTACCTTTTTCGAGTATCACAAGAACCGCTTTTCTATGATCAATCCATATACCTACCTTTTCCCCCATGGTAGAATCCCTCCTGTGTTACGTCTATTCCTGCTGTCGATATACTTTCCCGATTACCGGCAGATCTCGATACTTTTTATGGCTCAGTCGTTTCACGGAGCTCATCCCTGCAAGCGTTTCTATGAGATGCAGGTACCGACTCGAATACCGCAGCAGTTTTCCTCTGGCTATTTGGGTTTCTTCACCTTAACATAGAACCCCCCTTTCAGATATAAAAAAATGTCGCCCGTGTGGGCTGCATGTTATTCAGCCGATTTCGGCATTTCAAAATGTGTTTGCTGACAATGCGATATTGCCAGAGATAGGCTTAAATATAGGTAAGTAAACTTATCAATCTTAGAAGTTGAAAATTATCACTTACCTGATGGTTTTTACCTAAAGTATGTAATATTACGGCAATGTAGTATAATATAGTCATTTGTATTCGAAATTCTGGTACAAAATGCCAGAATTCTAATGGATAAAACCATAGCTGAATAGTTACGTTTTTTATTAACTTTTAAGGATGAAACATGGTAATAATAAGAAACAAATTCATCATGAAGGAGGTTTGATTGTGAAACGGTCGATACTAATTGTTACGGTTTTACTGATCACAGCTTTTTTACTCGTCGGCTGCGTTTCCACCAAGAAGTTCGAAAAACTCGAGTCAGACAACGCACGCATCAAGTCTGAAAACGCAACTCTCAAAAAGGACCTTGATCGGGCACATGCCCGGATAGCCGAGCATGAACAGCAGATCGCCACGCTTCAGAAGGAACAGGAACAGGAAGTTGTAGCGCTGAAACAGACCTACGATAATCTCATCGGTGAGCTGAAGAAAGAGATCGACAGCGGGGAAATCCAGGTCCAGCAGATCAAAGGACGCCTGCAACTGACAGTTGCGGAACGCCTGTTCTTCGATACCGGCAAGGCTGAGATAAAGTCGGAGGGACAGGCTGTGCTGCGCCGTATCGGGCCAATCCTAAAAAAGATACCCGAGAAGAATATCAGGGTCGAGGGCCATACCGACAATGTGCCGATCGGAAAGTCACTGCGTGGGCAATATTCAAGTAACTGGGAGCTTGGAGCAGCACGGGCGGTCAATGTGGTGCGTTTTCTGCAAAATGAGTCGGGTATCGATCCCCTGCGCCTGAGCGCGGTCTCCTACGGCCAGTACCGTCCCATCGCAACGAACAGGACCAAACAGGGACAGTCAAAAAACAGACGAATCGAGATCATACTGATCGACAGGGATCTGGACCTGGCGAAGAAGATGCGACAGAACCTCTAAGACATTTTACCATAACAGAAGCTCATGCTCATCAGAGCGACTTCTCGAGATTGAAGAGGGATGTACGAAAATAGAGGATGGGCTTATTTCCGCTCTGGAGCCCCCGGGCTATGAAGAGCTCAGTTTTGAAATGGCTGTTTTTCTGCCCGGAGAGTACAAAGGAAAACCCTGCACCAAGGCTTGCGAGATAGTGAAGATCGGACTTCAAACCGATGCTTTCCTGATAGAGAAGCGAATCGATAAGCAGTTTCAGCCTGAACTGGTGAATTCTGAGGCGGTTTTTCAAAAGAGTGAGCTCTCTATCTCTGAACAGCTCGTGTTCAGTATCGACTGTGAAAAGGTTGAAGCTGAATGCGTTGATTGATCTATTCTCATATCCCCGAATGGTGTCGAAGCCGCCGAGCTCGTAATAACCTGCAAGCTTCTTTTCCCAGATTGCGATTGGATAGTCGAGTGTCCCCCTGAGAATGAAAAACCAGCTACTCCGGATATTGCAGTGGTATAGAAGCTGATTCTCGTTACGCATGTCAACCGGTGTGTCGAAGCCATCCCGAAACCGTGCCTTGAAGACCGTGCGGTAATTGAGGCCTTTGAAGTAGAGCTTGTTCGTTGGATCGAGCGCCCTCACACCGTCGTATATGAAGCTGAGCTTGGGCACCAGATCGAAACCATCCTCGAGGACCCGTGCTTCGGTCAGGCTCCCCTTGAACACATCGTCAAGCAGGAATGCAGGCTCCAGGTACAGCTTGGGAGCCAGACGATAGCCAATCCCCACTTCAAAGCCCCTGTTGCGCTCTATATATTTGTCTGTGGGAACGAGCACGATGTCCGAACCGCTTATCCCCGGCGCTACCAGATTCTCGAAGTCCGTGCTCTGAAAAAATTTTAGATAGGGCCGGAAGCGTTTGATATTATAGGCAAATATAAGCTCGCTGTTGATATTGCTTGAGATAATGCCGTAGCCCAGATAAAAGATGAGATCCAGTCTATTGAAGGGTTGTGTGAATGAGAGCGTCACATTGCCGCTTGGAAGGACAAGATCGAGAGACGGACTCACCTGTGCTCGCACCTCTGAATATTTCACATTCAGCTTCTTAGCCTCTTCAGTCTTCGGTTCATCACTCACTTTTTCTTCGGCTGCCACCCTGGTTCCAAAGAAAGAAATCATGGCAATGAAAAGAAAAGACAATGATACGATGCGTGTTTTCATAAACCAATTCCCATGTGAAACAAAAGGCATTACGGTATAAAAAGATCTATCAGTCTTCAACTTAAAATTGCCGCCGGTACTGAATTTCAGTATACTTCTATATCGTACATTCTTGCAAATATTTCGTAATGCACTGAAAGGAGGACTGTATGAAGTTCGTTATTGGCATCATCATCGGTATTCTCGTTATCGTTTTCATGGTACAGAACGTAGAGGTCATTGATATAACCTTCCTTGCATGGACCATGCATCTGCCCCGTGCAATCATGATCCTGATTGTTTTCGTGCTTGGCATCTGCGTTGGGTATGTCGCACGAGGTGTTCGCACCCGAAAGAAGGAGAAGAAAGAAGAGCTCGAAGACCTGAAAGAATCTGCAAAGGACGCGCGGAAATAACAAAGAGTCGCTCTATAACTGCCTCTTGATAGATGTGCAATTTTCCTGTTATTTTGCAGGAAGCTTTTTACGCAACCTCTGCGCTATGTTCCTTTCAATGAGTATGATCTCGGCTCTCCTGTTCTTTGCCAATATCTAACTCAAGGATATTGTGTATCTTTTTTTTCAGCACGTTTGAGCATTCGTAACTATTCATTTCTCTTTCAAAACGTCTTTTCAAACCTAAAGAGTGATGTTTTTAAAATAGAAGGGCAAACTTGAAGTCAGGGAAGTGAATACTTTCTATTCATCATTACCTTGTTCATCCTTAGGTCGTTCCATGATTAAATCCTCACCCGCCTGTTTTGTTTCACTAATCTTTTGCTCAAGTTCTGCTTTATCATTCTTAAGTGATTTTACAGTCTTCTTGAGTCTTCTATTTTTAAATATGATAAAAATACAGGACAAATTACTATACTTCGAGGTATAAACCATAGCAATTGGCGTCTTTCTTACAGGTAAAGCTAAAAGCAACAGTAAAAGAAATTATTTATGGTTTTATCCTTCTTCTGCTGCTCTTCAGTTCTGAGTACCTTCCCACTTCTGCAGCCTTCAAAAATAGGCAAGTGAACTTCCAAACGTAAAAGGTTCAAATCGACACTTGCCTAATGGTTTTTACCTATAGAATGCAATGATAGGTAATTGTAACATAATAAGTCAGTTGAGCATCAAAATTCTGGTACAAAAAACCAGAATTTTGATGGATAAAACCATAATTTTAATATTCACGAAATGAAAACCGGCCTTCTCATTAACATTCTACCCGGAACAGAACATTTAATCAACAAAGAAGTTATTCGGACGCTTCGCGTCCGAATAATGCCGCCGGTGAGCAGCGATACGAAGACGCATTTCTTCCGAATAGTTCAACTAATTGTAAACCATTTTTTCTCAAAAGGAAAAATCTCTTGACTGATATGCTCAGAATATACACATTAATACATATAATACTATGTATCAGAGCCTTCAAGGAGACCAAGATGAGAACCACATTAAATATAGACGACACACTGATTGAAAGAGCATCCAAATTAACAGGGATAAAGGAAAAAACGTCTCTGGTAAAACGCGGTTTGGAATCGTTGATTGCTCTTGAAAGCAGCAAAAGACTTTCACAATTGGGGGGTAGTGAAAAAAAACTGAATCCTGTTCCCCGAAGAAGAACATCGGGTGAATGATATGGTTCTGGTCGATACATCTGTCTGGATATCCCACCTGCGCACTGGCGAGCCTGATCTTGAGATTCTCCTCAACAACGGGAATGTTATCTGTCATTTGTTTATAATCGGAGAACTTGCCTGCGGCAATCTGAAGAACCGGTCTGAGATTCTTTCACTTCTCCAGGCGCTCCCCCGGGCCGAATGTGCCGGTGATGAAGAGGTCCTGTACTTTATCGAAAAAAACCATCTTACGGGCAGGGGAATAGGATATATTGACGCTCATCTGCTCGCTTCCGCGGTGCTGACTGACGCCCCGATATGGACCTTCGACGTACAGTTACAGAAGGCAGCATCTAATTTAGGTTTGAGCGCAGGGACCCATGAATAAAAAAGATATACCCCCCTACTTTTCTACAGGTGAAAAAGGCTCCTTTGCAGAAAAAACCCTTCAATGGAGAAAACCCTCCATAGTGGACAGGGTCATCAAGGCGAATAGTTTCAACCATAGCCAGAAAAAGGCGCTTATATCTCTTAAAAATGAGATAACGGCAGGCAGGATTACAAATCCCTTCAACGACCCCGCAGTTCACATCGATACGATGGAGGAAAAATCTCTTTCCATCTGGAGGCGTGAGGTTTCCCGCTATGAGGGGGGATCGTGGCTCGATATCCCCTTCTATTTCGCCGAGGCTTACTTCTACATGAGAATTCTCATTGCAGTCGGATACTTCGACATGACATCATCCTTTCATATGAAAGACCCGTACAGGCCGTTCAAAGAACGGGAGCTCTATGAAGAAAACGGCGGGCTCGAGTTAGGAAGAACACTCGTCGGGCTTTTGGAGGATCGTCTCTTTGAAACCGGGCGCCCTATCAAAGAGAAAAAGAAGGAGCTTAAATCCATCCTCTATTACGAGCTCTGGGGCAACCGGGTCGATTTGAGTCTCTACTATATTGCAGACGATTCGAGGGAAAAAACCTCGGAACATGAGTCGCATAACCTTCTCATCGATCACAGCGAGCGGCTCATCGATCTTCTGGGCATGGCGGGCAGGCGGATCGACATCATATTAGACAACTCGGGGCAGGAACTGGTGTGTGACCTGATTCTCACATGGTATCTTCTTGCGACCTCACCCGAAAGAAAAATCCATCTCCATGCGAAAAAATACCCATTCTACGTGTCTGATGCGATGGCAAATGATGTCCTGGAGACCATCAGTGCGCTTCGGGCCGACAGAGACGAGGCACTGTCTCGTATCGGGCAAGAGCTTTTCGGGTTTCAGGAGCAGGGGAGGCTTTTTCTGCACGACCATTACTTCTGGAACAGCCCCCTTGGGTACGACCAGCTGCCGGAAGGCATCTCACAGGAGCTTGCGCTATCTGACATGGTTCTTCTCAAGGGAGACGTAAACTACAGGAGGATGCTTTCAGACAGGAAGTGGGAGATGTCGCGAAACATGGAAGAACTGACCGGGGTTTTCCCCACATCATTTACGCTTATCCGAACCATGAAGAGCGAATGCATCGTTGATATTGACAACTACAGGGCACAGGAACTTTTTATAAAGGACCCCGACTGGCTCGTAAACGGGGTTCGCGGTATTATCAGGGTGGTCGAAAAGAGCCGGGTATGAGGTTTTGTACACCGTACTTCGATTAAACAGACATTTATTTCTAACGTACAGAGCTCTCTCAAGTCGATTCTCGGGTTGATTAGACCTTTCAGCCGGCTACACCCCGTTTAAACAACTGCATTCATTGACACATGGTAGTTTCAAAACTATCTTAAAAAAGGGGGGGATGCTTCTTTGAGCCTGTACCGCGTACACTTCAAGTGGAAAGATAAGGAGATGCAGCTTACCGCAAAAAGCCTTGATCTCACACACCCCTACTTCGTCTCGATAAAGGATATCGTCTTCCCTGAAGAAAAAAAGCTCATTATAAACCCTTCCGAGGACGACTTTCGAAAGACATTCAGCGAAGCGAACCACCTCATGATCCCCTTCCAATCGGTCGTTCTGATAGAGGAGCTTCCCGAAAAGGGGAAACCCAGAGTCATGAAGTTTGAAAAAGTTGAAAAGGATAAAAAGAACAAATAAAAATTTCGTAAGAATAACATAAAACTCCCTCGTATAAGGAGGCTATGTAATGGCGCTTCGCGGATATATGAGAAAGTTCCCTCCGTTCAAGATCCTGTCCGACGATCAGGTCGAGCATATCCATCACGGTACGCTCGATGTGCTTGCCGAATCAGGTGCAAAAATCTATCATGATGAGGCATTAAAGGTTTTCAAGAAGGCAGGCTGCAACGTCGATTTCGAGACAAAGCTGGTAAAGTTTCCGCCCGCGCTTGTGGAGGAGAGCCTGCGTAACTGCCCGGGCAGTTTTCGCGTAAAATCAAGAAATCCTGCGCACGATCTCATTCTCAGTCAGGACCATGTGGTGTTTTTCAACTTTCCGGGAAGAGACATCGTCGACCTCGACACCTGGGAATCACGGCCACCGACGAGGCAAGAGCATATAGATCTCGTCCGTGTTCTGGATTTTCTGCCGACCGTTCATTTTCTCAACAACTACCCCTACTTCGGATACAGGGGTATACCTGAGACCATGAAAGAGATGGAAGGGGCCGCCATCCGACTTGCGTATTCAACCAAGGTAACCATGGAGATAGCAAACAATGACAATGACCGCTTTACCTTTCAGGCAGCCAAAGCCCTGGGGACCGAGATGTTCGCAAACCCGAACACCTCATCCCCCCTCACCTGCTACACAGACCAGACGAACGCATGCTTCCTCGCAGCAGAACATGGCTTTCCAAGCATGATATGGGACGGTGCAACAGCCGGAAGCACCGCACCGGCGAGCATTGCAGGCGCCGTAGTTATGAGTAATGCAGAGATAATCCCATATATCGTGCTCCTCCAGCTTTTGAAACCCGGTTCCCGCGTTGCCGTTGCCAACCTTGTGCTCCCTCAGAACATGAAAACAGGAGCGCCCGCCTTCGGCGATATCGGCGTCAGCCTACACACCGCCGCCTACAACCAGGTATGGCGGTATTACGGAGTCCCTACGGTCGCCTCTTCTTCCGGCGTGAGTAATTCGAAGATGATAGGGTTTCAGCTCGCATATGAAAAGACTATACCAAGCCTTATCGGCGCAATGTCCGGTTCGAGCGCGGTGCAGCTGCACAGCAGTGTATATGGCGAAATAAGCGCTCATCCTGTTCAGGCTGTTCTCGATGATGATATTGCGGGCATGATAGGAAGATTTGTCCAGGGCATCGAGGTAAGCGAGGACTCCCTTGCAGTTGATCTTATGAATGAAGTGGGTCCCATACCGGGCCATTTCCTCGGCAAGGCGCACACCCGACAATGGTGGGAAAAAGAGCAGTACGTTACGAAAAGTACAGACCGAGTCTCTTATCCGGAATGGGTCATCAGCGGGAAAAAAACCGCGGTTGATTACGGAAAAGAGCGTGTCGAAGAAATCCTTGCAACCCATACAGTAGACCCTCCCCTGACCGATAAGGAGACAGAGGGGGTTGGGCGAATTCTCAGGGAGGCACGGCAGTACTATAAAAAGCATGAGCTTATATCAGATGCGGAATGGGAGGAGTATAAAAAAACCCTGAAAGAGGAAGGGCGGCCGTTTTAGGATCATCCTGAATGTAATCGTGAGCACCCGTGGGGAAACAACAGGAACAGACCGCAGCCAATAGCTGTGATATATGATATGGAGAGGAAGGTGGTGTAAAGATGTCTATAAAAGGTTTTTCGAGGAATTTCAAACCGCTACAGATTCTTTCTGAAGAACAGGTTGAAGATATCCACCGAGGTGTTCTCGCAGTTTTGCAGAATACAGGGCTGAGATTTGAAAGCAAGCTGGCGCTTAAAACCTTCGAAAAAAATGACTGCTCAGTAGACTATGAGGAGATGAGGGTAAAATTTCCGCCTGGGCTCGTTGAGGAATGCCTTCGAAAAACACCGAGCAGTTTCTACTTTAAATCAAGAGACCCCTCATGCGATCTGATTGTCGGCGGCAACACAACCTACTTCTGCTCTTTCCCGGGGATGAACACCGTTGACCTCAATACCTGGGAGGCGCGAAGGGCGACAAGAGAGGAAAACAAAGAGGCCCTCATTGTACTTGATGCCCTTGAAAACCTCCATTTTTTAACTCCCTACACGCCCTATTTCGGCTTTGATTCCACTCCTCCAGTGATGTCCATACCGGAAAGCACTGCGGCAAAGATCAAATATACAACAAAGCTGCAGTTTTCCGGGTACCAGAAAGATTGTGAAATCTTCACGATAGAAATGGCGAATGCTGCGAATACCGAAATTCAGGGGATGATGGAAAGCTCACCTCCTCTCACCTTTTATGAAGACGCGGCCATGTCTGCCTACCGGTATGCCAAGGCAGGCCTTCCGCTCCATATCACCTCAGGGGCTATCATGGGTGGGACGTCACCTGCAACCATTGCCGGCACACTCGTCACCAGTGTCGCGGAAATCGCAGGAGGTATTGTGTTCGTACAGCTTGTCAGGCCAAATACGAGAGTCATTGCAAATGCCTTCGTTTTTCCCCAAAACATGATGACCGGCCTGCCCTTCTTCGGGTCAGTGGGCATCTCACTTCACGAAGCGGCCTTTAATCAGATATGGCGAAAGTACGGCATTCCTGTGCAGAGCTCGGCGATCGGGCCTACGAATTCGAAGATGATTGACTACCAGAACTGTTATGAAAAGTCGATCCCTGCGCTGACCGCTGCAATGTCCGGAGCCCACATAATACAGTTCCACGGCGGCGTGTACGGCGAATTGACGTATCATCCTGTTCAGTCAATTATGGATGATGATGTTGCGGGGGTTATCGGTCGTCTTATCGAGGGATTTGAAGTATCGGATGAAACACTGGCCATAGATCTTATCAAAGAAACAGGGCCGATACCGGGCTTTTATTTAAATACCGCACATACAAGAAACTGGTGGAAAAAGGAACAGTTCGTCCCCAGGGTGGCGGATCTCCTTCCCTACGGGCAGTGGGAAGCCGGGGGAAAAAAATCTGCTCTCGACAGGGCAAAAGAACGGATGAAAGAGATAGTTGAAACTCACAGGCCTGTTCCCCTGTCTGATGAACAGGAGAGAGAGATTGATAATATTCTGGAAAAAGCCAGAAACTACTACAGAAAAAAGGGGTGGCTCTGAATTTTTATTCAAAGGCATGGTACATGGAACTTTTTGAAGAAATCACTCACGCTCGTAAAATCCTTGGAGTGGCGGAGTCAGCCACCCTGAAACAGATTCAAAAAAATTATAGAGACCTGGTCAAGAAATGGCATCCCGATCGATGCCGGGAAAAAAAAGAAATATGCAGGGAAAAAACCTCTTTGATTCTGCAGGCGTATAAAACCATAAGAGACTACTGCAATAATTACCGCTTTACTTTTTCCCGGGAGGAGATAGAAAAATATATGCCGGATGAAGAGGTCTGGATAAAAAAATACGGAAGCGACCCCATCTGGGGGAGGCACCATCCGGGGAACAAATGAGAAGTAATTTCTGCCAAGCGATGTGTGTAACCATGCTCGAATCAATAATCGTGAGGGGTATTATTTTTTCAGTCTTTACACCATATCTATAAATCAAAGTGTGTGTTAATGTATGGTAAAATATTTAAATATATAACCGGAGGGACCTATAATGGATGATGAAACCAAGACAATTCTTGAAAATCTGAGAAAGGCTGTCTTCGAGTACGACAACGATCTGGCTGCTAAGTCGGCCACGCAGTCAGTTGAAAAAGAAATCGACCCGCTCGAAGCCCTCGATGTAATGACCACAGCCATCAGAGAAATTGGAGATGCCTTTGGAACAGGGGAACTCTGGCTCCCCGATCTCGTCGGTGCATCCGATGCAATGCAGTCGGCGGTGCCAATACTGGAAAAAGAGATCAAAAAGAGGGGCGCGCATAGAGAGTCTCTGGGAAGAGTTGTAGCAGGCACGGTATTCGGCGATATTCACAGCATAGGAAAGACCATGGTGGCCACCCTCCTCACTGCTGCGGGATTCGAGGTGCATGACCTGGGTGTAAATGTAAATGCGAAAGGCTTTATAGATGCAGTGAGCAAGTACAATGCCAACCTGGTTGTTATGTCAGCGCTTATGACCACAACATGTGTTGAGCAGGAAAAGGTGGTTGCAGAATTAAAGAAGGAGGGGTTGAGGGAGAAGGTTAAGATCATGGTAGGAGGAGCTGCCGTTACCGAGGAATTTGCCGAGACGATCGGTGCTGACGGGTATGATCCGACTGCGCCGGGCGCTGTCGCCCTGGCAAAGAAGCTGCTGGGAAAATAGGTATGTTGTGGTCCATAAGGAGATTTTATTATGGCAATAAAAGGATATACACGAAATTTCCCCCCTTTAAAAATCCTGAGCGATGAACAGATAGAGCAAATTCATACCGGCACATTGAAAGTGCTTAAAAAGACAGGTGTGCGGTTTGACAGCGAAAGAGCGTTAAAGCTTTTTGAAAAAAACAGGTGCACCGTTGACTACGGCAGCAACAGGGTGCGGTTTCCCGAGGCATTAGTGGAGGAATCGTTACGGAGCTGCCCGAGCAGGTTCCATGTACAGGCAAGAAATCATGAAAATGACATGGTCTGGGGTGGTAATACAACATATTTTCAGGCCCTGGCCGGCACAAGGACGGTTGATCTTGATACATGGAATCCTCGAACGCCCACGAGAAAAGAGTACTATAATGGAATTACTGTTCTCGATGCACTGGAAAATGTGAGTATTATTCCATGGTACACACCATGGTTCGGGTTCAAGAATATCCCGCCTGTTATGGCCATGCCTGAAGGCCTTGCCGCACGATTGAGGAACTCAAGTAAATTTACATGCGCCGGTTATTCTATGGGGTGTGAGGTGTTTAATATACAAATGGCTCAAGCTGCCGGTACAGAGCTGAGAACCATGATGGCCGCCTCCCCTCCACTGACTTTTTATGATGAGACGATCGATGCTGCCTACAGGATCATAGAAGCCGGGTTTATCCTTCTCCCGACTTCCGGATGTGTGTACGGCGGCACTGCTCCTGCTACAATTGCTGGCTCATTAATAAGCGGGAATGCTGAAATCATTGCAGGAATAATATTTGCCCAGCTCATCAAACCGGGAACGAGAATAATAGTACAGGATTTTTCCTTTCCGCAGAACATGAGAACAGGCGCTCCTGCGTTCGGGTCAATTGAAATTTCAATGCACCAGGCAGCATTTAACCAGATCTGGCACTGGTATGGAGTCCCCACAGACGGAGCGGTATGCTATCCCAATTCAAAAATGATAGATTATCAATCAGGGTACGAAAAAGCTATTATTGCTTCGATAGGAGCGCTGTCCGGCACAAATACAATATGGATTCAGGGTGCACTGTATGGTGAGCTCGCCTTTCATCCTGTGCAGGCAATAATCGATGATGATATTGCAGGTATGCTCGGAAGGTTCCTGGGGGGTGTTAACGTCACCGAGGAGACCATGGCAAAAGACGTCATCGATGAGGTGGGGCCTATCCCGGGTCATTATCTCAATACAAAACATACCAGGAAGTGGTGGAAAAAAGAGCAGTTTATTCCAAAATCAGCCGACAGATTAACGCATCCGGAATGGTTAAAAACGGGTAAAAAAGACTGTATTGAGCTCGCCAGGGAAAAATATGAAGAGATATGTGAGACGCACAGGGTAAATCCCCCGCTGACTGAACATCAGGAACAGGACATAGAAAAAATCCTGAAAGAAGCGCGGGAACACTATAGAAAAAAGGGGCTCATTTCTGATGCTGAATGGGAATACTATCAGAAGGATATTGCATCCACCGGCTATCCATATGAATAGAAGCTTATTCATTTCAAACGAACCCTGCCTCAAGGTTATGCGAAAGGATTATTCTGTAGATGGGTTTATCAAGCTCTATTATCGAACGAATGTCTGAACCTGCAGAAAACTACACCATAAAACGAGTGCAGGCAGGCCTCATATATTCCGCAGTTCAGCTCGATAACAACGCCGCCGGCGTTGCCTACACCTTCCCGATGAAAGAGCACTGCAGTCCCGGAATGCGCCGCGACCAAAAACCACTGACAGGAAGAAAGGCCGTTGAGCTGATCCCTTATCTGGGAGATAAGAACCTGGTAATGTCCTCTCTCGCACTCGCAGCGATAAACGCCCTGCTTGCAACAGAAGAGATTCCTGAAGGTGTGAGTTTCGGGGATATTCTGGGCAACCTCGATATTCGGAAAGGGGATCAGGTCTGCATGGTGGGAAGCTTTCTGCCGCTTCTTCCCGCTCTGGAGAAGAGGCATGTTCGAGTCGTTGCTGTTGATGAAACACCAAAGCCTCATACAGGGCCGCCTGAAGATGCTGAAAAGCTTCTTCCCGAAAGTCAGGTTGCCATCATTACCGGTACAGCAGTTATCAACAACACAATTGACCGCATGCTGGTGCTTGCCCGAACCTGCCGTGAGGTCGCCGTGCTTGGAGCTTCCACCCCATTGCTGAAAGAGGCGTTTGTCGACACTTCGGCAACCTGCCTTTCGGGAATCAGAGTGACGGAGCCTGAAAAGGTGCTTCAGACAATAGGCGAGGGATTAGGGTTCAGAGAGTTCAAAAAATATGTTCGCAAAGTAAACCTGAGGCTCAAATAAAATTACTTTGATACAACAGGCAAAGGGAAAAAGTATATGGACGGCGCTGAAGAAACTCTGTTAAATGGTGAGAAAATAAAATCCCTGCTGCTGTACTTGCTGAGTCATAATAAAGAGCATCTGAAGGAAAACGAGAAATGGGTGAAGATGATTCAGCAGGCCGGTTTCGAAGAAATTGCCCATACGATCAAAGAAATCAATACATTGACAGAGACAGCCAATCAGCACCTTGAATACGCTAAAAAAAAACTCGAGGATAGTAGCGGAAAGTGCCAACCAGCAGTTAAGGAAAAGAAAAAAAATGATGTAATCCTAGAGACGCAGCATACTGAAAAACCTGCTCTTTTTGAATTCAGGCAGATCGGAACCATACATACTCCCTATACCGATAACGCGCCGTACCAGCCGGTTGAAGAGGATCAGGGAACATTTTCTGTAGAGCTTTTTCAACAGTATACCGACGGCCTCGCTGAGTTAAACCGATTCTCTTACATGTATGTACTCTATTACGTACACAAACTACAGCGGAAACCCGCTATGATGACATCTCCTCCGTGGGCCCACGGCAAAACTGTCGGCGTGTTCGCAAGCCGTTCCCCTGTACGGCCAAACCTCATAGGACTGAGTATTGTTCGTATAAAACGGATCGTGGAAAACAAAATATACACGTCGGGACTTGATGTGTTTGATGGTACACCGCTCCTCGATATCAAGCCCTATATAAAAGATCTCGATTCGAAGGATGACGCTGATTACGGCTGGATTGAAGATTTGAAAGGGTATGAACATTTGCTTTTGCATATCAAAGGCATACCTCACGAGTATTGAGAAGTATGGTTTTATCCATTAGAATTCTGGCATTTTGTACCAGAATTTCGAATACAAATGACTATATTATACTACATTGCCGTAATATTACATACTTTAGGTAAAAACCATTAGGTAAGTGATAATTTTCAACTTCTAAGATTGACAAGTTTACTTACCTATTTATTTGTATTGTCATTAAATTTTATTCAACAGTAAAGGAACCATGCACAATGAACAGTCATACATCATTTAAAGGATACTCCTTGGTATCCTGCGGGACATTGCGTGATGAAGTAGAGTATTTGGAAAAAACAGGCTTTTTGGATGCGGATAAGGTATTATTTACAGCACCCGGCCTGCATGAAAAGCAGAAGGAACTACAAAAACAGCTTGTAAGGCAGCTTGAAAACGCAAGAAAATACTCCGAGAAAGTAATCGTACTGTACGGGGAGAGATGCTATCTCGATCCGGACGATCCTTCAAGAGACATAAACCGACTCCTCGCGGAAAACGGACCCGATCTTTCACAGGTGCACGCCAAAAACTGCATAGATATGCTTGCGGACGAGGATGAGAGGGAAGAAATTCGAAACGGGAGAAAGATATACTGGCTTACGCCAGGGTGGGTAAAATACTGGAAGATAATTTTCAGTAAATGGGATGTCGGTATGGCAAATGAAACCTTTCCCGGGAATGATTCAGCAATCGTGCTGGACGCAATCGGCTCCTTTGATGAAATTTGCGAAAAGGAGCCCGAAAAGATACTTGAATTCTCAGACTGGATGAAACTCGGCATTGAATCACATCAAGTGACCTTAGACCGGTTTAAAGAACTTCTGCTGGAGCAGATCAACCAATAATCAGAAGAGTTTCCACATTCAAAATAAACATTCTGCCTTTTCAAAACTCTTGCCTTCCCCCGAGGTTCAAAAGATCTTAAAGTAGAGAGATTTTACGCCTTTACTTTCTAATTGTTGCAGGTAATGATTGTGAATAGTTTAAAGAATTTTCTCGTTTAAAAAAATCATACGATTAAGGAATGCTTCTCATGGGGAAAAAAAGAGTGCTGTTCGTCTGTGTTCATAACTCCGCGCGAAGCCAGATGGCTGAATCCTATCTCCACAGGCTTGCTGGAGACAGATTCGAGGTGGAGAGCGCGGGGCTGGAACCCGGTACCATCAACCCAACCCGTGTTAGAAAAGTGCGGGATTCGATCAAGGAAAAAATCCTTCAATTTATTCAGACTGCATAAGGTTCTTGCCCATTCTCTAAAATTATGTAAATTTCTAGTTGAGGTGAAAAATAATTATGGGCGACGAGTTTTTTTCTCACAGCATGTTCGGAGACGAGACCCTCGAAGAGGTTGAGGAAGAACTGAAAGAGCCCGATATGTACGGTGTTGTTCTCCACAACGATCACTACACCACCATGGATTTCGTGGTCGAGGTCATCGTGAGGGTGTTCCACAAGCCTGTTGTCGAAGCTGCCAAAATTATGATGGATGTGCACAAGAAGGGAAAAGGAATGGTGGGGGCCTACCCATATGATATTGCGTCAACAAAGTGCACACAGGTTCTGCAGATGGCACGGGCGCAGGAGTTTCCCCTCAAGTGCACGGTGGAAAAATATTGAAAATCTGCGCACATCAAGATGCAGGAAACAGGTGATACAGCATAATCCTTAAACTACTCTCAGGCGGTTGGGTTAATGGAAATCAGCCCTGAAGTTCAGAGCGTGCTCAATGCGGCATACCGGGATGCGAAAGAGCGCAATCACGAGTACCTCACCGCCGAGCATATTCTCTACGCTTCCCTTTTCTTCGAATCCCCCAGAGCAATCATCGAGGAGTGCGGGGCTGATCCTAATACGATTAAAGAAGATCTCGAGCAATACTTCTCTGAGCATATCCCGGTCGTTTCCGGTTCGGAGCCCGTTCAATCGGCGGGATTTCAGAACGTAATCGAACACGCCCTCTTCCATACCGAGTCCTCGCAAAAGGGCGAGCTTGATATCGGTGACATTCTCATCTCCATATATGAGCTCGAACAGTCGCACGGCGCGTACTATCTCAAAAGGGCAGGTATCACCAGGCTCGACCTCCTCAACGTAATCTCGCACGGCGGTGTTCTGACCGATCCCGCCGGCTCTCCCGATACACCGCTTACTGAAGACGAGGCTGCGGGGGTACGTCCGAAAAAAAAGGTACTCGAGCTTTTTACCGTCGAGCTTACCGGGCTCGCGCGGCAGGGCAAACTCGACCCCCTTATCGGCAGGGAGGATATTCTGGAGCGCACCATACAGGTGCTATGCCGGCGGCTGAAAAATAACCCCGTTTTTGTCGGTGAGCCCGGCGTTGGCAAGACGGCAATCGCCGAAGGCCTTGCCCAGCGTATCGTGAGCGAAGAGGTGCCTGGCCTGCTCAAAGGTTTTCGTATTTTCGCTCTCGACATGGGAAGCGTACTCGCGGGCACACGCTTCAGGGGAGACTTCGAAGAGCGGATAAAAAAGGTGCTCGCGGCACTGACGAAACTCGAAAAGGCAATCCTTTTCATCGATGAAATACACACCGTTGTGGGCGCAGGAGCCGTGTCCGGAGGCTCCATGGACGCATCAAACCTCCTCAAGCCGGCACTCGCCGCAGGCACGCTCCGCTGTATCGGCTCCACAACCTTTGAAGAGTATAAAAAGTATTTCGAAAAGGACAGGGCCCTGACACGGCGTTTCCAAAAGATCGATATTCCGGAATCGACATCCGAAGAGACCTATAAAATTCTCCTCGGATTGCGCGGACACTACGAGGAGTTTCATAACGTCCGGTACACGGACGATGCACTGAAAAGCGCCGTTGATCTCTCCTCGAAATACATCACTGAACGCTTTCTTCCGGACAAGGCTATCGATGTAATCGATGAGGCAGGCGCGTACATGCGCATCATGTCATACAGGGAAAATGAAGGCGACTCTCAGAAAAAAACGGTTACCGGTGATGAAATAGAAAAGGTGGTCGCAAAGATCGCGCGCATTCCGGAGCGAACCGTTTCGCAGTCTGAGGTCGGCAGGCTGAAAAATCTGGGTGTTGAACTGAAGAAGGTGATTTTCGGCCAGGATGAAGCGGTCGAGACGGTCGTTGAGGCGGTGAAGCGTTCCCGCGCGGGTTTCCGCGAGGAGAACAAGCCGGTCGCCTCGTTCCTTTTCGTCGGCCCGACCGGTGTCGGAAAGACGGAGCTCGCCCGCCAGCTTGCCCATATACTGGGCATCGCCATGCACCGGTACGACATGAGCGAGTACCAGGAAAAGCACACGGTCTCCCGGCTCATCGGGTCGCCTCCGGGGTACGTAGGCTATGAGGAGGGCGGACTGCTGACCGATGCCATCCGCAAAACACCCCATGCAGTGCTCCTTTTAGATGAAATAGAAAAGGCCCATCAGGATGTATACAACGTGCTCCTCCAGATGATGGATTATGCCACGATTACCGACAATGCGGGTAGAAAGGCTGATTTCAGAAACGTGATCATCATCATGACCTCGAATGCCGGCGCGCGTGATATCGGAAAGCCGGTCATCGGATTCGGCGGCGGGGAGATTACCGAGCAGGCCATAACCGACGCGGTTGAGCGGGCATTCGCTCCCGAGTTTCGAAACAGACTCGACAAAATCGTTCATTTCAACAGGCTCGAGGAGCCGGTCGTGCTGAAGATCGTGGACAAGGAGATCAGGGCGTTTACCGGCCAGCTCGAGGAAAAGGGCGTACGTCTTACGGTCACGACCGGATGCAGGAAATGGCTCGCACAAAAGGGATACTCGCGGGAATTCGGCGCGCGAAACATCAGCAGGCTCATACAGGATAAGGTCAAGTCCTTCTTTGTCGACGCCGTGCTGTTCGGGGTCCTCTCTCACGGCGGAAAGGCCGTTGCCGATGTGAAGAAGGATGACGTTGTGGTCTCTGTTGTGGATGCCCCATGAAAGAGCGTTTTCCCTATCTCGACGAGAACAGCAGTTTCCAGTTCCCTTCTCCCGACAGCGCAACACCCGAGGGAATCGTTGCCGTGGGGGGCAACCTGTCGCCCGGCATGCTCCTCTCCGCCTACAGCCAGGGCATTTTCCCCTGGTATTCCGACGGCGACCCTATCATCTGGTGGAGCCCTGACCCGCGCTGCGTAATATTCACAGACGAGCTTCACGTCTCGAAATCGATGAAAAAACTGCTTCGCCAGGGGCGGTTCAGCATAACGCTTGACAGTCGGTTTCGCGACGTGATCACGGCCTGTAAAAAAATACCCCGCAGGTTCCAGAACGGCACATGGATCACCGATGCAATGCTCGAGGCCTACTGTATCCTGCACGACCTCGGCTATGCGCACTCTGTCGAGGCGTGGGATGGGGGCTCGCTCGCAGGCGGCATGTACGGTGTATCGCTTGGCAGTTTCTTCTTCGGCGAGTCGATGTTCAGCCTCATCCCGAACGCATCAAAGGCCGCTATTATCCATCTCAGCGACATCATCAAAAAAATGGGTTTTTTGATGATCGACTGCCAGATATTTTCTCCGCACCTTCGAACACTGGGCGCACGGATGATACGAAGGGATGAGTTTCTTCGCCTGCTGGAAGATGGCTTGAAATCAGAAACGCATCGGGGGAACTGGGGTTAATTTATTGGCATATGAGATTTGAATTTTCAGAGTAGCCGGTTTCTTTTCTTCAACATGCTTTTCATTTAAGAAAAACATTTCAATACCGGGTGAACTGGGACTCTTGGCCGTTAGCGGTCATCGTTAAAACAGTTTCCGAAGCGCTCACAGTGAAAGTATACGGCTCTGATCCCCAGTACGGCTCAAGGTCGGTGATAAAAGAGTCCCAGCCTGTGTCCTGGTCGTCTATCCAGTTGATGCCATCATAGCCTTTTTCAAGCGTTACCGTGATCGTGCCGTCGCCCGCGGTATAGTTGCCCCGTACACCCCAGACAAGTATCCCCGCACTGTTGAGGTCAAAGGATAACATCTGAAAATGATGCCTGTCCATGGTGCAGGTTGTCTTTATGTTGCTGGACTCAACTATCTGAGTCATGTACCATGCGCCGATATGGTTCAAAGATGAGCTTATCCGGGTATAGGTCATAGAATCTCCGTTCATGGTCAAGGTGAGGTCGCTTTCAGAGACTGAATAGGCCATACTATACGGTGGGGAACCCCAGAAATCATTCACTGTCGCAATAAAGTTGTTCCAGCTCGCACTGTCACTGTCCATCCATTCTTCCTCCATGTACCCATCTGAGACCGTAATCGTCAATACACCCTCAGATTCTGTATAGGTGCCGATCAGGCCCCATACGAACATTGAGTTGTTGAGATCATAACTCAGCATCTGTATCTTCTGTGAACCGAGAATACAGGTCGATTCAATGTCCGATGTATCCCATACCAGTGTCGTGTACCAGGAACCGAGGTATGAGGAGCCATCTGTGCTTTCCTTGCTGTTGCACGACGCACCAAGGGCCAGGCCCGCAGAGAACAGCACAACCAAAAATAAAAAAACTGCCACAGCGTTGAGTATCCTTCGTTTCATGATATCCCCTTTTTAATAGTTTATTTTCTCCCGTTATGCATAATAAAGCAAACAAATACTAAAATGAAAATAAATAATGGACGCAATCATATATCAGCAATAAATATATTGCCTTTGAAAATTATACCATGTCTTTTGTAAAATAAAAGAAAAAAAATAAAAGTTTTTTTTGCATTTTTAAACATTTGATAATAAATATAAATATCGCTATTTTTGCTAGAAAAAATGCCAGATGGGACACGAATTATTTTGAAAATCACCGACAAAGTATCCATCCCCATACGCGAAATCGAGATGAGCGCTATCCGCGCACAGGGAGCGGGAGGTCAGAATGTGAACAAGGTCTCAACCGCCGTGCACCTGCGCTTCAATATTAATGCTTCCTCTCTGCCCGATTTGTACAAACAACGGCTTTTAAAACTGAACGATCAGCGCATCACCGTGGATGGTATAGTCGTTATCAAAGCTCAGCAGTACCGAAGCCAGGAGAAGAACAGGGAGGAGGCGTTGAAACGCCTGAGAGAGCTTATCAGAAGCGTTGTCGTATCACCGAAAAAACGAAAAAAGACCAGGCCGACCGAGAGCTCTCAGGAAAAGCGCCTCGACCAAAAGAGTAAACGCGGACAGATCAAGGCCCTGAGGGGGAAGATCAGCGATTAAAAGGTATCATCCATTACGAATAGTATCCAGGCAGGCAGATGAAGAAACTGTTTTTCAAGTGCTGACGATACTTCGCGTCACTTTGCCGAAATGTAGTCCGTAAATCGCAAGCTCCACCGCAACGGGAAACGCCTTAGATTTGGTAAACAGGGTCTTGAAGAGGAGCCTCCAGTATCTGAGCCTGGATTCCGAGACAATGCCGATACGCCACATGCTCTTAACAAAGGCCTTGATATCCTCTATCGTAATCGTTCCCCGTGCCGTAGGCTGGTAGTTATCGATGAATGTATCGATTCTTTTGTAGTAATATTTTGGTGAGTAGATTGTCGAAAGAATTTTTTTGTACCCTGCAACAAGCTTTTTCTTCCCCATTTTCGGAACAAAGTTCAGGCTGCCGTCCGTGTTCTCTCCGGTTGTGTCTTTGAGAAGCCTGTTTTCAGATTTAAGCCTTCGCCACAGGCCTGTTTGCGGCAGCGCATTGAGCAGGCCGACCATGGCTGTGACAACGCCGATTTGCTGAATGAATTTTATCTGAGCCTCGAATATCCGTTCCGTGTCACTGTCAAATCCGACAATAAATCCTCCCATAACCTGCATGCCGTTCTGCTGTATGATCTTTACCGACTCCGAGAGGCTCCGGGTCACATTCTGCGTCTTGCGGCATTCTTTCAAACTATCAATGTTGGGAGTTTCAATACCAAGAAACACCTTCGAAA
Source organism: uncultured Spirochaetota bacterium (assembly GCA_964525675.1). GTDB lineage: Bacteria > Spirochaetota > B62-G9 > B62-G9 > DRHN01 > CAYSRJ01. The sequence continues at coordinate 96,163 of CAZGJW010000001.1, forward strand.
AATTCGCATCCTTCATCAGTACCATTAATTCCTCGTCGTCCGCCAGGTTCGTGCTGGCTTCGGTCAAAAGCTTATACGGGTATCGATGCTCCTTCTGCCATGCTATAAGTGACGGCAGCATTTTTTTTACCCGCGCTTTGTTTCCGATGAAATTATCATCAACTATGAACAAAGACCCCCGCCAGCCTTCGTCGTAGAGCAGCTGTATTTCATGCAGCAACTGTTCAGGGCTCTTCGTTCTGGGAATCCTCCCGTTCATGACAATGATGTCGCAGAATTCGCAGTTGAACGGGCATCCCCGTGAATACTGCACAACCATCGACGCGTAATTCCTGAAGTCGATCAGCGACCACAACGGGGCAGGCGTTTTTGTAATATCCGGCCTTTTTTCGGATGTGTAGAGGTGCCGGGGATTCCCCTTTTTCAAGTCTTCAAGAAAAAGAGGCAGGGTGATTTCCGCTTCATTCAGCACAAAATGATCGACTCCCTGAAACTCTTCATGCCTCGTCGTAAACAGGGGTCCACCTGCAACAATTTTTTTGCCGTACAGGGCACATTTTCTGATGATTTCCAGTGCATTTTCTTTCTGTACGATCATTGCGCTGATAAACACGATATCCGCCCATACAATATCTTCTTCCTTCAGGTCTGAAATATTCACATCAACGAGTTTCTTGTTCCACTCCTCAGCTAGCATAGAGGCAACCGTCATAAGCCCCAGCGGAGGAAATGCCGCCTTCTTGGAAATGAATCTAAGAATATATTTGAAGCTCCAGAAGGTGTTTGGGTACTTTGGATAGACCAGTAAAACGTTCATTCTTTAAACCGCCTCTTTTTTTCAGATAAGCCGAACGATAAAAAATTATTCGAATCGTGCTGTGAAATTAAGGAATGTACCGGTATTGAACCAGCGGTGTCACTATTGAAGGTTTTTTTAAGGGGTTATTATTTTAGAGAGGATATTGCCATTTCATAGTATCAGTGCTGATATCATCGACTAAACTAAACTACCCAACCCTTCACGTAATGAAAACGAGTTAATAAAAACCATCCGGCTTAACGCGCTTTTACCGCATCAAAAAAAACACTTCACACCTTATTCTCATAACATCCTATATAAGCTGTGATTCATTACGATAAAAGTCAATGAATATTGTTTTATCAATATGAATATCGGTGTGCCGACGAAAACTTTACCGGTGTCAGACCCCATAGAAAACTTATAATATCCTGTCAGTGGTTATACGTCCGTGTAAAGTTCCGGAATGGATCCTTTTTCTGAAGCGTTTACGGTATTGTGGCTTCTATTTGAAATAAAGATACCAAGACTCACGAGAAGGGTGAGTGCGGCAAAGAATACGAGCACTCTGATTATCACTTCCCTGTCACCTCCCGCGTTATATATTGTATGGTGTATACATTTATTTTCGTTACACATCAATGAAGAGTTGATCGTTTTTTTCCACTACTGTAGTTCGTTCGGCAGTACACTTTATATTATGCACCATGTGGAGGGTTGTGTCAAATAATTATCAGTAATTATGGTCAATCACTCCCGCTAATCACGAGCCATCTGGCGGAGTACGGTATGCAAAATACCTCCGTTTCTGTAATACTCAAATTCTATATACGTATCGAGGCGTGCAAGAACGGAAAAACCTTTCAGCTCACCCGTGTCACTAACAGCTTCCACTTTGAGCATCTGACCTGCTTCATGAACGGGCTCGATCCTGTAGCGCTCCATACCGGTAAGGCCCAGAGATGGAACATTCTGTCCTTCAATGAATTGAAGAGGCAGCACCCCCATGCCGATTAGATTGCTTCGGTGTATGCGCTCAAAGCTTTCAGCGATAACCGCCTTTACGCCAAGAAGGAGGGTTCCCTTTGCTGCCCAGTCCCTCGAGCTCCCAGCGCCATACTCCCTGCCCGCAATGACGATAAGCGGAATACCACGACCCCTGTACTCAACAGCCGCATCATAGATAGGCATAACCGTTCCGTCAGGAATGAGCTTCGTCACACCACCCTCGGTGCCGGGTACGAGTAGATTTTTTATGCGGATATTTCCGAATGTCCCACGCATCATCACCTCGTGATTGCCCCGCCTAGATCCGTAGCTGTTGAAATCCTCCGGCTTTACACCGTGTTCGATAAGCCATTTCCCGGCCGGGCTTTCGGCAGGTATACTTCCTGCCGGTGATATATGATCCGTGGTTACCGTTTCCCCTAAAAGTGCGAGCACTCTGGCATCTTCAATTACAGGTTGTGCCGGAAGCTGGCGGGTTAGACCGTTGAAAAACGGTGGTTTTTTGATATAGGTGGACGTATCATTCCAGGCGTACCGCTTTGCCTTTTTCACCTTTACCTGGTTCCAGGTCTCATTCCCTGTGTAGACATTCGCATACTCTGTGGTAAAAAAATCAGAAGAGAGCACTTTCTGCATAACATCCTGTACCTCTTTTTCTGACGGCCAAATATCGGAAAGATACACCGCCCCCCCGTTTCTGTCGTATCCGACCGGCTCTTTTGTAAGATTCTTCATCTTTCCTGCAAGAGCGTAGGCAACAACGAGGGGTGGAGACATGAGAAAGTTTGTGCGCACCTCCTGATGAATCCTTCCCTCGAAATTCCTGTTCCCGGAGAGCACGCTCGCTGTGACAAGGTCATTCTCGCGTATTGCCCTGCTGATTTCAGGCAGGAGAGGGCCCGAGTTCCCGATGCAGGTGGTGCATCCGTACCCGACCAGATGAAAACCGAGCGCTTCGAGATACGGGGTGAGCTCGGCCCCGTCCAGGTAGCGTGTCACTACCTTTGATCCGGGTGCAAGGCTCGTCTTTACATGCGGAGGAACCTCGAGCCCCAGCTGCACCGCTTTTTTGGCAAGCATGCCCGCGCCGACCATGACCGTCGGGTTCGATGTATTCGTACAGCTCGTGATTGCAGCAATAACAACGGAGCCGTCTTCAATCACTGCATCCCTCCCGTGAAGGCTGAAATGGACCTCCCTGCACTTTTTCTTCATTGATTTCAACATTTCAGGAATCGACGTGTGCGCCCTGTTGAGCGGGATTCTGTCCTGCGGCCACTTTGGCCCGGCGATGGACGGCTCAATAGATGCCAGATCGAATTCGATCACGTCGGTAAAATCGGGACCGGGGGTGCCTTTATCTCTAAAAAGGCCCTGCGCCCTCATGTATTTCTCCACAAGGTCGACGAGCTCTTTCGGCCTGCCTGTTTCACTGAGATAGAGCAGGGTGTTCGCGTCGGCAGGAAAATACACGACCGTTGCTCCTGTTTCCGGAGACATATTGCTCACGAGCGCCCTGTCCGCAACCGACATGGAAGCGACTCCCGGGCCGAAGAACTCAACGAATTTACCGACGACCCCGTATTTTCGCAGCCGTTCGATCACATGAAGCACAATATCCGTTGGAGTGGTTCCAGGTCTGAGCCTGCCGGTGAGCCTGAATCCGATAACATCCGGTACGAGCATGTAGTAGGGCTGGCCGAGCATTACCGCCTCAGCCTCGATACCGCCGACGCCCCATCCTAAAACGCCGAGTCCGTCTATCATCGGTGTGTGAGAGTCGGTTCCCACAAGGGTGTCTGGAAAGGCATAGGTTTCATCCCCGGTATGCGCTGTTTGCACGGTTTGCACCGCCTTCGCCAGATACTCGAGATTTACCTGATGGCAGATTCCCGTGGCAGGCGGCACAACACGCAGATTTTTAAAAATCGCCGCGCCCCACCGCAGCAGTTCGTAGCGTTCGCGGTTTCGTTTGAACTCCATGTCGGCATTGTACAAAAGCGCCCTTCTTGTTGCATAGCGGTCCACCTGCACCGAATGATCGATAACGAGATCAACCGGTATACGGGGATCGACCCGCTGTGCATCTCCTCCCAGGTCGGCAAGCGCATCACGCATAACCGCAAGATCGACAAGCGCAGGAACACCGGTAAAATCCTGCATGAGGACCCGGGCCGGCATAAACGGCACTTCTCCTTCCTGACCGAACACGAGCTTTTTCACGTCATCCTCTCCGATCAGGCTCCCGTCAATGTTCCGCACAACGGATTCAAGAAGAATTTTCAGGGTATACGGCATTCGCGTAATGTCTTTCCCGAGTTTTTCCGAAAGCCGGTTCAGGCTGAAGTAACGAACCTCCCCCATTGCTGAAGAGAGACCGGCCACGATACCGAGCGAGTCGGTATATGGTTTTTCCGGGGACATGACACCTCCTCTATCTTTTTTTCATTCCAGTCCAAGCTTTTTGAGTTTCGGCCGAATGACGACCGAGCAGTATCCAAGGGTGGGATGCTTCTCGTAGTAATCCTGATGATAATCCTCTGCAGGATAAAAAACCTCAAGAGGCTTTATCTCTGTAACAACGGGAGCATCGAAGTGCACGGCGGTTTTCTCTTTTGATTTTTCAGCAACTTTCTTCTGCTTCTCGTCCGAGTATAGAATAATCGATCGGTACTGCGATCCCACATCAGCTCCCTGCCGGTTAGGAGTGGTCGGATCATGGGCCTTCCAGAAAAGTTCGAGCAGGTCTTCGTAACCGATACGATCCGGATCATACTCTATGCGCACGACCTCCGCATGCCCTGTCGTATCTGAACAAACCTCCCGGTAGGTTGGACTCGGCCTCAAACCGCCGGCATAGCCCGATACGACCGATTTGACACCATCGATCCTTTCATAAACCGCTTCAATGCACCAGAAGCAGCCTCCTCCAAAGACCGCAATTTCGGTTTTTCCGGATTTATTCTCATCCATCGCGTTCTCCCTGTTTCGAGCGCTCTCTGCGGCTGGAACCGTTTTGAAAAATATCACCACGGCAACTGCCGCTGCAAAAACTACAGCAAGATATAGTAAGGGTTTCTTCATTCCGGTACTCCCGTCCCTAATACATTAATGTATATATCCGGCCTTGAACAGGACAAGTTTTCACTCCCTCTTTATTGAAGGTTCTGCTTTTTTTTCCAAATCATTTAAATTATATGATTTCCATAAAACTGCATCTCATGTATACTATTGTAGTGAACTGTCAGACCCCCGATGAATGCATTTCTTTTCAAAGGCATGGTATCGTCAATGAGCAGGCTAAAACGCTGGTATGACAAGAATCCTGAATTGAAAAAATGGCTTGAGAGGTTGAAACATGCAGAAGAGGAAAAGAGAAACATCATCCTCGACGGCATCAAACAGCTTGACAGCAACTTCGATAGTGATCTCATTGATCGGCATGTGATGGAATTCCCCATGGAGATGAAAAGAAGGTGGTATGACCAGAATCCGTACTGCTGGCTCATCATCAACGGATTGAAATATGCAGATGATATCTTCCTCCAGAAAGTGATAGATTACCTGCAAAGAGAGCTTCCGCATCCCCTATGATACAAAAAGATTGACGAAATAAAAATATATATGTAAAATACATATGTATGTTAAATAATTGTTGCAAAAGCAAGAACTGGAAGTACAACGATATCGTTTCCACCGTCATTCTTATCCTATTGAACAGGGAACCTGATCACGGGTACAATATTATACATGCGGTTTCAGATTTGCTCGGTTATTCGCCCACATTGAACGGGATGATATACAGACTCCTGGCGTTCTTTGAAATGAACGGTCTCGTCCGTTCCGAGTGGAAGATCGAGGAAGCATCCCAGCCGAAAAAGGTATATACGATAACACAAAAAGGTGAATCAATTCTCAGGGAGAGAATCAGTATCTTAAAGGCTCAAATAAATCGATTGAAGGAAATCCTTACCCTGTATGAAGGAGGAACACAATGGTCATCGCATTTTCAGCAGACGACAATGAGGGATTGAAATCCCGAATATCGCATCACTTCGGCAGGTGTCCTTACTACATTTTCGTCGAGGTCGAAAATAAAAACATTATTTCAGTAAACGGTGAAGAAAATCCGTACTACACGTCACATGAGCCCGGCGCTGTTCCCGGGTACATATCCTCAAAGAATGCCCACTTTATAGTTACGGGCGGCATGGGGCCGAGGGCGGTACAGTTCTTCGAGCAGTACAAGATAGCCCCGATTATCGGTGTTTCAGGGATTATTGAAGATGTGCTGAACGATATTCTGGAAGGCAAATATGAGGTTGTCGGTGTGCGGGATTACGATCCCTCAAAACATGACAGACACAAGGATGAACTGGGTCACGGGCATAATTAATTGCGGGTACGGCATACCCCGTCAGGTTGTCCTCAGTTTCCACAAAACAGAGAACGATTCTTCGAGGCGGGTGCCGAGCGCCTCACCCTGCCGGGTCGTCACATCGTCCTCATTCTCGAATACCCCGTACGGAATGCTATATCCCCGAACCTGCAGGTAGTGCGCATCACGTGAGGAAAAATCCTCCCAGTCGCTCTCTCTGTACAGGGCTTCCATCTTGTCGTCGGGAAGGCTGTGCTGGAGAATGCTGCCGGAGTCGTTCGGGTTATACCGCTCTTTATTTTTTCGTACCGATTCAGAGTATGAAACATTGATATAGAGCACCGCTGCCGACTCGAGAATACGTTCTGAGAGATTCTCAAACGCGCGGGCAAACCCTCCGTGCTCCCTGCCCCGGGCAAACTCGAGTATGGCTGTGCACGTCTTATGATAACGCGGGTCCCTTTTCAGTTTTTTTTCATATTCAAGGGAGATTCGCCGAATAAGCACATCCCATAGATGCATGTATTTAAAAAACCCGTCTTCTGTCGTATGCAGGCGAGGCTTTCCCATCTCGGTGAGAATTGTGTCCTCCTCAAACCACGACCAGAGCATGGGAAAGTCATCGATCTCTTCAAAATCTCCAATATGAAACCGCCGTTTGCGTTCACTTCTTCCAACGTTTTTCAGGTACTGTATAATTTCACTCTTACCTGCAGCAGGTCGTGCTACGAGCACAAGCACTGAAAATCTATTTGAGTCCCTTATCCTTCCTGTGATACTCATTTCTTCACGTTCCTTCCGGCAAATTTTAAAAACAGGAAATCGATATAAGATACGAGCTCATCGCCCACATCAGGCCAGTCAGTATGAATAACTGCTCCCACCGATAAACTCCCTGAGGAGAGATGTGCCGGGAACTACACTCTCCTCACTCCATTCCGGGAGCTCACTGAACATTTCAATAACCCGCTGAGCTCTGGCAAGCGCATCCGCCCTTTCGGGATCGTTTTTGAATTCTTCGATGAAGCCGGGAAAGAATCTGCCGAGCCTGTGCTTCATGATGGGAAGCTCATAGGGAAAAAAACTGTTGAGAATGTAATGAGCCTTTGTAATGCGTGAAATGATGTACCTCATTTCAGACCGCCGTACATAATGCCAGTGCGCGATTGTCTGCCCGGGGCTGTAATTTCTAAACTGCATATCCCGCACCATTCGACGAAGCATTCTGATATCGGCCCACCGTATGAACCGTCCCTCGCAGTTTTTTATCTGCGAGAGTGTTTCAATGTACAGGTTGAACTTATTCTGCTCGGGGATATCACCGGTCATTTCCTCGAACATGCCGTGCAGAGAATCGATGAGAAGAATTTCTTTGTCCCCGAGTGAAAGACTTCCCGAGACCCCTTCCTTGTTGCCTGTCTTGAAATTATAGTAGGGAACCTGTATGGTTTTTCCGGCAAGAAGTGCCTTCAGATGTTCATTGATGAGCGCGAGGTCCAGAGCCTGCGGTGTTTCGTAGTCGTAATCACCGACCGCGTCCTTCGGCTGGTCCTTGAGATCGAAGAAATAATGATCCACATTCAGTGTAACGAGCCTGTACCCGAGCTTTTCCAGGTCTTTTTCTATTTTTATCGTGGTAGTCGTTTTGCCGGATGAGGAGGGACCGGATACGATGATTATTTTGATGTCTTCGATTCTGTCTTCAATGAGCCTCACAGCGCTTTCAAGCTCATTCGCGTAGAACCCCTCGGATACTGCCACCAGCTCGCCGAAACGGTTTTCTTCGATGTGTTCTCTGATCTGGTTCAGTTGAACGCAGCCCTGGTCTATTCCCCAGGAGAGCACATACCACAATTTCTGATAGGGGATGTTATCGGAGGAGTATGTCAGGCTCTCCCTGCCGGCCCGTTTGAGTGCGTGCTCGTAGCGGTATATTATGTATGCCTTTGCTGTCTTTGCGTGGCCACGTTCAATAAGCGATTTTTCGACGAGGTCCTGTACCTCCTCGACAGTCGGGTAACTCTGCGGATAACCCGCAGATTCGAGACGCTCGATAACGTCGTCTGTTACCTTTTCGGCGGTTGCTCTTTCGCGCCCGCCGACGGCAATTGCCGCCTGAAGAACGGCAAGCGTGATTTTTTCACGGTTGAAAGGAACGAGGCTTCCGTCCCGTTTTATTATCTTATCGATCACGGGACACTCCAATCACACGGGTAACCCATGACCACGCTGGAAAAATACCCGTATTGAAAAACGTATATATGCATGCAGGTTACACTCGCAGTCTTTGGCAAACAACGACGGAATTCTAGATTGAATACATCTTTGCGCATTTGTCGACATCAACAGAAACCCGACATCAATCTACACGAAACGCCGGCGAATTTCCGCACTTACATAGTCGAGAATGGCGACCGTAATGGCAATAAACCATACGGCGATGCCAGCGGCCTTGTAATCGAGAAGCCTGATGTACTGCACGAGAATGAATCCGATACCGCCGCCACCCACAAGGCCGATAATCGTGGACATACGCACGTTTATATCCCACCTGTATATGGAAAACGATACAAATGGAGGTATCATCTGCGGCACAACGGCATACATGATCGTCTGAAGGCGGGTTGCACCCGTTGCCTGTATCGCCTCGATTGGACCCGGGTCAATACTTTCTATAGCCTCGGAGTAGAGCTTGCCAAGCGCGGCAATCGAGTGAAAGGTCAGCGCAATTATACCTGCAAAGGGGCCGAGCCCGACCCACACGACAGCGATCAGCGCCCAGATGAGCGGCTCGATAGAACGTACGATATTCATTATGGTTCTGGTGATGAAATAGATTATCATGGTGACCCAGGAGCCCGACATGAGGTTTCGTGCAGCAAGAAAGCTTATCGGTATGGCGAAGATGATGCCGAAGAAGGTTGCCATCATACCCATGAATATGGTTTCAGCCATCCGTGAAATTGTCAGCTTCAACGGGTCGTTAATCTTGAGCCTGCCGAGTGCAGATAGCTGCCGTGCTTCAACACGGTGATACTGCGAACCGGCTGCACTCGGCGGAATCAGCCGGTAGGGCATGACGAGCTTGAAGGTGAATGCCCCATTCTGGTCGGTTACGAGAGTTACATACTTCCCCTCCTGACGGGGTCGAAACTCGTTTCCGATAGAATCCTTCCACCATATTTCTGTTTGGGTGTTCGCCGCGAATCCCCTGCCGGTGAGCGTGACTGTTGTCCCCTTGACAACCTGATTGTTCTCGTCCGTCCGGGACAGCTCGCCGCATCGCGGCTCTACTTTCAGGTACGGTTTTCCCGGTTCTTCGGTCGGAATCGGAGGAAGCTCGCCCTCACAGCCGATCAGTATATCCGCTCCCGCTTCGATCTCCTGTCTTTCTCGGGTGACAGCAGCCTCCCACGGCCACAGCACGCGTGACAGCGGCGGCAGCGCGTCCGGAAGCTCGGTAACCATCTTGTACAGGTTGATCTGGCTGATCTGCCAGCCAAGGACAAAATAGCTCACCAGTATGAGCACAAAGAGGCCCGGACCGCTTTTTTTGCCGATCTTCGCCTGCCTGTAGGCGTCCCAGGCTATCCACAGCCAGCAAATAACGGCAGCGGCAAGTACAATTACCATAAAAAGAGGCCGACGGCCTAGAGCCTTGACAAGACGTGCCCATGCGCCGACCTCGAGATGCGCGAGAAGATAAATACGCCACCCGACGATCAAAAGCATTGTAGCGAGTGATCCAAAAAGGAGCAGACCCCGTCTGACCTGTCCGCAGACAACCTGCCCCAGTCCAGGAATAATGAGTGACAACAGGCCCGCAACCGGACCCGGCACACCGGTAACGACCGTCTTGTTCTGCAGAGTCTTTCGGACCATCAGCCGGCTCCTTCTTCCCTGCGGCCTGCACTCACCCTGACCGCTTCTTCTCCGTAAATTTCCTTGAACTCATCATCCGTCATCCGCCGTATATCCTCCCTCGAACCACGGTATACTATCTGCCCCTCCTTCAAGCCGATAACGCGAGTCGAATACCGCTGTACCAGGTCCAGGTAGTGAAGGCTGCAGAGCACGGTCACCCCCTCTTCCTGATTCATCTGTTCCAGGTATCCGAGTATGGTATGTGCGAGCACAGGGTCGAGACTTGCAACCGGCTCATCAGCGAGGACCATCCGCGGCTGCTGCATAAGCGCACGCGCAATACCGACCCGCTGCTGCTGGCCGCCGCTCAATTCGTCGGCGCGTTTGTTCGCCTGGTCGGCGATTCCCACTCGCTCGAGTGCATGCTGCGCCATCCTGCGATCATCAGGAGCAAAGCGGTGCAAAAGGCTTGACATGGAATTGGCATAGCCGAGTCTTCCGGAAAGAACATTCGTCAGCACACTCGAGCGCTTGACGAGGTTGAAATGCTGAAATATCATCCCGATCCGCCTGCGTATCTCCCTGAGCTGACCGGAATCTGCCGACGTGATATCCACCCCATCCCAGATTATCTTTCCCTCCGTCGGCTCGATCAGCCTGTTGATACAACGAAGCAGTGTCGATTTTCCGGAACCGCTCAGTCCGATTATAACCAGAAACTCCCCGGATTCCACCTGGAAGCTGATGTTTTTCAGAGCTACGGTACCGTCATCGTATATTTTTGTCAGATTTTTGATCTCAAGCATGAAAGCACCTCATGAAATCTGAATCCTGAGGACGCAGGGAATTGCCTTTTACCACCGCTTTTTTCAACAATCGTTACTTTTTCTTCCCGTGCAGTCACCCTCAATAAAACAGGCGCACAGACAATACAGCCCGTGCGCCCTTTCAATGCAGATGGATCTACTTTGTAAGATCCTCAATACTCATACCCGCTGCCTGCAGCACCTGCCTGAAAGGATCGTAGAAGGAATCGTCTATCTTCTTGAGACCGCTCCACTGATACGCGGTCTTGAGAGCTTTCTTGCCCTCATCCGTCTGGGCAATTTCTAGCAGAGCATTGACGATTTTATCGCGAAGCTCCTTTGGCACCACGGGTGAGAACTGCACACCATCGTTCGGAATATCCTCTGTAACCTCAATAACAACGACCTTTTCCATTACATCTGGATGGTCCTTTTCAATCCTCGTCCGGGCATCCACGTATGTCGCGCCTGCGTCCACATCGCCGTTATATACAGCGGCAACCACCGAATCGTGGCTCCCGGCATCGATTATCTGCTTGAGGTCTGTTTCAGGATTGATACCTGCCCCCCTCATGGTGAGCATGGGAATAATCCATCCGCTCGTTGAAAGCGGGTCGGGGCGGGCAAAGGTCTTTCCCTTCAAATCGCTAATGCTTCTGATCCCGCTGTCTGCCCTCGCGATAATCTGGCCGTTGTATGTAGGGCTGCCAAACCGCATCGAAACGAGTGCCGCCTGTGCAACTCCCCTGTCTGCAGCCATAACATAGGCGAATGTCGCAAGAGATGCCATATGCGCCCCTGGCGGGTCGCTTGACAGCGCCTCGATAACCCCGGCGTATTCGGTTGCAACATTCGTTAAAAAGAACAGGCCCGTTTTTTTGTGAAGTAAATCTGCGACGGACTGCGCACCGGCGGAAACACGCTCCATCTCACCCGACGGGACGAAGGACCAGATAATCGGGTTTTCTTCGGAACCGAGTGGAACTTCCTTCTTCGCCCCGGCATACAGGAAAGAAACCGAAACCAACACGACCAGTACTACAAGCATAATTTTTTTACCCATATTTCTACCTCCCTAATAAGATATCGAGATATAAATGATGTCGCTTCCTGACTTCTTCAATTGGAAAAAGCGACATATTACTACCAGAACAATACCATATACGGGGGCTCCTGTCTTTAAATTTTTTCTGCATAAATGCCGTGGGCAAGCGGTATTATCCGGACCATTAGAATACTTTGTTTATAGATAGGCAAGTGAACTTTCAATCATAAAAGATTCGAACCAACACTTGTCTACCTGTGCCCTTGGTAATGGTTTTTACCTTAATTTCACAATGAATAAAAGGACATGTAAAAGTAAAAGACCATTATCTTTTGCAAATTCTGGTATAAAAGGAAAAGATATCGCTTTGCTAGACCAGAATTTTAATGGATAAAACCATAACTGACGGCTAGTGCATGACTCTCTGGATAACAATATCCGAGCTGTTCGCAAGAAAACTGCAGTAAATGCGATTTTCATGCTGACGATGGGCGATTACACGGCCTGCCTGTGTCACCTTCACCCCATCCCATGAGGCGGGAACATCCACCTCTAACGACAGCGGCTGGTTGTACATCTCATCATCCAGGCCATCCTCAAGTGTAAATACAACCTCAGTATCTGAGCCGGCCAGAAAGAAAATCATGGCCGATTCCCGTTCCCGTGCGTACCGGGCTACTGTTCCGAAGGGCGCGATCCAGAACCCCTCATGCACCACATAGTCGAGCACGTACCTGAAATCCTGGAGCGTAAGGGGCGCCCAGCCGAGCCATTCCCTTTTCAACGCCGGATCGGTGATCCCGTGAAAGTTCAAAACAAACCATCCGCCCTCAGCATACATCCTGCTGCAGTACCACTCCCACGGTTTCACGAGCTCCTTTCTGCGGATACCGAAGGAGTTGACGCTGTAAAAACCGCCCGGTACCTCAGCGATATTAACGCTGTTCTCATCTACGTACCTCTCTAACACACCGCTTCCGGAACGCGCTGCTATGTAATAACGCGCAGCAATGTTTCGTGACTCCTTGGTGCTTCTCCAGTACGGCCACGCAAGGGTAAGGCCGTCTGATACGGAAAGTTCTCTTTTAATTCTGGCATATGAATCCTTCAGTTCCCTTTTTACATTCGTCTCTTTTTTCGTCGTGTCGGTATGCGTCTTCGTATGGCTTCCTATTTCATGGCCCGCATGGTAAATCTCCCGCGCCGTATCCCAGCTGAAAAGCTCGCGCCTGACACCCGAATCGATCCAGTACCCACGCCGTACATACTTGGTAATCAAAAAAAACGTGGCTTTTAGATTTCGCTTTTCGAGCTCGGGAAGGGCAAGCACGTACTGATCGAGCGTTCCGTCATCGAATGTGAGTGAACAGGCGGCCTGTTTGAAGCCGTACCACCGCGCGATGCGAAACCTGAAGACACTCTCAGCTTCTACCCGTGGTTCCGGAGAGGGGGTGTAGGGGAGTGTTGCAGAGGGTTTTTCGGCTCTTTTAACAGAGGCGCAGTCCGGCAGATAGAAGAGGACATACAGGCATGCCATGATTAGCAACACCTTTCGAAACAACGCATGACCTCCCCTGATTTTTTATGACCCTTGAAATCTGCTGAAATATATTTCCCTTCCCTGTATAGATTATCGGATATAATATCGAAATTCCGACAACACCCTACAAAAAAGCACACTTCTACGCCTATATGAAGTATAATGAACATACACATTTCAGCAAGGAGGAAGAAATGAAATACAGGTATATGGGAAACACGGGACTTCTCGTTTCACGGGTATGCCTCGGAACAATGACCTTCGGAAACCGGGAATGGGGATGCGACAACAGGGTATCTATTGATATCACACACCGGTTTCTCGATGCAGGCGGAAACTTTATCGACACCGCGGATATGTACAGCGATGGAAATTCGGAAACGATATTAGGTGAAGCACTAAAGGGGAAAAAGCGGGACGACATCGTGATTGCAACAAAATGTTTTTTCCGCATGGGCACGACCCCAAATGCAAAGGGACTATCGCGAAAGCATATACTGGAAGCATGCGAGGCGAGCCTGAAACGGCTTCAGACCGATTTTATCGACCTCTATCAGATACACGGGCCCGATCCGCACACCCCGGTCGAAGAAACAATGCGCGCCCTCGACGATTTAGTGCGCCTGGGTAAGGTGCGCTATATCGGCTGCAGCAATCACCACGCATGGCAGATACTGAAGGCGAACGGCATCGCCGCTCTGAAAAACCTCGAACCGCTTGTATGCGGACAGTACCAGTATAACCTGATCGTGCGCGATGTGGAGAGAGAGATACTCCCGGCCTGCGAGGATCAGGGGATGGGGTTCATCTGCTGGAGCCCGCTTGCGAGCGGAATGCTCACCGGAAAGTATAAAAGGGCGGATAAACCGGAAGCCGGCACCCGCATTTCGCTCACGGCAAAGTTTACCGTACCCCGTTTCTGGCATGAACGGGGATTTCATATTATAGAAGAGGTCATGAAGGCGGCAGGGCAAACGGGAAAAACACCCGCGCAGGTCGCCCTGGCGTGGCTTTTGTCTGATAAACGGGTCACTGCGGTCATTGTCGGCGCGCGTAATGCCCAGCAGCTCATCGATAACCTTGCTGCAGGCGGCTGGGATATGCCGGAAGATATATGGCGGCGTCTCGACGAAGTCTCGAGTTTCGACCACGGGTATCCGAGGCAGTGGATGGATCTCGTATATCCGCTCACCTTCGGCGAAGAAGAGTAAGAGTTTTAGAGGGCGCTTAAAACCCGCCCCTCCCCATGATTATCCAGTAGTCGAGGGCAATGCCGGTGTATGCATGGATGAAAATTCCAGGCCAGAGTGTTTTGAGCCGCCTGACAATAAGAGGAAACACGATGCCAGCAAGCACCGCCATGAGTGTTTCCGACTGCGACTGTGTTACATGGAGAAGAACGGTCGCAAGGAGGGATACCATTATCGCCTGTATGTCACCGATATCCTCCCGTATACCCATGAAGAGAAATCCCCTGAAACAGAATTCATACCCGATATAGTAGAGAAGATAGAAGAGTGCGCTCTTCAGAAAATTAACAGGTGAATCGCCTGCGTTCTGCACGAGCGGGTACAGTGAATTGAGCTCGGGCCTCCGAGCACCAAAGTATACAAAGGGCGTCATAAATGCTATACCCGCCATTGCAATAAACAGGGAAATAAAGGGTTTCTTGAAATAAATACCGTATTCCCCCAGCTTTTCCCTGAACCCTATTCTAAGAATGCACATGGGAATCACCCCAAGCAAAAAAAACGCAGTTGACCCCTGGTAGTAGACAGACCGGGCCTGAACAATTGAAAAATCGTCGGCCCGTCCCAGAAAAGTAATAAAGAACCTGCTGCTCCCTTCGTACCGGTACAAAATATACAGAAGAGTCGTGCACAACAGAATAACCGCTGTTTTTACTGCCTGTTTGTGGGGTGACGCCGGTATTTTCATGGTACTATCCCCTGCCATTTAGATTCACAAGTGGCCATTCAAATGAACACACAGCCGGTACCGAAAACTGCTGTACAGTATATACAGGCAAGTAAACTTTCAAACATAAAAGATTAAACAAACACTTGCCTACCTGTGCCCTTGGTAATGGTTTTTACCTTAATTTCCCAATACGTAAAAGCGGCGCAAGTCCCTGGCAGGACCGAGTATCAAAAAATAACTTAATCCAAGTTACTTAAAAGGCTATGGAAAAGTAAAAGACCGTTTTCCTGGGAAGATTCACGTCGCTTCTGAATACACATTGTAACAGATTACCCGGCAAATGGAAATCTTTCTTGAAGCTTCATAAAAAAATTAAAAGAAACGCTATTTTTTTATTATTTTCAGCAACACTGTATATTATTATAGTTTCGTTTATGGTATAATTTCGGCACACTTCCCCTACATGAAGGAGCCCCTTTAATGCAGGTCACACAAAAAAAAGTAACCTTTGAACTCACAGACAATGCGCTGACAG
>CAZGJW010000002.1:0-105845 GCA_964525675.1 uncultured Spirochaetota bacterium
ACAAAGATTTTATGTAGGAAACATTGGTAAAATGATGGCTTTATTTCATGATGTTGGTATGGATAATTTTAAGGGTGTAATTGATACCGGTCATGCTTTGCAGGCTCAGGAAAGCTTAGCCGAAGATATTGTATTTTTACATGGGCATAATAGGCTTGGTATTATTCATTTAAATGATAATTACAGGGATGCAGATCCAGATCTAATTGTAGGAACTATTGCATTTTGGGACAATTTAGAATTTTACTATTACCTAAATAGAACTGACTATAATGGTACTCAGGAGATTGATTATCAGAATCCAAGAGATGACAGACTAAAATCGTTAAAACTCGCTGTAAAAAATATATACATGTATAAAAGATTAGCAGATAAACTGATTGAACACTCAGAGGAGATAGATAATAACTTACAAGTATACCGCTTCGCAGATAATATGGATTTAATAACGAATATATTATTTGAAAAAATATTATAAGCTTTGTTGAGATTATTATTTAAAAATATGGTTCGATATCAGGAGTGAAATTATTTTCTATGACACCATCTCATATGAAAAAGTGACATATCATCCCCTTGCACAATTTAAACCTATTTAATATTAGATATTGAGAACTTCGCTCCATTTACCCGTTTTCGAATGTTCATAGAGCCTTGAGCCTGGAATTGCTGGGCCCTATCGGCGGAAATCGTCTTTGAAATAAGTATGAGTCATCCAACTGAAACGGCTCATAGAGTGTAAATGACCACAGGTAAATATAAGTTGCTAGGGATCTTTAAGACAAGCATGATAACATGCGAACTTAATCCGACTATGGTTATTTTCGATTCCTTTACGTCGAGTTGGATATCCAAATGGACAGGGAGGATTGCAGGTTTTACACAATTTTGGTCCCCACTTTATAGATGGTTTTCGAATGATTATTGGAAAGATTCCCAATTTTGTGTAAATATCTCGATATAGTTCTTCTGCATCATACTCTGCATCGAGTATTATATAAACAAAGGGAAGAGTTGGATAATGAGCTAGAAAAGTACGTAATATGAGATGTCTATTGTGAGAGGAGGGAAAAGGAAGGTGGAGTATGAAAAAACCATACAGGGGATCGCCGCTGAGAAGCGGGCCGGCCTTTCGAAACTGTCGTTTTACGACTCGAACATCTGGATCGGAAATCCTGCCTATTTCCCGCTTGCCGGGGGGTGTGAAGCGGGTGATCTGAAGACGATGTTCGAAGAGTTTTCGATCGAGGGAGCGCTCGTGTCGCAGTGGGAAGGGGTAACGGTGTCGGCCCAGGACGGAAACAGGGCCCTGGTCGAATGCAGAAAGGATCTGCCTGAGGGCGTGTACACAATATGGACAGGCCTGCCGCTGATTCCTCTTGAGCAGGACCCACTTCCTGGTACCGGTAAACCGGATTCTCGTCTCCGGGGCGTACGGCTATTTCCGAAAACCCATCACTATCTTTTAACTTCCTGGTCTGTGGGAGGACTCTGTGAATGGTGTGTTGAATACCACATTCCCCTGTTTAGCTGGCATGTCGAGGTGGACTGGGGTCTCCTCCACACGCTTGCCAGAACCTATCCTGATCTTGCAATCATCGTGGAAACCCAGTGGCAGAAGATCCTGTACCAGAACAGGAACCTGTACGGCATCATGAATTCGGATGAAAATGTATACCTTGAAATATCTAACTTCTCCGGCCCCGATTTCCTCACCCATGCGGTTCGCACATTCGGAGCGGACCGTTTTTTATACGGCTCCTTTCTGCCGGTAAACGATGCATATACGGCAATGGGTATGGTTGTTGATGCTGACATATCTCTTGAGGAAAAACGGTTGATAGCGGGAGGTAACATGAAACGTATCCTGCAGGGAGTGAAGATATGAAAACACCGTTTATCATAGACGCGCATGTTCATACGGGGTTTCCGAATATCTTTTTTTCACCGGAAATAGATGCTGGACAGCTTTTAAAGCGTATGGACCGGTTTGGGATTGCTTGCTCAGTCAACCTCTCCTCAATGCGTGCAATCATCGGGTACAGAAAACAGGAGCTTTTGAAGGCAAGGGGGGAGTTCGAGCAGTCGAACGGCAGGATATTTTATCTGGGGTTCTACAACCCGAAGGATGGAAAAAGCGACCTCACACTGCTGAAGGAAGCGCGAAACTGGCCCGGTTTCAAGGGCATCAAGATGCATCCATCTTTCAACGGCATTCCGGCTGATGACCCGTTATACGAGCCGGTGTGGCGATTTGCCTCTGAAAACGATCTGACAATTGTTGCCCACTCCTGGAGCGTCTCGACATACAACCCTGCCCAGAGGTTTTCAACACCTGAGAAATTCGAAATGTATGTGAAGAAATACCCGGAAGTACGCTTCGTGCTTGCGCACTCGGGTGGACGGGGCACGGGCAGACATGAGGCCCTGCGTATGGCAAATACGTACAGTAACGTGTACACCGACTGTGCCGGGGACATATACGATTATCATTACTTCGAGAACATGACTGCATCGCTTCCTAAAAACAAACTTCTCTTCGGTACGGATTTTCCATGGTTCGACCACCGCTCCCATTTCACCAGGCTTTTCCTTTCCGATATCTCCGACTCGCACAAGCTGAAAATTTTACGTGATAACGCGATCGAGGCTTTCAAGCTCGAGAATGTATGATGTGCTGGTTCATGCTGATCGTATGAGCGTATCAGGGTATAACCGTATGTGAATCCTGAGATAAAGATATTTTAAGGTTGATAAGTTAAATTGCCTGCGCTATATTAAAAGCGTACGTCATTACGTACATTGGAGTATAAAATGGATACAATTAATGCAACGAATGCAAGAAAAAATCTCTATCACCTCATTGAAGAACTTTCAAAATCACATAAGCCTGTTCATATTTCAAGCAGAAAGGGAGCGGCGGTCTTAATCGGAGAAGAGGATTGGGAATCTATTCAGGAGACCTTATATTTACTTTCCATTCCAGGCATGCGGGAATCAATCATAGAGGGTATGAGAACGCCGATAGATGAATGTTCAGAGACCATTGAATGGTAAAATACAGACTGGTATTCACAAAACAGGCCCAAAGAGATGCGAAAAAAATCATGAAATCAGGCCTTCGTTCAAATGTTGAAAAAATTTTGGTTATTTTACGGGAAAGTCCATACAAGAGACAGCCTCGGTATGAGAGGTTAGTAGGCGACCTTGAAGGGGCGTATTCAAGGCGAATAAACATTCAGCACAGAGTAATATATCAAGTATGTAAAAATGAAAAGATAGTCAAAGTTATACGGATGTGGACCCACTACGAATAATACATTATTAAATATACATACCTCACGTGTAAATTACCCGTCGATTTCTTTACACTTTAAATCAACATATTGGAGCTCGCGGATCTGCGGTTGAAAGATTTCATACCCGAATTCTGCCAACGTGTATGTTGCTAATCAGCGAATTTAATGCGAGCATTTATCAACACATAATGGCACAAGATATGACTTGCTGGTATTATAGAGGTGGTGTATCATACCAACCACACCTTCAGGAGGGAAACCATGAAAATCTTTTTTGCCTTATTCTCAATACTATTCGTATGTGTTTCATTCAATACCTACGTGTCAAAAAGCCCCTGGAGGTCGGCGATGTAATCGTGAGATCGACATTCGAGGGGCCGCTCATCAAGGTGAAAGACCTTGCCATTGTGAGGGACGATTTCGAGGATGAGGATATTATCTCCCGTATGAACGGTAAAACCGCAATATCCTTTGTGGTCAATAAGTCGGAGAACACCGACATTATCAGAACGGTCAGAGCGATAAAAAAACTCATGCGGCAGGAGGCCTCGAAGGGGGTGCAGGGCGGGTACGTGGAATACCCGCAGGAGAAAGTAGAAGGGCAGGGTTTTTTTGCATCTCTGAAATCTAAATTGACCCGGGAGCCGGCCACACCCCGGATATACCGGTATGGACCGGTTCAGATCACGTCGGTAAACGGAGTGAACGAGGTGTTTTTTCCGGTGCTCACCACCGTGCTTACGACATTTTTGGCTTTTGTGCCGATATTTTTCATTAAGGGAATTCTCGGGAAGTTCATCTTTGTCATTCCCCTCACCCCCTTTTCGACCAGAAAACGCACCGCAGCCCGGATTGTGGATGAGCTTCGTGCCAGGACAGATACGCTTACAGGATACGAAAAAATCACCTACCAGATCAACGCCGGTGGGCCGCCCGTGGGAAAGGCGATCAGTCTCAGGATACTCGCAATGGATTCCTGCCTGTACACGGAAAATACCGACTCTCCGGTGATGGAAGGACGATTTTCCGAAAGCACATTGAATTGGATAAAAGCAAAGCTGGTAGAGGCTCAATCAAAAGACGTCGTTGTCTTCGGCATGATGCATCACGGTATTGTTGAGCATTTTACCGGTCAGACAATGATGTTTCCCGACTATGTCCTTGAAAACTGGGTAACCGTATCGGAAGAGTTTGCCGATTCAGGCTTGCATATAGTGTTCACGGGGCATTTTCATGCCCAGGATATTGTCGAAAGAACGACCGAGGACGAAAACAGTATATTCGATATAGAAACAGGCTCCCTGGTTACATACCCATGTCCATACAGGGTAATACAGCTCAATTCCAGTGGAGAATTGACTGTATCGAGCAAGAAGATAACTCAAATAAACTTCGACACAGGAGGAAAACCCTTCCAGGATTATGCGAAAGACTTTGTTGAAAACGGCCAGGATGATAAAATGGCATCGATGCTGATTGACGAGTTCCAGATTTCACAGGATGATGCCCTGCAGATAGCTCCGTATATGGCATCGGGTATGGTAGCCCATTTTGCCGGAGACGAATCACCTTCAGAGCAGACCCTTACTTTTATAGCGAACTTGGTGGCGGACAATGATGCGAAAAAAAAGTTGATCGGGTTTGGATTGCAGTCGATCTGGACCGATCCTGAACCAGCGGATAACTCGGTTTTGCTCGATCTATCAACGAGATAGATAAACTCACCGGATAATGTTCCTTTCTCTGAGATGAGTGTAAAGATTACAGCAATCATATGAAAGGGAACTAATTCTGGTAAATGAGATCGCGGGTGATATTAGGCTTAAAATAAACCAATATCACAATTTTTTGCTTGTTTTTTCCTCCTTTTTAACTTAGAATAAGCCAAATTAATGCTTTCTGTCATGTACGGTCCAATACCTGGACGACCACGGATATACGTACTGCTGCGGCGCTTGTCGGTTCGACCGAAACGACCATATGCCGTGTTGCAGGGGCCCAGTTGGCGCGTTTCTATCACTGTCCGGCGCATACGACAGCGCCGAATTCGGACAATCACGCGCATGATGAGCAGAATGCATGGGAAAAAACATTCTCACAGTTCTGTTCGGTAGCGTTAATCAACGACCTCGTTGTCAATGCAGGCATGTTTGCGACCGGTATGGCATGCAGCAATGAACAGCTTGTAATGGATGAGGAGGTCTCTGCGATGTGCAAAAGGATTGTCAGAGGCATCGAAGTCAACGATGAAACGATAGCAAAGGAGAGCTTATCAAGGAAATAGGGCCGGGTTCTGCAGGAGATACGTATCTTACAGCTGAGCACACAATGAAGCGGCTTCGATCGGACGAGTATATCGCGCCGCGGGGTGAAACAGCGGTCAAGAACATACAGGGGAGATGAAATGAAATACACGAAAGAGGACCTTGCGATCAACGGCGGGCCCAAGGCGAAGACGACACCTTCTATTCCGATGTTTCCGGGAGGACTGGAAATCGGAGAAGCTGAAAAAAAGGAGGTGATGGAGGTTTTAGACTCGAAGTACCTGTGTTCCGCTACTACGGCCCTGAGGAGATGCCCTCAAAGGTGAAGATGCTCGAGGAGGAGTATGCGGGCTATACGGGCAGAAGGCATGCCCTGGCGCTGAACTCCTGCACATCGGCTCTGATCAGCGCGCTTGTTGCAATCGGCATCGAACCGGGTGATGAGGTCATAGTTCCTGCGTATACCTTTTTCGCCACTGTGGCTGCAGTCGTTGCAGCAAAGGCGGTACCGGTTATTGCGGAAGTGGATAAATCACTTACCCTGGATATCCAGGATGTCGAGCGGAAGGTCACCTCGAGAACAAAGGCAATTGCGGTCGTTCACATGCGCGGCATGCCCGCAAAGATGGACGGGATTGTCGGCAGAATGCAGAACAACAAGAGACGGATAAAGGAGAGGATACGCGGTATCCGGGGCCTTGATTTTCGAGAGGTCACCGATGAGGAGGGGGATGTCGCAGTATGCCTGGTGATATATCTGCCTGATAAAGAAAAGGCCCGGGAGTTTTCTGTATCACTCCAGGCAGAAGGAGTAGAAGCAGGAGCTATATACGACAGTGGGGTGCCCGATTGGCACATATATGCCCACTGGAAGATGCTCATGGAAAAGATGATGCCGTTGAAAAAGGGGTGTCCCTTCAATTGTCCGCTTTCACCGAACGGGAAGGAGATTGAATATACAGAGGGTATGTGCCCGAACACGCTCGACTGGCTGGGCCGATCCATTCACCTGGATATTCCTCCCCAGCTGACGGATGAGGACTGTGACCAGATTGCAGCGGCTATACAAAAGGTCGCCTCGGTTCTGCTGTAACGTGGTACTGAATGATACTCTATCCCGACCCCATGAACTGCACGATCATGTAATCACTTGGTGTTTACCCAATTATCTGTGCAGACGGACTACAGTGAAGGTCGGTGATTAAACAAAGACGAGTGTTTGCACCACGAAAACGAACAGGTGTGAGAATACCAGGATATGATGGCTGAAATCGATTCAATAGAGATCGAAAAAAGAAAGCACACAATCGCCAGGATATGGGAGCATAAGAAGGTCGACCATATTCCCATCAGTATGTGGATGGATGACTTCAGTACCAGCACGCTTCGCGAGCAGTGTGAAGACGGCAGGCTCCAGTTTGACGTTATGGTAAAGAACATGAACCACTGCCTGAAATGCCTGCCTGACGACTATATACCGTATGTGCGCATATGGCCGGGGTATATGACCATCGCCACCATGTTCGGTATGGCGGTGCACTGGAGCGATGACCCGAATCAGGCCCCGGGAGCGGACGGATATTTAATCGACGATATGAACGAGGTGTACAACCTGGTATTGCCTGACCCGGTCCATGATGGGCTGATGCCGCATAACCTGCAGTGGCTCGATTACGCGAACCGTCATATGCCGAAAGACGTGCACCTTACGGGGATAGATCTTGGCGGCCCGTTGAATACAGCGAAGGACCTTCTGGAATCCAACCTCATGTATACTGCGTTCATCGATACACCTGATGCGATGCATTATTTCCTTGATATGGTGACACGGCTTCAGATACTGTGCAGCCGGGAGATCATCAAGGCAGCCGGGGGCCTGGAGAGGCTCACCTGCACCGATTTTGACCCGATATGGGCGCCGCTGATGTACAGGGGCTTTGTGTCTGATGACGTATGCGCTTCGCTCGGTCCGTCGATGTTCGAAGAATTCAGCATCCCATACAACAACAGGGTCATCGCCGGATTCAACGGGGCGAGGATTCATAACTGCGGGCCCAACCCTTCGGCTTACCTCTATCGGAAGCATACGGTTGATGTCATGGGTTTGAACTGCTCGTTCAAATATTCGAAGGACGACCTTCACAGGTTGAAAGAGGAGTTTGGCGGCAGGGGTTTTATCGAGTTCAATTTCGATAATGAAGAAACCCCTGAAGAGATTATTGCGGGGTATGAACAGATCGCGAATGCGCTTTCTCCGGACACAGTCGCACTGCCCCTGCTCTTCCTGAACGAAACCTGGACGGATGATGATATTCGGGCGGTATATACTGACCTCAGAAAAATTTCAGAGCATTATGCCGCTGAAATAAGATGGAATGAAGAATAATGAACAGCCGGTTCGCTGATTTCCATAAAAATTTCGATGGCTTGTTAGTAAAGCCCTGCATTAATTTAGAAATGGATTTCTTCTTTAAAGTATTGTTTCCTTGCTATTTTTTTGTATTGAGTTAGGATATGAAAGATCGGGAAGGCCCGTCGCCGTGGAGATTAGTCAGTGATCTCGTATGGGTGTTCCTGGTTTTTCCAGTATATTCTATATCATTCGGTAAATAGTGTGCGCATTCTTATCGTCGAGGACGACAGTAAAATAGCATCCTTTGTTGTAAAGGGGCTGCGGGAAGCGGGGTATGCCGGTGATCATGTGACGAGCGGTGAAGAGGCGCTTGATTTTGCGGAATCAGTTGCCTATGACGCTGCCGTCGTCGACATTATGCTTCCGGGGATCGACGGTCTGACGCTCATCGAAAAGCTCCGCCAGAAAAAGATCAATACACCGGTTATCATACTCAGTGCAAAGCGTACAGTCGATGACAGGATCAAGGGTCTGAAGGCCGGCGGTGACGACTACCTTACAAAGCCGTTTTCCTTTTCAGAGCTTCTCGTGCGCATACAGGCGCTTTTCAGGCGGGCGTCTATGGCTGCATCTCCCGTAAAGCTTCAGGTTGGGGATTTGTCCATAGACCTCGTCTCCCGGAAGGTGAAGCGCGGCGATATGAAGATCGAGCTAATGCCCCGGGAGTTTGCTCTGCTCGAGTTTTTGATGCGCAATGCAGGTAACGTGCTCCCGAAGACGGTCATTATGGAGCATGTATGGGATTACCATTTCGATCCGCAGACCAATGTCGTGGATGTGCTCGTGAGCCGTCTGAGAAGCAAGGTAGACAAAGATTTCAAACACAAGGTGATTCACACCATACGCGGAGTCGGGTATGTTCTCAAAGCTCCTGAAGAGGATAACAAAGATTAACCTGCGTCTTGCGGCACTATTCTCCGGAATTGTGGTTGCCTGCTCCTTCTTCCTCTACGGATTTACATACTTTCTTATCTACTCCTCACTCGTACATGACGACAATGAAAATGCGCGGCTCAAACTTCTTGAGTATAGCGCCTACTACCGGAGCGGCGGTGTCGATCTGTTGAGAAGAGAGATAACGCTTGAGAAGTTTTTCGGCGAGAAGAAGCTCTTTTTCCTCAGGGTTGCGGATATATGGAACAACTCACTCATACTTCTCATCCCCGAAAGATGGCGGCGGTATACTATTGAGAAGCTCAGGGAGGTCGATACTGGAAAGAACCGGAGCATCGTCCGCATGGAAGTCGGCGGTGAGAGGTATCTTCTCGAAATATCATCACTCAGGCTTCCGGACGGTAATATCCTTCAGATCGGCACCGATATCGAGGACAGGGAACTGGTACTGAAGCACTTTCGCGATATTTCAGTTCTCGTAATAGTTCCTCTCATACTGCTGAGCTTTTTGGGCGGTTCCATCCTTGCTGCGCGTGCGCTTCGCCCGATCCATGAACTCAATACAACCGTGAAAAGTATTATCGACACTGGCAGAATCGAGGCGCGGATTTCAGAGATGGTCGCACGAGATGAGCTCGGTGATATGGTAGTGTTGTTCAACCGGATGCTGACAAGGATTGAAAAGCTCGTAAATGGTATGCGGGAGGCTCTCGACAGCGTTGCTCATGAGCTCAAAACACCGATGACGCGGCTCAGGGGGGTGGCGGAAAGTGCTCTTCGTGAAGGAAAGACGAAGCAGGAATGCAAAGAGGCGCTTGCGGACTGCATGGAAGAATCGGAGTATATCCTTACCATGCTGAATACGCTCATGGATATATCGGAAGCCGAAACCGGGTCAATCAAGCTCAACATCGAACAAGTCGATATTTCACCGGTTATCGAGGATATGGTGGAGCTCTACCGGTATGTTGCAGATGAGAAGGGAGTTTCGGTAACCGCTTCGGTTCAACCGGGGCTTGTCATTCCTGTCGATCTGAGCCGTATCAGGCAGGTTCTTGCCAACCTTCTGGACAATGCGGTGAAGTATACGCAGACGGGCGGCAGTACGCATATTGAAGCTGGAGTCGATCGCGATGCTGTGGTTATATCGGTTCGGGATACCGGGAAAGGTATTTCATATGATGAGATTGACCGTATATGGGAACGGCTGTACCGCGGGGAAAGTGCCGGGGTACAGCCTGGACTTGGCCTCGGATTGAGCTTTGTAAAGGCGATTGTCGAGGCCCATAACGGGAGTGTGCGTGTTTCAAGCGAGCCGGGGCAGGGCTCTGTTTTTTACGTGCATCTCCCGCTTGAGGGATAATCTTGCTTGAGGGATAACTGGCAGAATAGAGAGCGTTTCCCGGTAATTTGTTGACTTTTATGGTTTTATCCATTAGAATTCTGGCATTTTGTACCAGAATTTCGAATACAAATGACTATATTATACTACATTGCCGTAATATTACATACTTTAGGTAAAAACCATTAGGTAAGTGATAATTTTCAACTTCTAAGATTGGCAAGTTTACTTACCTATGTTTCTGAAAGTATACTTAAAACGAAACCGAATACTACAGGGGAGAGCGTATGGCATCGTTAAAAACATCGTATATGGGAATGGAGTTGAAAAACCCGGTTATTGCGGGTGCTAGCAGTATGACCATGAATCTTGGCAGTATCAAAAAAATAGAGGAGGCGGGGGCAGGAGCCCTTGTGATCGCTTCTCTTTTCGAGGAGCAGATACAGCTCGAACAGATGAAGCTTGAGGAGGAGCTCGAGAAGATCAAGTACAGAAATCCGGAGATGATTGAAATATTTCCCGACCTCGAGCACGCAGGGCCGCAGGAGCATCTATTGTGGGTCAGAAAGGCGAAGGAGAGCGTCGCAATTCCGGTCATTGCGAGTCTCAATGCGGTAAACCGTGAAACATGGGTCGAGTACGCCGCGCTGCTCGAGCAGACGGGTGTGGACGGTCTCGAGCTCAATTTCTTCGCAACACAGAGTGAGTTCGACAGGGCAGGGGTGGAGATAGAGGATGAACAGGTTGCCATCCTGAAAGAGATAAAGAAAAAGGTCAAAGTTCCAATTAGCGTGAAACTGAGTATTTACTATTCGAACCCCCTCCACATTATTAAAAAGCTCGACGAGGCAGGTGTAAACGGTTTCGTTCTCTTTAACAGGTTTTTTCAGCCCGATATCAATATCGATGAAGAAAAAAACATCTCCCCATTTAATTTCAGCCATGAAACGGACTACCGCCTGCCGCTCCGCTACACAGGGATCCTGTTCGGAAATATCGAGGCCAGCATCTGCAGCAGCAGGGGGATACTGCACGGCAGGGAAGTAATAAAGATGATTCTTGCAGGCGCGGACTGCATACAGTGCGTAAGCACGCTGTTTATAAACAAGGTCGATTATATAAAGAGCATGCTTTCGGATATCGAGAAATGGATGGACAAGAAGGGATATGTCGACCTTGCGAGTTTCAGAGGCAAAATGAGCAGGAAGAACAGCAGCGACCCGTGGACCTACACACGCGCCCAATACGTGAAGCTGCTCGTAAAGCCGGAGCAGTTCCTCAGGGATGTGAAAACTGAATAGAGTGACGGATATGTTTTTCATTATTGAAAACAAAGCTTCTGGGTAAAAATATCCTTTTTAATAAAAAAATCTCTTGACAGTACCGTACGGGAATATATAATAAATTGCGAATTGTAGTATTTTTACAGGAGGGAAGTATGTATTATCTATTTGGCTTTACTCTTGATATTGTGGGAATGAAATAGCCATACAACAGCAAGATCAAACTTCAGGCGCGTACAAACATCCATTTGTAGCTCACACTTGATATTTTAAAGCAACCGTTTCAAATTCCGAATGATAAGGGAACAGGTTTTTTTTGAATAACGCTACTTATATGACTAGTAATAAAAATAAATTTTATTTTCTTTAATAAAATAAAAAAAAATTAAACATGTTTTCAGCGGTTGTTCAACCGGTTGTTCAACCATAATCACAAATTTTTTAATTTTAAGGAGGGAAAGAATGTCTAGGAAAATGAAACTGCTCACCATTGTTACAGCGGTTGTTATTGTGCTTGGTTGTTTTGCTGTGTATCAACAGCAGGATAGTCTGACGCTGGCTGCAGCAAAAAAGGGACCGAAGAAGATCACCATTGGATGGACTCCCCCGGATATAACGGGAGTGTTTAAGACAGCAACAGACTATTTCGAGAAAGCGGCTGAGGATGCAGTTCGCCACGGCATTGATGTGGAGGTGATATCTCAATCACCCGCCACACATGTAGCATTTGCCGATCAGGTTGCGATTATTGAAGATTACGTCCAGAGGAAGGTGGATGTGATCGCAATATCTCCTATTGAAGTCGAGGTGATAAAACCTGCAGTAAAGAAGGCCAATGAGGCGGGTATCCCCGTTATTATCGTCAATCTGCTTGAGCCGATACCAGGTGTTAAGGTTGCATCCTACATCGGCTTTGATAATACGGATGCCGGAAGGATCTCCGCGTATGCTCTTCTTGACTATTTCGGTGGACCTGGTGTTCTGGGAAAGGGAAAGAAAGTTGATGTTGACCGCAACACCTACCTTGACCTTGCGTGGTGGAAGGACCTCTACAAGGATGTTGATCCGAATACGGCAGATATCAAGGCGCGTGTTGCCATTATCGAGGGTATTGCAGGTGGATTTTTCTCAACTGCGCGTTTGAACGGATTCCATGAAGTGGTTGATCCCTTCCCGGGTATAACAATAGTGGGAACGCTGCCTGCAGACTGGAACAGGGAAAAGGGCATTAAAGCTGCTGAGGATTTTCTCACTTCAAATCCTTCAGGAACACTCGATGCAATCTGGGCCGCATCAAACGAAGTGGGACTTGGTGCAATGCTGGCATGTGAATCTGCTGGAAGGCTAGAAAAGGCCGGAGAGGGTGATATCGGCGATCATTATGTTGCTATATTTACAAACGATGTGACACCTGAATCAGCAGACCGTGTTGCCGAGGGAAAAATGGTCGCGGAGACTCACCACGGCTTTCCTGAATGGGGATGGTACGGGACTGAATTCGCCGTGACACTTGCGATGGGCGGAAAGGTACCATATATCTTTGATATACGGCCGCGGACAATGTACAAAGAAAATGCGCGTTTGTTCTATCCCACCCCTGCTCTTGATCCGATCGACTGGGAGACAATAAAAAAAGGAGGCTCTCCCAGGGTTAAGTAATGGGAATCAGGAGGGAATAGGTGCTGAAAATTGCACCTTTTCCCTCTCATTTTTTTATAAAAAGGGACTGGAGTAATGAAACTGGCGAATAAAGTGGCCGTCATTACAGGTGCAGGTTCAGGTATCGGACAAACAACCGCGTTATTATTTGCAAAAGAGGGAGCAAAGGTGGTGGTTGCTGACCTTAATGTAAATGGAGGGACTAAAACTGTAGACTTGATAAAGAAGGCTGAAGGCAACGCCGCTCTTATATTGACTGATGTTTCCGATGTATCCAGTGTGAAGAAGATGGTAAAGAGCACTGTTGACATGCACGGAGGTCTCGATATACTTATAAATGTCGCAGGTGTATTTGCTGAGGGAGATGTGGTAAGCACATCGGAGGATGACTGGGACCGCGTGCTTGGCGTAAATCTCTCAGGCATATATCTGTGCATGAAATACTGTATACCGGTAATGATGAAAAACGGTGGGGGAGTTATTGTTAACGTTGCCTCTGAAGCGGGTCTTGTGGCAATAGCCAATCAGGTCGCATATAATGTATCAAAAAGCGGTGTCATTGCTCTGACAAGAAGTGCGGCGATTGATTTTGTTGATAAAAATATTCGGGTAAATTGCATCTGTCCGGGAAGGGTTTTGACCCCGCTTGTGAAAAAGGTTATTAATGAATCAAAAAACCCGGATAGTACAAGGCGCCTCCTTTCTGAAGACCGTCCGTTAAAGAGAATGGGAAAACCGGAAGAGATTGCAGCAGGAATACTGTTTTTAGCATCCGATGAGGTGAAGTATGCAGTCGGGACGGTTCTTACAATAGATGGAGGTTATACGGTTCGCTAAGACTTGCATGCAGAGGAAAAAAGTACATGGGAGATACGTCATTCCTGTTAAGGGCAGTAGAGATTTATAAGAGATTCCCGGGTGTTGTTGCTCTCGACAGGGTCGATTTCGATCTGAAGCGAGGTGAGGTGCATGTCTTGCTCGGTGAGAATGGTGCCGGGAAATCAACCCTCATGAAGATTTTCAGCGGCACCCTGCTAAAAGATGGCGGTCGATTGTACATTCAGGATCAGGAAGTTGAAATTGAAAGCCCGTATCACGCGCGGGATCTGGGAATCGGCATGGTGTATCAGGAACTAAGCCTTATTTCCAGCCTCAGTGTTGCTGAAAACATGTATCTGGGTAGACTTCCGAAAAGGGTAACAGGTACAGTCAACTGGCCGAAGCTCTACAACGAAGCTCGTAATCTTTTTAAAGATTTTAATGTTGATATCAATCCGAGACAGAAGGTCGGTACTCTTGGAATGGCAGAACGACAGCTTGTTGAAATTGCCAAGACGCTCTCGATGAACATACAAATACTGCTGCTCGATGAACCGACCTCGGCATTATCGGAGGATGAACGAGAAAGGTTATTCGATATTATACGGCAGCTTCAGCAAAAGGGTGTTGGTATCGTTTATGTGTCTCATCGTCTCGACGAGGTGCCGAAGATTGGTGACAGGATTACGGTGCTCAGAGATGGAAAAAAAATAGGTACGCTTCCAGTGATCGATACTGATGAAAACACTCTTATCACGATGATGGTTGGGCGGAAGCTAAAAGAAAAATTTCCAAAAGAAAAGGTAGAAATTGGCCGCGAGATTTTAGGAATTCATAACTTAACAGTTAAGGGCAAGATCAAAAATATCACCCTCAATCTCAACGAAGGTGAAATCTTGGGTATTTCCGGCCTGATGGGTGCAGGGCGAACTGAGTTTGCACGGGCGCTATTTGGTATTGATCGTATCGACAGCGGGCAGATTTTCATTGATGGAAAACCGGTAAACATTTCATCTCCATGGGATGCAATAGCGCTGGGACTCGGCTACCTTACGGAGGACAGAAAAGACGGGCTGGTTCTCCGGTTACCAGTTTCTGCCAATATCACTCTTGCAAGTTTGAAGCATGTGCGTAATTTCGCATTCCTCCGCCATCGTACTGAAAGGAGTTTAGCAGATAAATATATAAATGAGCTCAGCATACATACGTCCGACCTCAATCAGCAGGCTGAATTTCTCAGCGGTGGTAACCAGCAAAAAGTTGCTCTCGCAAAATGGATGTGCAGTCACTCCAGGATTATGATTTTCGATGAACCGACGCGGGGCATTGATGTCGGTTCAAAGACAGAAGTCTTTAAATTAATGAACAATCTTGTTAAAAGAAAAGTAGGGATTATTATGATCTCATCGGAGCTCCCTGAAATAATGGCTATTGCAGATAGAATTATTGTCATGTGCCGCGGTTCTATTTCTGCTGAATTTGAAAGTGGTCAGGCCACACAGGAAGATATACTGCGTTATGCCGTAATCGGAGGGGATCGAGATGAGTGAATCACCGTTGAAAAATGCCGGGAATGAGAATGAGAGAACTCCGTTACTCATGTGGATCGAAAAAGGCCTCGGGTTACGAAGAATCGGATGGGCAACATTACTGCGCGGTGGCCCGATAATCGCACTTCTGCTTCTTGTCCTGTATTTTTCGCTGGCTTCTCCTCATTTCTTCACAGTAGATAATTTAAAGAACATAGGTGAACAGAACGCCTATCTCATTATTCTTGCCGTGGGTCAAACGATGGTAATTATCGGCGCAGGAATTGACTTATCCGTTGGCGCGTTGATGGCGGTGTCCGCTTCAATTATGGCCGTGTTTGCTACACAGGAAGTAACCCTCTTTGGTATATTGGTTGGACCAATTCATGCAGCGCCGGCGATGCTGTTGGGATTTTTAGTCGGTGCCTTCGCAGGCTTTATCAACGGATTGGTTATTTCCAAAGGAAGGATCCCTGATTTTGTTGCCACTCTTGGTATGATGGAAGCTGCTCGCGGCGCAGCCCTCCTGGTAACCGGAGGACTGCCCATTCCCTCTCATCTGACAGCAACCGAGTTAAAGGGATATCTGCCTGATGCGATCATCTGGATGGGAGGGAAAGAAATTTTTGGGATTCCTACAGGGCCGTTGATTGCTGTTTTAGTGGTTATCATAGGTTGGTTGATTTTAACCCAGACCGTACTGGGACGATCGATATTAGCAGTGGGAGGGAACAGGGAGGCCGCAAGGGTATCGGGCCTCAAGGTTGATCGCATCAAAATCGCTACATATACTATCATGGGTATGATGGCTGCAGTAGCTGGCATTGTATTAGCGGGGCGTATGAACTCAGCCAATGCTTTGATGGCTACCGGTGTAGAATTGAAGTGTATTGCAGCAGTGGTAATAGGCGGTTCGAACCTTTTTGGCGGGGAAGGTACCATTATTGGGAGTTTGATCGGTGCAATCATCATGGGAGTTCTGGGTAACGGCCTCAACCTGCTCAGTGTCTCAGCTTTCTGGCAGCGGGTTGTGATGGGACTCGTTATCATTGGAGTTGTGATTTTCGACCAGTGGCGCCGTCGGCGGTTCGGCGCATAAACTGCGTGTTGTTTCTCAATTAATCCTGATAGAGTATTCCCTTCACTGTTTGTTATAAAAACTTATTGTAAATACAATTAGCGTGAAACTGAGTATTTACTATTCGAACCCTCTTCA
Organism: uncultured Spirochaetota bacterium; assembly: GCA_964525675.1. Lineage (GTDB taxonomy): Bacteria > Spirochaetota > B62-G9 > B62-G9 > DRHN01 > CAYSRJ01. Next base: position 16,719 of record CAZGJW010000002.1, read on the forward strand.
CTTTATTAAAAAGCTCGACGGTACCGGCGTAAACGGTTTCGTGCTCTTCAACCGGTTTTTTCAGCCGGATATCGATATCGATGAAGAAAAAAATATCTTCCCATTTAATTTCAGCCATGAAACAGACTACCGCCTGCCGTTCCGCTACGCAGGGCCCCTGTTCGGAAATATCAGGGGCAGCATCTGCAGCAGCAGGGGTATGCTGCACGGCAGGGACGCAATTAAAATGATACTCGCAGGCGCGGATTGCATACTGCAATTCTTCACGTTGCACAAAAAATTTTGCGTTTAAGAACATTCCTCCGTGCAGACAATAATTTTACAACGTCGAATTACCGTCAAACCAGCTCAATATTCTTGACATGAGTTCATTTTTCCTGTACAGTGGCAGGAAACCGGATGGGTTCTGACAGCCGGTTTTCTGTTTGAGCGGGACCATTCACCTTTACAATATGGGTATCCAGTACTTCCTGTTAAAAGTGTATTAAACATCCAATATCAGTAGGTTTTGCTGTGCTGAGAAGAATGAAGATTATTGCATGCGTGCTCGTTTTCTTTGGTCTGGTTTTCAATGTGTCCGCAGGCGGCAAAAAGGAAGCGGCCGAGTCAGGAGGAAAAGAAGCACCTGAAGCAAAAGTGCTCGAAGCGGCCTTTATTCTCCACAGAACCCATGATGACGGTACATGAAATGCCATGGCATGGGAGGGTATGCAAAAGCTCAATGAAATAGGGTATGAAACAACTGTCAGTGAAAGCCTCGATGATGTGGATGTTGCGAAGCAGGGGTGCATGGACCCGGTTTTGAGCGTTATCTGATGCGAAGATGTATCTTAATACGAAGATGTATCTTCATGCGAAGATGTACCTTCCAGTGCACCTTCTGCCTTCGTGAATCCGCTGTCTGCTCATAACGGAAGAAGCACTGTCTATGAAAACAACTCACAAAATAGTGATCGGTGATTCCAGAAAGATGGATGCGGTGGCGGATGAGTCTGTTCAGCTTGCAGTAACCTCCCCGCCGTACTGGCAGCTGAAGGACTATGGAAACGCCAGCCAGATCGGGTACAACGACACCTATGAGGAATACATAAACAACCTGAATCTTGTATGGAGAGAAGTATACCGTGTGCTTGAACGAGGCTGCCGCCTCTGTATCAATATCGGGGATCAATTTGCCCGTTCGGCCTACTACGGGCGTTACAAGGTTATTCCGATACGAACTGAAATAATCAGGTTTTGCGAAACGATCGGATTCGACTATATGGGAGCCGTCATCTGGCAGAAGGTGACCACCACCAATACCACTGGCGGCGCAACCATCATGGGGTCCTTCCCTTTTCCGAGAAACGGCATTTTGAAGATCGATTACGAGTATATTCTGGTATTCAGGAAAGGGGGCACGTCGAAGAAGGTCGAAAAAGAGAGAAAGGAGCGTTCTCGGCTCACAACGGAAGAGTGGAATCGCTACTTTACCGGTCACTGGAAGTTTCCCGGCGAGAAACAGGATTCCCATTTGGCCGTTTTTCCTGTAGAGCTGCCGGACCGGCTGATAAAGATGTTCAGCTTTACGGAGGATACGGTCCTGGATCCCTTTCTGGGAAGCGGAACAACCTCTCTGAGCGCAAAACGCCTCGAGAGAAACTCCATCGGATATGAGATCAACGAGGAGTATCTGCCCCTGATCAGGGAAAAAATCGGTATGGACAGCCCCGGGTTGTTCGGTGATTGCGAGTATATTATTGAACATCAGAAAAAAATACGTCTCGACTTCGCAGAGGAAATACACGCGCTTCCCTACATTTTCAAGGATCCGGTCGAAATCGAAAGAAAGAGTAATCCGAAGAGTCGCCGGTTTGGCTCCAAAATCGATTCAACGCATCCATCAGGGGTCACGTACTATACGGTAAAAGAGGTTGTCAGCCCCAATACGCTCCGGTTGAACGGCGGGCTGCTGGTGAGACTCATCGGAATTGAGGTTATCGAGGGCAGTCGAGACCGGGCTTTGGCGTATCTGGAGCGTGAGACGAAGGGGAAGAGGGTTTTTTTGAAGAACGATCCTGCCCATCAAGACACGGATGTTCTTTCCTGTTATCTTTTTCTTAAAAACAAAACGTTTATCAATGCCCGCCTTATTAAATCCGGGCTCGTTTCAGTGGATACGCAGTCGGACTACAGGCATAAATCACGTTTCATCAAATACGCCAGGGATGGTTGAATCTGACTTGAAAGCATATACCACCGTATCTTTCCTGTTATCTGAAATTCAGCCGACCTGCAGCCGGTTGAATGCAGCTCGTTCGGCAACGCGAGACCGAACTGCTAGCAAGCCCCCCCTTCTACCGTTGATCCGCGAGCCCTATAAAATATCTTCTCCAGGGAACCTGTGCGCATAAAAAGATAGCCTTTTCCAGGCATATGCATTTATATTAATATTATAATATACAGGTATAATGCCACCAAGCAGCATGTGCGCTCTACTGGATTATTTAGATAATACAAGTGCTTGCACCGGCGGTATTATTCGAACATGAAGCGTCCGAATAATAATACACTGGGGAGACCTATGATAACGGGAATTCCAATGGAGAGCTTTCCGGATGAAAAAAGGGTAGCGATCATACCGGCCCATGTTCCTGCGCTCATAAATGCGGGAGTTACGGTACATGTGCAGAAAAATGCAGGCAGGGCAGCAGGCTTTACGGACGAGGCCTATAGAGAGAAGGGTGCGAAGATTGTTAATGACAGAAAAAGGCTTTTCGCCGCCGCAGACATCATCCTTCAGGTTCGAGCCGCAGGCGCAAACCCAGATAACGGACTGCAGGATATTAAACTCATGAAAAAAGGTTCTCTGCTCATCGGTTTTCTAAATCCCTATTCATCGTCTGATATGCTCAATGCGCTCGCGAAGGCGAATGTCACCTCATTTGCAATGGAGCTTATTCCGAGGATTACCCGCGCCCAGAGTATGGATGCCCTCTCTTCAATGGCTTCTATCTCCGGGTACAAGGCAGCACTCATGGCTGCATGTGCACTCCCGAGGCTGTATCCGATGATGATGACTGCAGCGGGTACAATCACCCCGGCGCATGTTTTCGTCATAGGCGCGGGTGTCGCCGGACTGCAGGCAGTTGCAACAGCGCATCGGGTGGGGGCGGTTGTAAATGCATACGATGTGCGGCCTGCCGTCAAAGAGCAGGTGGAAAGCCTCGGTGCGAAGTTCGTCGAATTGAACCTGGAGAGTGAAACCGCCCAGGATAAAGGCGGGTACGCAAAAGAGATGAGCAAACAGTTCTACGATAAACAGCGGGAGCTCATGGCCCGGGTTATCGCAGAGAGTGATGTTGTTATAAGCACCGCTTCAGTACCCGGTAAAAAGGCACCCCTGCTCATTACTGAAGAGATGGTAAAGTCCATGAAACCTGGTTCTGTTATCGTTGATCTTGCCGCGGAACAGGGGGGGAATTGTGTCCTCACAAAGCCCGGCCGGACTGTTGAAAAGTATGACGTCCGTATTATTGGCCCGGTTAATCTCCCGGCAACAATGCCCTACCATGCAAGCCAGCTCTATTCAAAGAATGTGAGCTCCTTTTTGCTGCCCCTTATCAAGGAAAATTGTCTGGACCTGAGCTGCAGGGATGAGATCGCAGCCGAGACAATTTTAACCCATGAGGGGAAGGTGGCAAACGAGAGGGTAAAACAGGCGCTCGGTCTGCAGAGTTGAGGTATTGCATGCAGGTTTTTAAAAAACATAAAGCCATACTGGATAACAGGAGAATGATATGGATAATTTTACCCTGATTCTCACGATCTTCGTGCTTGCAATATTTGTCGGTTTTGAGGTCATATCCAAGGTGCCGACCATGCTCCATACACCGCTCATGTCGGGTTCGAATGCGATATCCGGCATAACCCTGGTGGGGGCATTACTTGCGGCAGGTTCACATAAAACAACACTCACCGTGATTCTCGGGTTTCTGGCAGTGATATTCGCGACAACCAACGTTGTCGGCGGATTTGTCGTGACACACCGAATGCTTACAAAATTCAGGAGAAAGGACTGAACCATGCCGGATAGTATTGTAAATCTCATCTATCTCCTGGCAGCGTGCCTGTTTATCATCGGGCTGAAGGGTCTTGCCCATCCAAAAACGGCGGTTCGCGGCAACCAGCTTGGTGCTTCGGGTATGTTTCTTGCCGTTGTGGTAACACTCCTGGACCGTCATATAGTGGGCTATGAAATTATCGCCGCTGGCATGGTACTGGGCTCGCTCATCGGTGTAATCCTCGCGCTCAAGATAAAGATGACCGCCATGCCCCAGCTCGTGGGTATGTTCAACGGGTTCGGTGGCGGCGCATCCCTTCTCGTTGCAGGTGCGGTGCTCATTGAAACGACGCTGATTATGAAATCCCCCTCACTCCGTTTTTCCATTGCAACGGCCTCTTCCGGAATAATCGGTGCGGTTACGTTCTGGGGAAGCCTTGTGGCATTCGGAAAGCTGCAGGGAATCGTTACTGCACGGCCTGTGCGGTACAGGGGAGAACAGGTTTTTAAGGCACTCCTTTTTCTTGGCGCGGTATTTTTGGGCGTTCTCGTGATTCTCAGTCCCGGTGACACGAAGTGGTACTGGTTTCTTGTTGCCGTCTCTTCGGTTCTCGGCGTCATGCTTACCATAGCCATTGGGGGCGCCGATATGCCGGTGGTAATCGCTTTACTCAACGCCTACTCGGGACTTGCAGCGGCAGCCACAGGATTTGTGCTCTCCAACACGGTTTTGATCATCTCCGGTTCGCTTGTCGGGGCCTCCGGTATTATCCTGACGAGAATCATGTGCAGGGCGATGAACCGATCGCTTACGAACGTTCTATTTGGAGGGGTGGGTGCTCCGGTGGAGACCGTCCCTGAAGAGGATATGTATGCAGGCAAGGTAACCTCGACATCAGCAGAAGAGGTGGCAATGATACTGAAATCAGCCCAACGTGTTGTCTTCGTGCCCGGATACGGCATGGCCGTGGCAAAGGCTCAGCACCTGGTGCGGGTGCTGTATCAGCTTTTAGAGGCGGACGGAATAGAGGTCGAGTTTGCGATTCACCCTGTAGCCGGGAGGATGCCCGGACATATGAACGTGCTGCTGGCAGAGGAGAACATACCCTACGACAGACTCAAAGAGCTTGAGGTAATCAATCCGACCTTTGAACAGACCGATGTATCGATTGTTATCGGTGCGAATGATGTTGTGAATCCCATTGCGCGGGAAGAATCCAACAGCCCGCTTGCAGGCATGCCCATTCTGAATGTGGACAGATCGCGCACCGTCGTTGTTATCAAGCGGAGCCTTGCCCCCGGATTTGCCGGTGTTCCCAATCCGCTTTTTGCGGCGGACAATACCCTGATGCTCTTCGGAGACGGGCAGAAATGCGTGCAGGACCTGATCACCGCCTATAAAGAGGCATAGCAATCACTTGAAATGTGCTGAAATTATATATTATGGATGACAACCGGCGTTATGAAGCGCATGGAAAGTATCATGGACGACAATCAACCGATTTTATTTGATCGCGCCCAGGGTAAGACCTTTTACGAGGTGTTTTTGCACCAAAATTGTGAAAATGATTACCGGCACAAGTGCAAGAATGCCACCCGCAGTCATGTATCCCCAGTTGATACCTGTTTCCTTCATAACTGCGAATCCAAGATGCTCAAACCGGCTGTGCTTTTGACACATCTCAAGTATCTCTCTGACAAATCATTTTTTCATTTTTATAATGACTTTTGTCGGTTTCTCTGTCCTGACAACTTCAAATGCCTTTTGATATTCATTCATACTGTAGATATAACTCACCCAGTTCTCAAGGTTAACCTTGCCTTTTTCAATATACGAAAGCAGCTCGTCGTGGACCTCTGCCTCTGCAACCTTCGACCTGAAAATGCGTGGATCGGATTCGAGCATTGAATCATAAGGAGTATCATCCGCAGGCATGCCGTAGATATTAATCTTTCCATCTTCTTTAACAATCTGTAAACATCGAAAAAGAGCATTATTTGATCCGACTGCTTCAATAACTCTATCAAACCCGCCCCTTTTCATAATCCTTTTAACTTCAGTTGGGAGCTGATCACCTGCAACATACGCGTCGGTACCGAGTTGTGAAAAGCGATCCGACCACTTCGGCTGGCGTCCGAAGACAACAACAGGTGCAACGCCCAATATCTTTGCCCACATCACCATCGATTGTGAAGCAGGGCCTGTCCCAACTATGGCAAGTGAATGACCTTTTTTAATATTGGTATTATGAATTGTGTTCAGATTTTCCTTGAGCACGATCATAGCAGGTGCAAAATCAGGATTTATCTCTTTCGGTACAATTTGCTGGGGATGAGGAAACGTATTATAACGTACACCCTTCTGTGCCCACACATCGGTTACGACTGCCTTCTCAGCAAATCCTCCAAACCGGCTCGAACCTGATGAGAGTGAAATATCCTTATCGTACAATCGGGGCCGCAAAACCATACACCCTTCCTTAAAACTCTGTACTTTTTTCCCTGTTTTCACTACTTCACCATACGATTCGTGACCAAGAAGAATTGGGAAGGGGCCTTTTTTAAACCTGCCCTCAATGATTTTCCAGTCCGTACTGTTACAGATACCGCAAGCATGCACAACAACAAGAGCTTCATAGTTGCCTATTACAGGCTCCTCGAGCTCCAGAATTCCAAGCTTATTTCTTTTTACAGCAAAAATACCTTTCATAACTTGTATCCAGCTATTACTTAATCATACAGACTATTAAATGAATTTAAGCGTACCGATATGCCCGGGCCCCTTGTACTGTGTATTGAAGGGAAGTTTATAAGGCTCTTCGTAAGGACGGAAGGGCACCATTTTTGCAATTTGATCAATTTTCCTTATTATATCCTCTGACAATGGCCCCTTCTCAACAGTTTTAACATTCTGTTCTAGCTCTCTTACAGATTTTACACCGGTAAGAATGGTTGATACATCATTATTTGACAATAAATATCGCAATCCTAATTCAGCAACTGGTATGTCAATCTCTTTTACAAGTGCATAGAGCCTTTTAAATTGTTCACGCCTCGGAGGAGAGAGCCATCGCGCACCGTTCTCGATTTCATCTGTATAACACTCCGCAAGAGCTCCATGTTGTAGAGGAGAACCTATTATAATTCCCATATTTTTTTTATTCGCCTCGGGAATAATTGAAATAAGCGCCTCCTGCCATAAAAGGCTGTAATTAAATGCGGTAAGTACAATATCGTATTCCCCTGTTTTTACAATATCCGCTATTGAATATGCAGTTGTTCCTGCAATTCCTGTAAACTGAACAAGATTTTCCGACTTCAAATCATTCATTAAATCACAGACAGGGCCATAAAAATTGCCCCAATCGGGAAACCAGTTATACAGACCTGGTCTATCCGGCTCATGAATAAAAAGAATATCTATTATGTCTCGTTTAAGAAATTTCAAACTCTCGCTGAACGATCTTCGTAAATCATCTTTATCTTGTGGATTAAAGGGCAGGGGCCTGCCGCCAAGTTTTGTTGAGATGATGTATGGGTCATTAATTCCCTCCAGTGCATATCCAAGCACCTTTTCACTATCACCATAAGCAGGAGCGGTATCGATATAGTTTATACCCAACTTCATAGCGTACCGTACTATTTGTTTTGCATTTTCAAGCGATGCTTCTTTGGATGTTTGAAACATTCCACCGCCCAGGGCCAGTTCGCTTACCTTTATTCCTGTTTTGCCCAATACTCTGTAGTTCATTACCTTAAATTTCTTTTTATTAATTTTTCAAAATTTTTCTTGACAAGAAATAGCCATTTAATATAATAACATCATATTATAAAAACATAATATAATTATTTTAATAAAAAATGAAAATGGTTCAACTAAATAGATTTTCTTCTGTTCCTCTATATACTCAACTCTCCCAGCAGATAAAAGATAAAATATTAAGTGAAACTATCAAACCGGGGAACCCTTTACCGACCGAAAGTGAAATGGCGAAGATAGCGGGAGTAAGTTCTGCGGTTGTGCGGCAGGCGTACAGTTATCTAAGAAGGGCAGGATTTGCTATCACACATCGGGGAAAAGGAACTTTTGTCGCTGAAAGGAAAATAACATTTGAAATTGTACAAAAACTCGATTCCTATGAAGAAGCTGTAAAAAGGGGGGTAAGGGTGGAAACAGAGGTGCTGGACTTTAAAGAAATCACCGATGTTCCGCACGATGTAAGAAAGAACCTTAAAATAACCGAAAACGAGGCAGTTATTTCATTAACTCGTCTTCGATCTTTCGATAAAATAAAGATGTTTTACTGGACATCTTATCTGCCTTCTTCATTATGCCGGTCGTTGCTTGATGAAAATTTTTCTCAGGTGCCACTTTTTGAAACCTTAAAAAAAAAATTGAATATAAATGTTGCAAGATCTGAAAGATGGGCTGAAGTTACAAGGGCTGATTCGTTTAAATCTGAACTTTTTGGAATTTCGGAATTAGAACCGCTGTTGTATGTTGAAAGTATCACCTATACTGATATGGGCATTACTATTGATTATCACAAGGGTTGGTATCGCGCCGATTGTGGAAGACTGTACTTTGAAGTAAGGTAGTATTTCCATAGGTGTTTATAAAAGCAATTAAAATATTTACAGATTACGTTGTATGTTCTAGACAATATGGCCGTTTGAAAGAAAAGAGACATTTATGAAGCTAGATGGCAAGGTGGCATTGGTTACGGGCGCTGCTCAGGGTATTGGGGAAGCTACGGCGCGTGTATTTGGTGCAGAAGGTGCATATGTGATTGCGGTTGATATTAATGGTGATAAAGTAAGCCAAAACGTTGAGTACATGAAACAAAAAGGGTATCTGGCTGAAATGATGCAAATCGATGTTTCAGATATAGATGATATTCACCGGTCTATTAGTAAAATAGTGGAAAGTCATCGACGCATCGACATTCTCATCAACATTGCAGGGATATTTTCAAAAACCCCTATACTTAAAATTACTGAAGATGAATGGGATATGGTATTTAGTGTTAACCTTAAAGGCACTTTTTTTCTTTCAAAAGAGGTTCTGGTAACAATGATTAAAAATAGGCAAGTTAACTTTCAAACTTAAAAGGTGCAAACCAACACCTGCCTAATGGTTTTTACCTCTAGAATGTAATTACAAGTAATTGTAACAGTATAGATAGTCAGCTTTGCATGAAATTCTGGTACAAAAAACCGTAATTTTAATGGATAAAACCATAAGTATGGAAAAATTGTAAATGTATCCTCGCTTTCTGCAAAGAGGGGGGGAGTAACTTCCGGTATACATTACGGTGCCTCAAAGGCGGGGGTAATCTCAGTTACAAAATATTTAGCCAAGTTTAGTGCTCCTTATAACATCAATGTGAATGCGGTTGTTCCTGGCTTTGTTGACACACCAATGTTCAGGAGAAATGTTGATGCGATAGAGAACGTAATTAAATCGATCCCGATTGGTCGTGTTGCAAGGCCTGAAGAGGTCGCGAAAGTGATTATGTTCCTCGCATCTGACGATGCCAGTTACATTACTGGTGAAATATTGGATGTAAATGGTGGAATTCTGATGGATTAATTGACCTTATACTATAAATGCGGTCCTGATCATTTTATTATAATAAAATTGGGAAGATTGGGAGGAAAATCAATATTAATATGATATAAAAGGGTGAGATATTATATAATAAACAGCATTGTTGAATAACTCGTATATAGAGATTTTTGGATTAAAGAAATCGTTAAAATAATACAAAGCACGTTTTAGTTTGGATAATCACTATTACGCGAGGTAATTACGTTGAAAGTGAAGCCCTGGTTGTTGTTTCTACCCTCACTTGCATTGGTGATGTTCAATGCTTTTATCCCTACAGTTACTGTTATTTCCTATTCTTTGCACTACTATTTTCCATCAGTCCCGCCAGAGTATCTGGGTCTTGAACAATATCGGAGACTTTTAAGCGATCCGAATTTTCTCACTGCATTGTACAGGGGATTGCTTTTCTCTTTTGAATGTCTTGCTATCGAGGTGCCCCTTGGTCTCGCTATAGCAATGGTTCTTCCAAAAAAAGGAGTATTCGGAGGGGCTGCTCTTGCTGTTATCGCGATTCCACTGGTTATTCCCTGGATGACTGTCGGCCTCATGTGGAAATTGATGACTCAGCAGGTTGTTGGACCGATTCCATTTTTTCTTTCGAAATTGGGTATTGAGTTTGATATGTCCAGGCCGGTGCATGCTTTTCAAACCATTGTACTCATGGATGTCTGGCACTGGACTCCTCTCATTATTCTACTTATGTCCGCTGGATTGTCAGCATTACCGGAAGAATATTACGAGGCGGCGAAAATTGATGGGGCTCGGGCCGGAAGAATTTTCAGGTATGTGACTTTGCCAGGGCTTAAATCTCCGCTTCTTGTTTTGCTTCTCCTGAGATTTATTGACACATTCAAGATATACGATGAAGTATGGGTGCTCACATCCGGTGGCCCGGGTAATGCTACCACTTTTCTCAGTATTTTTACCGTGAGGTTGGGAATTGGAGCTTTCAATTTAGGCTATGGTTCAGCAGTATCATTAACATTTCTATATGTAGTGTTGACCTTCAGTTTTGTTTTGATGGTAGTTATGACCAAGGGGAGGGGGGTAAAATAGACATGAAAGAGCGGAACAAGCGGATTATCTTTACGATCATTATCTGTCTTTATCTTATCTTTACTCTCTTTCCTTTCTACTGGATGCTTAACACAGCTTTCAAGCACAAGGCTGAAGTTACGAGGGAACTTACCTTTTATCCACACCACTTTACGTTGGATTCTTTTAAACAGGTAATTAATAAACCCCTCTATAGAAGGGCACTCCTGAATTCGCTGTCAATTGCCTTTGGATCAGTTATACTCTGCTTGTCTGTTGGAATCTGGGCAGCATATGCATTCTCCCGTTATAGATTCCTGGGGGATAAGCATTTCTTCTTCTGGTTGATTACGAATCGTATGGCTCCTCCTGCGGTATTCGTTATTCCGTATTTTATGATATATTCCACGATCGGACTTTATGATACGCGTATAGGAGTAATATTGTCTCATACCCTGTTTAATTTACCGCTTACCATTTGGTTGCTTGTAGGGTTTATGAATGCCGTACCGACTGACCTTGATGAGGCTGCATTTGTTGATGGCTACACCTTCGTTGGTTATTTTAGAAAGATTTTTTTTCCAGTGATTGCACCGGGTATCGGTGTTACGGCTTTTTTTCTTTTTATATTCTCCTGGTCAGAAATGTTGCTTGGTTCAGTGCTTACTGCTTCATCAGCTAAGCCTGTAACAGTCGCTTTACTGCAAAATGTATCCATGTTTGGTGTCGAATGGGGACTGATCGCCGCTGTTTCCATATTTGCGGTATTACCTGGAATAGTGGCAGTTGCTTTTGTAAGAAAATATATCGCGAGAGGTTTCCTTGTTGGGTAAGGAGGTTAAGTTTGTTGCAAAATGTTTCTACAATTGTAAAAGGTGCTTTGTCTGCCGGTATAGGGGTAACGGCAATGTTGAGTGTTCTTGCAATTTTTGTCGGTGAGACCGAGCTAAGACGGGGATTTTTACCCTGGCCAACAACATGGGGAGATCGGTTCTTTATTTCCCTGCTCATATTATTCCTCATTGGGTTACTATGGTTGAAGTTCATTGAACCCCTGCTTCCAATTTACGGTGCCTTGATTCTGAGTTTAATAATTGGATTTTTCATCGTAAAGTATGGTTAGAAGTATGGCTAAATGATGAGCACATGGTTTTTTGCCTGTGAGGGTGGGGTAAGGAAAATATTCTCGCATATATACTCAATGAAGGGAGGTGAAAATACGAAGTAGCATATTCACATTTAGAGTAAAAAACGTCAGGAGGAAAAACATATGAAAGTGACAAATCGATTTTTCTACTTTTTACTCATCGTCATGTTTGTTTGTACTGCGGTGGGTGTATCCTTCGCCGGAGGAGGAGAAGGAAAGGGTAAAGCGGAAGATGTTGCGAAATATTATGCGGCTGCAGACAAATACGGAAAAACAGAGCAAGCTAAAAAGTTATACCGATGGTATGCGGATGCAGCGGCTCCCTACAGGGGTAAGACTGTCAAGACTATTCTAGAGGCTCTGCCTCCTACGCAATATCTTGCGAACACGATTGCTCCAATGTTTATAGAGATCACCGGTATAAAGCTCATTGCTGAATTGGCTTCCAATGAGGAGGTTTACTCCAAGGAGATGCTTGAAGCTACAAGCCGTAGCGGGACCTACGATTTTTTCTACGATGATCAGGACATGATCGGTACCTGGAATAAAAGGAAAAGTATTGCCAATTTAACACAGCTCATGAAGGATCATCCTGAAATTATCGAACCCGAGCTGGATCTGGATGATTTTATTGATGCGGTTATAAACATGTATACAGATACCGAAGGGAACCTCTGGAACCTGCCTATGGAACAATACCCGAAAGTATACATCTATCGGTCAGACCTTTTTGAAGATCCGCAGGAAAAGGCAGCATTTAAGAAGAAATACGGTTGGGATCTCAGGCCGGCAAGAACCTACGATGAATACACCGAAATTGCAGAATTCTTTACCAGGCCGGAGGAGAATCTGTATGGACATGCCTGTGCCGGGAGAAGACACCCTGCGCTTGCTTATGAATGGACTGAAGCGCTCTTTCTTCAAGCTGGGGTATGCAGTCCTGGCATCCCTTGGGGGCGGCCGATATGCGGCTGGGGCATAAAGATCAATGAAAATAATAAGATGGCTGGATGCTCCGTTTCAACAGGGGGGACGATCAACGATCCTAAAATGGTAGAATTCTTCACTATGTACAAGAACCTGATCGATAATTTTGCACCTCCCGGTATTCTCGAGTTCATCTGGGAAGAGGAGGCAGAAAGTTTCAAGGCGGGTACAGTTGCACAAATTCCAAATTTTTATTCGCAGTTAACTCCAACCCTGGCTGCATCTGATTCGGCGGTTGTTGGTAAATTTAAAGTCACTATGCCGCCAACAACCGGGTACTGGAAAGAAGGGATGGCCCGGGGTTACTGGGATTCAGCAGGTTTTATTATTCCTGCAGCGTCGAAAAATGTAGAGCCTTCATTCTTGTTTGCCCAATTTGTCGTTTCAAAGGCTCATGAGCTTGAAAGGGCAAAGAATGTTGGCTGCACGGTGAGAAAGTCGGTTCTCGCATCACCCGATCTTGCTGAAACAGATAGGAAACTAGGTGGTCTGATCAGTTTACAAAAAAGCCCGGAAGCACTTACTTACACCGGAACTGATCCTGCTATCGAGGAATATGCCGCCATGCTTGAGATAATATACTCTGATATTCATAGAGGGTTGACAGGTGAATGGTCTCCAAAAGAAACCTTGGACACCCTGGCAAACGAACTGGACACCGAGTTGGGCAGGATGGGTTATCCAATTGGAAAGTGAGCGTGTTAACTGATTATGATGAAACCGGTGAGCCATATATGGCTCACCGGGTTCTTATAGGTAAAATAGTTTGAATAACATGAAGGACGATATAGTTTATAAAAAGGTAAGGTAAATGGCATCAGTACGATTGGAAAACATTTCTAAGTCCTTTATCGGCAAAAAAAATGTGCTGAAAGATATTTCCCTGGAGGTGACTGACCGTAGTGTGACGTCCCTCCTGGCTCCAACAGGATTTGGAAAAACGACCATTTTAAGGATAATTGCGGGTGTTGAGAAACCTGATACAGGAAGAGTCTACTTCGGAGATAAGGATGTCACAGAGATGCCAACTCAGAAGAGAAATGTAGCGATGGTATTTCAAAGTTTTGCACTCTATCCGAATATGACTGTGTATGCAAACATTGCCTCTCCCTTGAAAATTATGGGGCTTGATCAAACTGATATCGATGAAAGAGTAACAAACCAGGTGGAGTCTTTGAAGATCCAAGATCTTCTAAGTAAAACTCCACATGAATTGAGCGGTGGAGAGAGACAAAGAGTAGCAATTGCACGTGCTCTGGTCAAGGGGGCTGATGTTTATCTAATGGATGAGCCACTCACAAATCTTGACTACAAGATCCGTGAGAGCATGCGAATGGAGCTGAAAGAGATCTTTCGTGAGATAAAGGGAAGCATCATATTTGCGACGCCGGATCCAAGGGAGGTTTTATCAATGTCTACTCATGTAGCATTTCTGCAAAATGGTACAATTGGACAGTACGGTACTACGCTCGATGTGTATAATCAGCCGAAAAACGTTGAGGTGGGTACTTACTATGGATATCCTCCCATGAACATTTTTGATGGTCAATTTGTCGAGAAAGACGGTAAATGTTTTTTGCGTGTTTTTGAAGAGATCGATTTGGATATAACTCACATGAAAGACCTTTTCAAAACTGAGAAAATATTCGATGTAGGTTTGCGGCCAAATGAAATTCGTATGAAGGATAGGTTTCAGAATGGGATGATTTCATTTTTACCAACTGTCCTGCTGAGCGAGGTTATTGGTTCTGAGACTATTGTTTATATGAAATATAAGGATGTAGAGATGAAAATGTTGGTTTCAAGATTGATTAAGTACGAGGGAAAGAAGATTGAGGTATGTTTTGATCCTTCAAATCTCTATATATTCGGGAAACAGACGAACAGACTGATCGGCAAATATATAACAAACGTGGAGAGAAAGTAGCCATGGCCGAGATTCATCTTGAAAATATTTCACACAACTATGGTGGTAAGGTTTTGGCAGTCAAGAATGTTTCCATCACATTTCCCGATGGGTCGAACAATGCCTTGCTTGGGCCATCTGGATGTGGAAAAACAACTCTTATGAAGATTATAGCGGGCTTGTTAAAACCAACTGAGGGCAGAGTTTATTTTGATGGAAAAGATGTGACGGATCTTTCTGCGCAGGACAGAAACATTGCCATGGTTTTTCAGTTTCCTGTGATCTATGACATGACAGTATTCGACAACCTGATGTTCCCCCTCCTGAGTCGAAAAATTCCTAAGAAACAGGCTCGAGAACAGGTAATGGAAATAGCAGATGTTCTCAACTTAACCTCCTTGTTCAAAACGCGATCAAAGGATCTGGATATGGGAGCCAGACAGAGAGTGACTCTGGGAAGAGCTCTGGTGAGAAAACCGAGTGCTTTCCTCATGGATGAGCCGCTTTCAAGTATTGAGCCCGAAGGGAAATGGCATCTCAAGATGAAAATACGAGAGATTCAGGAAACACTTGAGCAAACTTTAATATATGTAACTCATGATCAATCCGAAGCACTTACCCTGGCAGATCAGATCGTTGTCATGAACGAGGGAGAATTTTTACAATACGCATCAACGGATACAATCTATGAAGAACCGAGTAACACCTTTGTGGGGTATTTTATCGGTGATCCTGGGATGAATTTCATAAACTGTACTCTAAAGGGTAATAGCCTGGATTGTGAAAACTTCAATTTTGATGTATCTAAATTTTCGCTTGAAAAATATGGAGAGAATTTTAAATTAGGCATCAGGCCTGAACACCTTCAGGTAAGCAGTCATGAGCAGAAAAATTGGATTCCCTCCAAATTAAAAACCGTAGAAAACCTCGGGAATATGCAAATACTACATATATTTTCTGGTAAGCACGATATTAAAGCAAAAATGGAATCTTTTGAATTATCAGGTGATGGAAACGTGTGGATTCATTTACCGAATGATAAAGTTAGGATTTTTAAAGAGACCGGTGAGCTTGTAATTGTTTAGTATTGCATACATAACATTCCGTCAGGTGATTACCTGTATTCAATACACATTGATCCTTTTATGTCGTTATTCTCTAATATCTGAGAGACCTCGAAAAAACTTACTCGTATATTAAACATTGTTCTTTAACTTAACAAAATATTGGTTTCATGCCTGAGCATGTCATGCATGAGATCGCGAAGTCTAAAGTAGGTCTCTATGTACTTGTCCGTATAGTAACGGTAGGACTCATATCGCTCTCTATCGGGTTCGATTTTCAATCGAATTCTCACCATACTCTTTACAGCTTCCTCTAAACTTTTAAACACTCCGGCACCATATGATGCCAATATTGCATCGCCAAGCAGAGGTGCATTTGGGTCCTCGGTAAGAAAAATTGGTAGACCAAGTACATCGCTATGGATTTGCATCCACAATTCACTGTTTGTCGGGCCGCCGCAAACATAAATCCCTTCGGGTTCGAAGCCAGCTTCCCGGAAAAAACGAACGATGTATTCAGTACCATAAGCAACACCTTCCATTATAGCCCGATAAAGATGAGCAGGTGTATGTTTCAACGAAAATCCCCAAACAGCACCACGGGCCTGTGAATCGGTGACGGGATTTCTATTGCCCTGCCAGTAATTAAGGAGTATCAGTCCATCCGAACCTATTTTCACTTTCTTTGCAAGTTGACTCATATATTCGTAGAGCTCAAGCCCCTTTTTCTTTGCATTTCTTTGATATTCCCGGCCTATGAAGTTGTCCTTGAACCATTTGAGTACAGAACCGGTTGAGATCTGAGAACCTTCAACAGCACACAATCCCTGTATAACCGCATCGGGAAATGCCCCGAATATTCCCTCCTTATGAATCTCCTCCTCAGATAAACCGAGCATAACATGTGATGATCCTGTTATAAGTGCAACTCTTCCCTGCCTAACAACCCCCAACCCTATCATTCCAGTAAAGGCGTCAGCACCTCCCTGAATTACAATTGTACTGGTAGAAAGGCCTGTTTTCTTTGCCACGTTTGGGAGTATTGTACCGATCGGTTCACCAAGTTGCAGAATGTTTTCAGGAAACCGTTTTATTAAATCATCGAGGCCAATGGAATTATAAAATTTATAGGGCCAACCTCCACAGCGTGTATTATAGTACCAGCGTATGGTGACGTTGTTTATACTTCCTACGTAATTTCCGGTAATACGATAGTTGATGTAATCCTGCAACTCACAGATGTAACGTGCATGGTCGTAAATCTCACGCTGGTTCTCCTTCAGCCATAACGCCTTGGACGGCATCCATTCGGCGGATACTCTTCCGAAACCGTTATACTTCAAAGAATCTGAGCCGCATTTTGCAATTCGCTCAGCCTGTTTGAAAGCCCGCACATCCATCCATAAAAGTGCATTTCGTAACGGTTGAAAATGTTTATCCAGAGCCAGTACGGTGCAGGAAGTGCTGTCCATACATAGGCTTGGTATCTGTTCTGGCTTTACACCTGATTCGTCAAGCAATGCTCTGATCACTTGAATAAATGCATCCCACCATTCATCTGGGTTCTGCTCAGCCCAACCGGAATAGGGAAATGTAGTTTTATATATACGTGTTTTTGAATGAATCATTTTGCCATGTTTATTAAAAAATGCAGCACGGAGGGATTCTGTGCCGAAATCAAGTGCGAGAAAATAAATGTTATCGTCATTCATAGGTCTGCAAATTCCTTATACATTGAATGTTTTTATATCTGGTTTTATCAAGTAACCTAATTTTTTTATTTACTATTGTGATATAGTAGTATATTCGCAATTCGTTTGATTAACTTTAAAATACAAGTATTTTTAAGTCAAGAAATCATAACGTATTTTAAGATAAGATTTTGATAGTAGTATCAAATTATTTATTTTATGGTCAGTAAAACCCTTGAGTGAGATAGTATTGTAAAAACTGATGTTGAGATACAATTTTAGTTGTCGGCCATTCTTATTTCAAGATGAATTAATTGAAGGATTTTGCATGTGGTCAGTACGGTAAAAACGTTTCATCAACCAGATAAACGCCTTGCAGCAGTTTGTGGATTATTTTGTCCATCATGTACAATCTACATTGCTACAACTGAAGAACCTGAAAGACTTAAACTAATTGCAGATCGTCGCAACCTTCCAATTGACAAAGTACGCTGTTACGGATGTAGGGTTTCTATTCGTTATCCTTTCTGTGAAACATGTAAAATGTCCGAGTGTTCTAAAAATAAAGAGATTGATTTTTGTGTGGAATGTAAAGAGTTTCCCTGTGATGATTTGAAACGTTTTCAAGCTGCACGCCCACATAGAATAGAACTATGGCAAGCACAAAAACAGATATATGAATCCGGGTACGAGATGTGGTACATTGATATGCTTAAACATTATAGTTGTCCTGTATGTGGCACTATAAATTCTGCTTATGATTTATCGTGCAGGAATTGTGGAGAAACTCCAAGCTGTCCCTATGTTAAAATCCACCAGCAGAAGATTATCCATTATGTAAAAAACATGGAATTTTAATATAGATGATAAACTTGTCGATTAGAATCATTCAGGTGTGAGAATGAAAAATGCAGGCTCATTCTCCAATAATGCCTGGTCTGAGCCGCGTGATCGGCCTGGTGAGGTAGATAAATGGGGTGTCGAGCGCGGCGACGATTACCTTCAGTATATATGTGGAGAGCATGATACCGAGCACGACTTTTGTTTCATAAACACCTGCAAAGGCAGCGGTGCAGAAAATAAGGGTGTCCACCGCCTGGGATGTCCAGGTGGAGCCGTTGTTCCTCAGCCAGAGCTGCCTTGGAAACCGCCGCCTGATCAGCTCATAGCTCAAAACATCCAGGTTCTGTGAAACGATATACGCAGCCATCGATGCCGCTATAATCCTCCACATAGGGGTGAAGAGCTGTTCCATCGGCTTGTGGTAGAGGTCCCAGCTTGCAGGTTCAAAGAGAAGGATGAAGCGGGATGAAATAAGGAACAGAAGAGATATGAAAAACCCCAGCAATACCGCCTGCCGGGCCTCCTTCGGCCCGTAGTACTCGCACAGAATGTCCGTACCCAGAAAAATCGATGCATACAAAACATTTCCGCCGGTGGCGTCGATACCGAAAAGAACCATACCCTTCAGCACGAAGAGGTTCATCATAATGACGTTGGCGGCGATGATTGCAACAATTCCGATCCTTCCCCAGATAGTGAACGCACTGAGCAGGAGGATGAGGTCTGTTATAATCCACGCAAGGTAAATGAGATTGTTGTACATGCGGCCACCCTGACACGTGTGGTGTCAGGAACACAGTACCACAAATATCGTGGAAAAGCTACCGTTAAAAGCGGTGTATGTCCCTGCTGGAGCCGAATATCAACAGGTAACTTATTTAAAATTATCCCTGCCGTTTATACTAGCAACAGTTTTTATTGTAAAGAATGAAAACCTTCGTTTTTGCCCGCAATATCCGGGAACAGAACGCTTCTTAGAACTGCAGCCTGGCGCCCCCTTCAAGCATGTAGTTGCTGTTCTTGAAGTTGTATCCTCCCTGCAGGGTAACGGCGAGCATCAGGATTTTCACCTCCAAACCGCCGAACAGTGTTGTATCGAATCCTTCAGGCTTTGCTTCCGTGCTGATCACGAGCTGCTTATTTGTAAAGTCTTCAACATAGGGGTCATACATGGAATCGGTGAGCTCGAGAGTCGTGCTTCCGGAAAGATCGGTTGTGGCCTTGCCGAATGTCTTGCTGAACCGTGCGCCCCCGAACAGGTTGATAAAGAGTATTTGAAAATTTATCTGGCCCTCTCCGCCAACGGTAAAGCCTTTCCAGTTCGTTTCAAACCCGGTTTCTGTAATGAGATTTGCAACCTGCGTCGAACCGAGTTCGGGAACATCCACGAAAACCGGTATCGAATCCCGTCCCAGCATGGTTACGTTTCCGTTGATATATTCGAAGAAACCGCCGAAAGATGCGCCGGTCCTCAAAAGCATCAGCACCCTTTTATCCCAGAGCTCGTAGCGCAGCTTTCCGCCGATAATCATGTTGTTGAGCTGAACACCGGCGTCCTTGTCCTCGATCTTGGGAAATCCGGCAAGTTTGCCGCCTACTTCGAAGCGCTTGATCTTGAATTTTGCATGTACTCCAATGGCGGGAACGGGGATGTATGAAAGTCCCTCGAAATCGTACTGAAGGCTCGTGCCGAGGGCGATATTTTCGGTCGGTACGAATGAGGCTCCGCCTGCAATACCTACTTCGATATGTTTGATCGTCGAATAGCCGACCGGATCGCCTAAAAATGTCATTGCGCCAAGGTTCGGCCCGAAGATGCTGCTGAGACCCTGCGATATTGCGGTCAGATCCGACTCAACAGCGCCAAGGTCATATGGCTGTGGCTTTTGGGCGAATACGAATGTCCCGGGTAAAACAAGAACTGTTACGCATATAACTGTTATCAGTATTTTTTTCCTGTTCATAACTTCTCCTTCCACGAGTATCTTTATGAATTTGCAAAATATTTGTTTTGCAACCTGCTGTTTTTTGTATATAGTGAAATTTTAATACACTCTGGTTCGAATTTCCACTCTACTTTATGAATATAACGCACAGTACCAATTTTATCAGGAAAATCATCGCAGATTATAAGCTGGTCAGGAAATCGGCGCAAAATAGCGGAATTCCATGGTAAACCACGCCCGCCCCTGGCTCATCGATCGGAGGTCCGTCGTATAGCCGAACATCTTCGAAAGCGGGGCTACAGCATCGATCTTTTCGACAGCCTGGCGGCTCAGTATATTGTTGATCTGCCCGCCCCGGGCGTTGAGATCGCCGATTATATCCCCGACGAAATCTTTCGGAGTGGTAACCTCTATCGACATGTAGGGTTCAAGCAGCACGCCTCCCGCTTTTTCACACGCCTCATCAAAAGCATCGGCAGCGGCAGCGCTATAGCCGATCTCGGAGGAGCTCGACTGGTTGAACGAGCCTCCTTCAAGAACGGCATGTATATCTATCATTGGATAACCGGCGACAGTCCCCCGCTCCATGGCGTTGAAGACCGCCTCTTCAATGGTATCGATAAACATGCGCGGGATCTGGGTTTCCGGAGCACTGTTTTCGAACTTGTTTCCTGCACCCCGTTCGAGCGGGTGCACAGAGATTATAACGTGACCGGTGTGGTCCTTTCCGGCGATCTGGCGGTGAAATTGCGCTTCTGCCCGTGACTCGCCGGTAATTGTTTCCCTGTAGGCAACCTGCGGTTTCCCCACATTTGCCTCAACACCGAACTCCCTGATCATTCTCTGGGTGAGCACCTCGAGGTGCAGCTCCCCCATACCGGAAATGATTTTTTGCCCCGTATCTTCATCCGTTCTTACGGCAAAGGTCGGGTCCTCGCGGGACAGCTTTTCAAGGGCGTTTTCGAGTTTAGCCTGACTCCCCGCATTTTTCGGCTCTATGGCGATTGATATAACAGGGTCGGGAAATACCGGTCGTTCGAGCAGAATTTGCTTGCCTTCACTGCACAGCGTATCTCCGGTCTGAGTCACTTTGAAGCCGACGATGACACCGATGTCTCCTGCAGAAATGTTTTCGGTGTTGACCCGCCTGTTGGAATACATACGTATTATTCGGTTGGCCCGCTCCCGCTTTTTTTTATTTACATTGTACACGGTGTTGCCGTTTTGTATCTTTCCTGAATAAACGCGTATGTAGGTGAGTATTCCCGCCTGGCTGTCGTTATACAGCTTGAAAGCAAGAGCTGCAAGCGGCTCCTTTTCGCTCGAATGCCGAATTTCCGGGCTGCCGGTTTTTGGATTTATTCCGTTTACCGGCGGTATCTCGAGGGGCGAGGGAAGAAAATCAACAATGCCGTCCATAAGCGGCTGTACTCCCATGTTTCTAAGAGAGGAACCGCAATACACCGGCACGCCATGGTACGAGATTGCGGCGGATTTCAACAGCCTGAGTATGTCCTCTTCCTCCAGGTCCCCATTTTCAAGGTACTTTTCGAGGAGCTCGTCATCCTCTTCAGCAATTTTTTCGAGCAGTTCATGCCTCCTCTTCGCTGCATCGTTTTTTAAATAATCGGGAATTTCTCCATATTCACAGGTCTCTCCGTATTCCCCGGACCACCGTATCGACTGCATTCTGACGAGGTCCACCACACCTTCAAAGTTGTCTTCGGCACCGATCGGCATCTGGAGCACAAGCGGATTCGAGCCGAGCTTCGTTTCGAGCATTCGTACGCTTTCACTGAAGTTTGCACCGATGCGGTCCATTTTATTGATATATGCAAGCCGCGGGATGTTGTAGCTGTCTGCCTGATGCCAGACTGTCTCACTCTGCGGTTCAACGCCCTGAACCGCATCGAAAATAACCACCGCGCCGTCGAGCACACGCAGAGAGCGTTCGACCTCCACGGTAAAATCAACATGGCCGGGCGTATCGATTATGTTGATGGCGCAACCGCGCCAGTGGCAGGTTATGGATGCAGCGGTAATTGTTATACCGCGCTGCTGCTCCTGCTCCATCCAGTCCATCGTCGCCTGGCCGTTATCGACCTCCCCGATTTTGTGTGAGAGGCCGCTGTAGTACAGAATCCGTTCGGTTGTCGTGGTCTTTCCAGCATCTATGTGCGCAATAATGCCGATGTTTCTAAGCTCTTCTATTTTTACGGTTTCAGGCATTTTTACACTCGGTCAGAACCCGGTTGTATACCTCGGAGTATACCGTAGAACTTCCGCTGTACAGGTGTTCTTCGATCACTCCTTCGATTTCAGGGTTAATCCACTTAATATACCCGTGATCTTTTTTGAAAACAATGGATTTGAGGGATTGTTCCAGCCCGTTTACTTCATAGGCCGCATTGCGATACCGGGCTGCTTCAAGGTTTTCTTCAAGAAGCTCATAGAGATATGAAATATTGAATAGGTGTTCACTGACAATGTCGGAAGAGTATTTCCGGTCGAGGGGACCCCGGTGCATCCGGGGAATACGCATGGGAATACTTTCATTTTTAAAAAGCTGTATAAGAAAATTTTTGACCCATCTGTACCGTAATGTGAGCAAATGCGGGTCGGAGAGGATTTTTGAAGTCTCTGTCCATTTGGGGTTATTGAAAAATGCGGAGGTCGGGCTATAACCGGAAAAGAGCACCCACTGCGCACCGCTTTGTTTTGTAGTTCTCACCAATGACGCGAGATTTTCTTCATCGTCATTGACGAGTGGAATAATCGGAATAATTGCAATGCCTGCAGGGATGCCTTCGCTGTTTAGTATTTTTATTGATTCGAGCCGCCGTTCTGGTGACGGCACTCCCTCTTCGAGCCGGGAGGAGAGGGCACTGTTTTTTGTTAAAATTGTGCAGGTAATCCTGATTCTATCCTTTTCAGCGAATTTCTTGAGGAGTTCGATATCCTGCAGCAGGGCGTCTGATTTGGTCTGAATATTGACTGCGTAGCCCCCCCTGTAGAGAACCTTCAGTATATCCGTTATGTTCTTATTCAAGGAGGGATCGGGATGGTAAATGTCGCTGAGTAAACCAAGCCCGACCGTCTGATTTCTTTCAGGAAGTTCGTATGAAAACACAAGGCCCTTCTCCCTGGGTGTTCTCCTCGTATTACAGTAACTGCACTGATATGGACATTCGCTATATATATCGATGAAGTATTTTGTCCAGTACCAGTAGTCAATTTTCCCCAGACCGATAACGGCGGGTGATAGGGCGGCAATTTTTTTTTGCACAATTTCCTCCACAAAAATCCGCTTTTCTCTTATAATTTTCGAAGTAATCAATACGAACTTAAGAAAAAAGCTCGCAGAGCCGGCTTTAAAATACGTGCCGGTTTCACGTGTTTCGGAAAGGAACGGACTGTCATGAAGATTCTGTATGGTGTTCCAATATACACAATGGACAGCAAACGAGGTATCGAAGAGTCAATTGTCATCAGTGACGGCGTGATTAAGTTTACCGGAGATTTTGATGTAGCCCGTCGGTTGTACCCGAGAGCTGAAAAGGTAAACCTGCAGTTCGGATGCATTCTCCCGGGTTTTATCGATGCGCATCTGCACCTGAAGAAATATTCACTTCTATACAGAGAGCTCGATTTGACTGAGGCGTCAGCGCAAAACGAGCTTTTCGAAAAACTAAAGGCATGTGTCGCCTCTAAAAAGGAGAATCAGTGGATAGCCGGCGCAGGTGCGGATTTCACACTTTTACATGGAATGTCGAAGAAAGAGCTTGATCCCATCGCCCCTAACAATCCTATTATTCTGTACAGTAAGGACCTGCACACCGCAATTGTGAACACACGGGCTCTGCAGATCGCCCAGGTTGACACACACCGCGCAGATCCTCTCGGCGGTATCATAGAGAGGGATGAATCGGGGTTTCCTACCGGTATTTTGAGAGAGCGGGCGATTGAGCTGGTAAAGAAAATCATACCCCAGGAAAAAACACGAAAAGTCGATGAAGCTCTTGAAGGGGGTATACACAGGCTCATGTCAAACGGGATCACCTCTCTGTGTGACTGTTCGGTATATGCACCGGAATCCTCCATAACGAGCATTATGAAAATTTGGAGGAAGGGAAAGATGAAAGTGCGTGCGGTCCTCATGTTCGGTGACCGAGAGGCTTTTCGGTTGGGCAATCTCGGTATCCCGTCGCAGTTCGGAAACGACAGTGTTATACTCGGCGGGTGCAAGGTTATTTTAGACGGCTCGCTTTCCTCTGAGACAGCGTATATGAGCCGACCATACGCAGGAAAAACCAGCAGCGGGATGCTGCTTATGAACGAAACCGAGCTTTATGAAGTGCTGAAGCGGGCCCATTCGCACTACATAGGGACTGCGGTACATGCTATAGGGGACCGTGCAAATCAGGTTGCGCTCAACGTATATGAGAAATTAAAGAAAGAGGTTGGAATCCCTGCGGTAATCAGGCGGATAGAGCATGCCCAGATACTGCGGGATGAAGATATCGGCAGATTCGCCTCAATCGGTGTAATACCGGTCGTCAATCCGGTTCACCTGCCGATGGACAGAGAGAAAGCGTTGAAGCTTCTCGGCCCCGATGCAAGGCTGCTTTACAGGCTGGGAAGCCTTCTGTCTGCAGGTGCGGTGCTTGCATTCGGTTCCGATGCGCCGGTTGCACCGGTGAACCCCCTTCATGGAATCTATGCAGCGGCGGAGCGAAAAAATTTCACCGACGGACCCCAGCTTCGATTCTTTCCAAAGGAGAAAATATCACTCGAAGATGCCGTATATGCATACACGATGGGCAGCGCAATATCCATGGGTCTCGAAAATAGAATCGGCAGTCTGGAAATCGGGAAGCTTGCAGATCTCGTTTATCTTTCAAAGGATATACTGAAGGAAGGCGCCGAATCGCTGCATGACGCGGTCGTGCTGCAGACGATTATCGGCGGTGAAACGGTCTTTGAGAAAAGCTGAGAGAAATCTTGCCGGGGATTTTATGACGGACAGGTTAAATCTGAAGAAGATTTGAGAGAGGCTTTAACACGATATCACTGAAGCGGCGAGGTTTTCCGCGTTTTTATTATAGCTGTAAAATAGTATTGACAAAGTATTAAAGACTGTGTAGTTTTATTCATCCTTTTTTGGAAATATGTATCTTTGTAAGGAGTTTGTTAGTGCCAGAAGGAAAAGTAAAATGGTTTAACGAGAAGAAGGGTTTTGGTTTCATCAGCATGGATGATGGAAGCGATGTTTTCGTCCATTATTCGGAAATCGATATGGAAGGATTCAAAACGCTTGTTCAGGATCAGCCTGTGGTATTTGAGATCAAGGAAGGCCCGAAGGGGCCTCAGGCAATTAATGTTAGATCCAAATAAGCTGTTCTGGTAATGCCTCGTTCGACGGTTCCTGCAACTTTTGCGTTCCGTCCAGGTATTGAAACTTTAGTCTGCAGGAATCACTCTTCAGTCTGCATCGGGTGAAGGGGATGCGATGTGCGTCGACCTGTTCACATGATGCGGATTCTTCCGGAAGCTCAGCTGTGCCCGTATCTGTTGACATCAGCAGCGCACAAGAATATATTCAGCTAGTGCTACAGCGAAACTTTACCATTTTATGGCAATCTAATAATAATAAAGGTAATAAATAGGTAAGTAAACTTGTCAATTTTAGAAGTTGAAAATTATCACTTACCTAATGGTTTTTACCAATAGTATGTAATATTATGGCAATGTAGTATAATTTAGTCATTTGTATTCGAAATTCTGGTACAAAAGGAAAAGATATCACTTCGCTAGACCAGAATTCTAAATAGATAAAACCATAAGCCTACAAACATGATAAAATGTACTTAAAATGACTTTTTAAGCAAAAGTTTCGCTGTAGTACTTGGTCGAGAGGGAAATATGAAGGAGAGATCATTTAGCGGTATTCAACCGTCGGGAGTCATACATATCGGTAATTATCTCGGCGCAATCAAAAACTGGGTTGAACTTATCGAAAATTATGAGTGCATCTTCTGTGTCGTCGATTACCACGCCATTACCATTGAGTATGAACCGCCGGAACTGAGAGAAAGGATTATCGAAGCGGCAAAAACACTTATCGCATCCGGTATAGATCCTGACCGGTGCACCCTGTTCGTTCAGTCGGAAGTTCCCGAGCATACTGAGCTGACATGGATTCTGAGTTCTATAGCAACGATTGCCGAGCTCGAGAGAATGACCCAATTCAAGGATAAGAAACTGCAGCATTCCGACAATATCAATACCGGCCTGCTAACCTACCCGGTTTTAATGGCGAGTGACATCATTGTGTACAAGGCCCAGGTTGTACCTGTGGGTGACGACCAGCGTCAACACCTCGAACTTACCCGGGAGATTGTACGGCGGTTCAACGGTAAGTTCGGCGACACTTTCCCGGAACCGAAAACTCTTTTGGGAGAGGCTCCCCGCATCAAGGGGCTGGACGGCAGCGCGAAGATGAGCAAGAGCCTCAATAACTATATTGCGCTTATTGAGGAAGAGGATGTTCTGTGGGAAAAGCTGAGAACAGCGGTTACCGATCCCGCGCGAATCAGGCGATCAGACCCGGGCGACCCACACATCTGTAATATATTTTCCCTGCATCGGTATTTCTCAACAGATGAGGAGATCGGTTACATCGAGAAGGGATGTAAAACGGCGGGGATCGGATGCATTGAATGCAAGAAAATACTTGCAAAAAATATTAACAACATAATTGCTCCAATAAGGGAAAAGAAGAAGGAGCTTGACAGAAATACCACATATGTGCTGGATGTGCTTGAGGAGGGACGGAAGCACTGCAGCTCGATCGCATGTAATACCATGAACGAAGTAAGGGAAAAAATCGGGGTGAATTTCCGCCGGGATCTTCTCAGTAACCTAAAATAAATTATCTTTGATACCCAGTCCTGCCAAGGATCGGTCCCAAGGGGACGTAATCCGCCGCGAAGTGGTTTTTCCCAGGGGGACTTTCCCCAGGGGGACATACGCCACCTCTGAAGGGCTGATACTCTTAAAAAATACTTTTTATTTAACGGATAAAGTAGTACTATAGCACTACATTCGCAGAAGAGAGGGGGTGAGACTACGTGGCGGTTGTGAAAGTTGAAGAAGGTGAAAGTATCGACAGGGCGTTGAAGCGGTTCAAACGCGAGTGTGAGAGAGACGGTATCCTTCGCGAATGGAAGAGGCGGGCCTATTACGAAAAACCTGCTGTTCAGAGAAAGAATAAAAAGAAGGCTGCCGAGAGAAGACGATTAAAAAAGATGAGAAAAATGCAGATAAGGTCACACCGGAGGTATTAAATCCAGTTTTCAAGGATAAAAATCCCCTTATATTCAAAATAAGGGGATTTTTTATGCACCAAGCGGAAGAACATGTTATAACATAGGCAAGCGAGCTTGCAAACATAAAGGGTTTAAACCAAATAAATATTTCAGTAGGGTATATGGACTGTTGTAATAAAGTACTGATAATGGGGCTCGGCCTGCATGGCGGTGGCGCGGGTGCCGCAAACTATTTCGTTTCACGTGGTTGCCAGGTGGTCGTAACAGACCTTAAAAGCGAAGACGAGCTTGCCGACGGCATTAAGATGCTGAAGCAGAGGGAAAAAATTCGGTTCGTTTTGGGCAGGCATGAGTACAATGATTTTCGGGATGCTGATCTGATCGTAAGAAACCCCGGTGTTCCGAAAGATTCTCCGTACATTGCGTACGCGAAGGAGCAGGGGACCGCAATTGACACCGATGTAGGTGTTTTTCTCGACTGCATGAGAAAAAAAACACGCAATATCATCGGAGTGACCGGCACGAAGGGAAAATCGACGACCGCCTCCCTGATTCATACTATTTTAAAGATGAAACACTCCGATGCGCTTCTTGCGGGAAACATAACCGTGTCTGTGTTTGATATCCTGCCCCAGGTGACAACCGATACGTATATCGTGCTTGAGCTGTCCAGTTTTCAGCTTGGCGGGATCGAGAATAAACAGTTCAGCCCGAGGCTCGGTGTGTTTACGAATTTCATGGAGGACCACCTCGATTATTACGATGGCATGGATGAATATTTTAAAGACAAAGCGGTGCTCTATCGGTTTCAGCGCAGGGGAGATGTCATTGTTGTGAACAGGGACAACGATGTATTCCGCAGGGTCTCTCCCGGAAAGGGGGTTAAGATGCTCAGTTTCGGGCTGACGAAAAACTTCAGCGGGTCGGGCGTATTTATACAGAAAGATGGTAAAAGAGACGTGCTGTACTTCAAAAAACATGATCAAACGTGGCGGTTGTTTGACGCAGGGGTCATACATCTTCGAGGCAGGCATAACCTGTACAATATGCTCGCAGCCGTCGCAGCATGCGTGTCGGAGGGTATCGATCCGTCTGAAATCCGTGATGCCGTTTTCGGCTTCAAGGGCCTTCCCCACCGGCTGGAGTATATTGCTACCAAGAGCGGAGTGCACTTTATCAATGACTCGGCTGCTACCATGCCTGATGCCGCTGTTGAAGGAATCAACAGCATAGAAGGGGAGGTTACCCTCATTGCAGGCGGTTCGGACAAGGGCTTGACCCTTGGTACGCTTGTCCGGACTGTGAAGGAAAAGGTAAAAAACCTGATATTGCTTGAAGGCTCCGGTACAAAGCGGCTGATTGGGGAGGGGCTTGAGGAGTATTGTATGTTCGATGATTTTAAAGAAGCGGTGTCCCGCGCGTATGCTGTTTCCGCTCCGGGAATGACGGTACTGCTGTCACCCGGCTTTGCGAGCTTCGGTATGTTCATGAATGAGTTTGACAGGGGCAATCAGTTCAGGGATATAGTCAGCAATCTTTAACGAGGATTATCGGTGATTTGGAGGTTGTATGATTGAAGGCAGAAGTGAAGAGGAGCAAAAACTTTTTAAAACAATTCGGGTATACGGTCAGGAGCACATCCTTCGCTTCTGGGATGAAATCGACGAACAGGGTAAAAATGAACTTGTCCGGGATATTCAAAAGGTCGATTTCCATCTGATCGAGCAGGTCACGCCACTCCTCATCGAGAAAGAGTTGCAGATACGGAAGGTGAAAAGACCGGATGTAATCTTTATCCCCGGGACAGAGGAAGAGCACAGGCGGCAACAGGAGGCGAAGGAGTACGGTGAGGCATTGATAGCCTCTTCCAAAACTGCAGTCTTTACCGCTGCGGGAGGGCAGAGTTCACGCCTGGGGATCGATGCCCCGAAGGGAACGTTTCCGGTAAGCCCAATCAGTGGGAAAAGCCTGTTCGAGGTGCACGCTCATAAAATCGCCTATATGCAGAACAAGTTTCACGTGCAGATCCCGTGGATAATCATGGTGAGTGATACAAACAGGGATCAGACCGAGAAATTCTTTGAACAAAATAGCTATTTCGGGCTCAGTCCGGGGCTCGTCCGGTTTATTGAACAGATGATGTTTCCCGCCGTGGATGGAAAGGGACGGCTATTTTTAAAGGAAAAAAACAGGCTGTTCATGAGCCCTGGCGGCCATGGCGGCACTTTTTCAACATTGAAAAAC
The DNA here is from genome assembly GCA_964525675.1 of uncultured Spirochaetota bacterium. Taxonomy (GTDB): domain Bacteria; phylum Spirochaetota; class B62-G9; order B62-G9; family DRHN01; genus CAYSRJ01. Next base: position 46,563 of record CAZGJW010000002.1, read on the forward strand.
TCAGGCGCGCATGCCTGGCTCAAAGACATCGGTGTAGAGGAAATTTTCTACTTTCAGGTCGATAATGTACTCGTAAAGGTGCTCGATCCCGTTTTTCTCGGCTATCATTCGCTGAACAGGTGTGATATGTCGTCAAAGTGTGTAGAGAAGAGGAATTCGGAGGAAAAGATCGGTGTTTTCGTTGTGGAGGAAGGAAAGATAGGGGTTGTCGAGTATTCTGAGCTCGATTCCGTCATTCTCGAGGGAGGAGGCGACCCGCGGATGGAACTGTCGGGCGGAAGTATAGCTATACATTCGATAAACCTCGACTTTGCCGTCCGCATCACTGAAAAGAACCTGAAACTCCCGTTTCATATCGCTCATAAGAAAATTCCCCATGTCGGACCCGACGGCAATAGTATTGAACCCGATGAGCCGAACGGCTATAAGCTGGAAACGTTTATTTTTGATGCACTCAAAAGCGCCGAACGTTCAATTATCATGGAAGTATCGCGACGGGAGGAGTTTTCTCCGCTGAAGAATAGAAGTGGAGAGGATTCTCCGGACACCGTCTTGTATGACCAGCAGCTTCTTTTTGCAGAGTGGTTTGAATCCGCAGGTATACGTGTACCGCGAAGGCGGGACGGAACACCCCTGTACAGGCTCGAAGTGTCACCGCTCTTCGCACCGTGTAAAGAGGATTTTATTGCGGCAATCCCACAGAATACGGAAATAGAGGGAGACACCTGTATTGAGTGATCTGAGAAATAAGATGCCTGCGGACATATTAGTGCAGGGTGGATGTGTGAAGAACAGAATTGTCATAGCGTCCAAGAACAGCGGAAAGGTGAAAGAGATTCGTGGAATCCTCAGCTCGGCAGGGCCCCGGATGGAGATTCTCGATCTGACAGAACTCTCCTACGCCGAAAAAATCGATGAAATCGGGAATAATTTTATTGAAAATGCGATTATCAAGGCAAAAGCGGTGTATGTAAAATTCAAACTCCCCGTCATTGCCGATGATTCAGGTCTCTGCGTGGAAGCCCTTGGCGGCAGGCCGGGTGTTTTTTCGGCACGATTCGCAGGGCCGTATGCTACGGACGAAGAGAACAACCGTCTTCTTATTGAAAAAATGAAAAATGTTCGGGAGAAAGACAGGAAAGCGTGGTTTTCCTGTGTTGCGGTTTTTTATTACGCGGAAAACAGATATTTTAGCTGCGAGGGCCGGGTGTACGGGGTTATTGCCGAAAAGCCCGTTGGGAGGGGCGGCTTCGGCTACGATCCGCTTTTCTATCTGCCGTCGTACGGGAAAACCATGGCTCAGCTGAAATCTGCGGAAAAAAACAGTATAAGCCACAGGGGAAAAGCTTTCAGAGCCCTGAAAAAATATATTGATGAATATTTTCGCACAATGTGAACAGCCTGGAACCATGATTTTCTCACTATGTTCCAGCACATTTTCAGGTGCAGTGAACAGGGTAGGACGAAAAATGAGTATCGGAACTTTGGTCGGCATTGCTGTTCTTGCGTCCTCAGTGTCTCTTACAACCTATCTCGTTATCTGGAGTACCCATTCAATCAATAATATCAACAGAAAAAAAGGCCGGACGCTTCGTGAAATTCTGAAGGAGAGACGTGGTGAAAAATAACAATCAGTCCACAGAGGGCCCTGTTGTCCATGCTGAACTGTCAAGAGACCTTTCTCTCTTTCACATTACAATGATGGGCCTGGGAATGATGATAGGCGCGGGTGTTTTTTTAGGTATTGGGAATTCGCTTTACCATGCCGGTCCGGGCGGTGCAATTCTGACTTTTGCCCTCAATGGTGTTATCGCGCTGTTCACAGCCATGTCGTATGCGGAGTTGAGCTCCGCAGTGCCTCACGCCGGTGGTGCGTATAATTTCGCGCGTATCGGGTTCGGCCGGGCTACCAGCTTTTTTGCAGGGTGGATGGAATGGTTTGCATCTTCAGTTGCCGGCAGCATGTATGCGCTTACCTTCGCCATATACACACTCCGTTATTTCGAGCAGTTGGGTCTTCTTTCATGGCTGCCCGTTACCATTGAAGCTGCGGTAAAGGTTCTGGCCGTCGCCGCAGCTGTGTTTTTTATTTTAATAAATTACAGGGGCGCTTCCGAAACCGGGAAAATTGGTGCATTCTTCACAATGGGCCAGATGTTGTTCCTGGTGGCTATCGGTATCGTGGGAATATTCGTAGCCATCAGGGACCCGATTCGCTTCAAGAACTTCAGCCCATTTGTTCCATACGGCTGGATACGGATACTCGTTACAATGGGTTTTACCTATGTTGCCTTCGAAGGGTTTGAGGTGATTGCCCAGGCTGGGGATGAAACGATAGAACCCAGGAAGAACCTGCCGAAAGCAATGATTTTTTCGGTCTATATCGCTGCAGTAGTATACGTGGTTGTTGCATTTGCGACTATTGTATCGGTTAAGGAGGGCATGCCCGGTGTAGAGGGAGCGCCCTGGGAGTGGATCGGCAGTTTCAAAGAGAGGGGATTCGGTGAAGCGGTGTCCCGGCTCCTTCCTATGGGAGACATCCTCCTTACGCTCGCCGTAATATTTGCGTCGACCTCGGCCCTGAATGCAACCATTTATTCAGCAACAAGAGCATCGTACGCGCTCGGCAGGGACAGTATGCTCTCCCCGTTGTTTTCGAGGATTTCATCCAGGAGGAATACACCAGTAGGCGCTCTTTCCATGACCGGTTTGATTGTCATTGTCGTCGCAGTGTTTCTGCCGACTCTCCATGTTGCATCGAGCGCGAGCATTATGTTTCTTTTTCTCTTTTTCATGGTGAACCTCTCCGTCATAAAGATACGATACAATATGGGTGATGAGCTTGTATATGGATTTGTTATGCCGCTGTTTCCTGTTTTTCCCCTCATTGCAATAGTGATGCAGGCCGTGCTTGCCGTGTGGCTCGTGCACATGAGTTTTATCGCCTGGATCGTTGCCCCGTCCTGGATTCTTTGCGGCATGCTGATTTATCTGCTGTATTCGCGAAAGCACGCGAAACGGGGAGAGCATGATATCTATGTTCTCGAGGAGGAGGAAGAAGCGCCCCAGGGTAAAGAGTACCGAATAATGGTTTCCCTTGCGAACCCCGACACCGCAATTCCGATGGTCAGGTCGACGTACAGGCTGTGCGGTGCAAAAGGTGCGCATGTTGAGCTGCTCCATATGGTGCCTGTGCCTGACCAGGTTCCTCTTGCAGATGCGCATCACTATATGGTGGCCGGCAAAGAGGCGATGATCGAGGTGATGCTGTATCTGGCTCCTCTCTTCTCAGTCAGCACCACAATTCGGTACTGCAGGAGTATCGCACGGGGCATTGTGAGTGCTGTTCGGGAGAAAAAGATAGATATGCTTATTATGGGCTACAGGGGGGGGAGAAAAGCGCACGGCTTTCGGCTTGGAAGCACGGTTGATCCTGTCATTGAACGCGCGCCATGCAATACGGTGATTTTCAAAGGCATTACAGACAGGGAGTACCGTCGTGTTCTGGTACCCGTAGCGGGCGGGCCGAACAGTGCTTTTGCTCTGGAGGTGGCAACTATGCTCGCGGACAGTGATGAAGGGGAAGTTGTTGTAATGACCGTGGACACCGGCGGGAGAAGGCTCGATCTCGCGCAGTTTTTGAGAAATAATGTCGGCCTACTGCATATGGACAGGGTGCGTAAAAAAATCGTGCTGTCCGATGATGTTGTTCATGCTATTGTGGAAGAGTCGAAAAATTATGACCTCGTTGTTATCGGCATTTCCAACAGAAGCCGTATATATAGAATGAACATGCCCCGGATTATCGCAGACTCTATTACCACACCTCTTGTGATGGTAAGGTCACCGGGAGGGGTCAGCTCGATGATCAGGAGGTTTGTGTGATGTATTTGCTAGCCCAGACGGCAGTTATGGCGCCGACGTACCCTGCGTCCCGGGGATCCGACAAAAGGTGGTCGGCTCTGTCCAATGATATAAAGCTCTTTGGATGTTTTGCAGTCTGAAAGATATCGGCCGCGTTATCGATACCCACTATTCTGTCAAGCGGGGAGTGGAAGACGATCAATGCCCTGTTCAGTCCGCGTATTGCTTTTTTCGTGTCCGTCTTCCAGAGATCATCCAGGAACTGTTTTTTGATCCTGAAGCTGCGCCCTGCAATGATCACTTCGGTTTCTCCTTTTTTTTTCATCTCTTCGCTGTCGAGAGGCAGAAGTTTGTTTATATGGGCGGGATCGCAGGGCGCGGCGATTGTTGCAACAGCAACGGATGAGGCTATGGAGGAAGTGGCCTGTAAAACGGCAGCACCCCCGAATGAGTGCCCGATAAGGAGCTCGGGAGCCCGAAATTCTTTCTCCATAAAATCGGCTGCGGCGCGTAAATCATCCGTGTTGGAAGTGAAGTTCGTATCCGAGAATTTGCCCTCACTTTCTCCCAGACCGGTAAAGTCGAAACGAAGCACTCCGAAACCGTTTTCCGTCAGCGCGCGATCAATATTCGAAAATGTCTTGTAGTTTTTTGAGCAGGTGAAACAGTGGGCAAGAAGCGCATAGTGCTCCGGTGTTTCGGAATCCGGTGTATCGATATAGGCACTGAGGCTGTGCCCGTTGTGGTTTTTAAAAGAAACCTTTTTTGATTCCATGCTGTTCTCATGCCTATGTGTGTATGGTTTTATGATAGAAAAAGTTACAGACAAATTTTTTGTTTCGGTATCAGCTAACATAATGTATATGGCTTGTGATTTCAAGGTAATACCGTGCAGGATGATTTGTGTCTGTTCCGATGTGTTTGAAGGATGTACTGCCTGGAGAATTTATCTTGTTTTTTAACGCAGCCGCTCCTATTGTTTTATTCATCGTTTACATTATTCCGGGAGAGATACAGTGCCGTTTATTACTGTTAAGAACACGGATGACAGGGTAGAAACCGATCTTGTCACATCTCTGCTTGTGGCTCTGCAGCGCCAGCAGATACCCATCGATACGGTCTGCGGGGGGAAAGCCCAGTGCGGCAGGTGCGTAGTCCGGATTTTGAATGGAAGTGAGTTTTTAACGAAAAAAAAGCCTGCTGAGATACTGCGCCTCGATACACTGAAGGCTGATAAGACAATGCGCTTGGCCTGCCAGACTTATACGCGTGGTAATATCGAGATTGAAATCATCAATATACGGAAATAAGCTGTATGCGCGGTTTGGGGCTTGCGGTTCGGCTGAACGACGTTTAAAAATTGAGTTGCAATAAACCTTTTTCGTTATACAATTATTACTGTTGTGAGATGGATATACCCAAAATGGTCTCATTTTTATAAACTTCAATAAGGTACTCCGCGCGAATTTGGATACCGGTGCGATGATTCGAGAAAAGAAGAAATATATAAACCGGGTGTTTTGGAATGCCTGACTAATCTTGACTCTCAGGAGATATTTTTATACTATAAAAAAACTTCAAATAAAACCTGCACATTCGTCTTGATGTATTTCCTGACTATCCCTTCGCTATGGAGGCCTTATGGGAACTGTTGAGAAAAGAAATATAGAATTGGGAAGAAAAAAATCCCTCGTAAGGCAGATGGGCGGCGAACAGCAAATAGCAAAACAGCGCGAAAAGGGTAAATTGACGGCGCGTGAGAGAGTAGATCTCTTCTTTGATAAGGATACCTTTCACGAAGTGGATATGTTTGTGAGACATTACAGCACGAACTTCGGTCTGGACCGCATGGTAATCCCATCCGATGGCGTTGTTACCGGACATGGACTCGTGAACGGAAGGCACGTATGCGCGTATTTTCAGGATTTTACATCGAGAGGCGGGTCGCTTGGTGAAATGCATGCGGCAAAGATATGTAAAATCATGGACAAGGCGATGAAAGCGGGACTGCCGATTGTCGGATTCAACGATTCGGGAGGAGCCCGCATTCAGGAAGGGATTGATGCCCTGAAAGGGTATGGGAATATTTTTTTCAGGAATGCCCGGGCATCCGGTGTGATACCGCAGATTTCCGCCATAATGGGACCATGCGCGGGCGGTGCTGTATACTCGCCTGCGATGACGGACTTTGTATTTATGGTTAAGCATACGAGCTACATGTATATTACAGGTCCCGATGTTATACGGGCCGTTACCGGAGAGCGTACCGGTCATGAAGAACTCGGCGGCGCAATCGCCCATAATACAAAAAGCGGTAATGCGCATTTTGCATGTGAGAACGAAGAAGACACAATGAACTGCATAAAAACGCTTTTAGGCTTTCTTCCGAGCAACAATATGGAGGACCCTCCGTATTATGAACCTGTAGACGATCCGCGGCGAATCTGCCCCGATCTTGACTCTATCATTCCTGACAACCCGAGAAAGAGCTACAACATGAAAGAGGTCATCCACAATGTTGTGGACGACGGCTATATTTTTGAACCGCATAAGTACTTTGCCGAAAACCTTATTGTCGCCTTTGCGCGGTTGAACGGGAGGGTTGTCGGTATTATTGCAAACCACCCTCAGTTTCTTGCCGGCTGCCTCGACATTGATGCGTCTGACAAGGCAAGCAGGTTTATTAGAACCTGCGATGCATTCAATATTCCATTGATAACCTTTGCAGATGTTCCAGGGTACCTTCCCGGAACCGATCAGGAATGGAGCGGCATTATCCGCCACGGGGCGAAACTGCTTTGGAGCTATTCAGAGGCGACTGTGCCGAAAATGACTGTCATCACGCGAAAAGATTACGGCGGTGCCTATATTGCGATGAGCTCGAGCCACCTCGGTGCAGACATGGTCTTTGCGTGGCCGACTGCTGAGATAGCGGTTATGGGTGCTGAAGGTGCGGTGAATATTATTTACAGGAAAGATATCGAAGGGGCAAAACATCCCGAAAAGATTCGGCAGGAGAAGATCAAAGAGTACGAGGAGCTTCTCTGCAACCCCTACATTGCGGCCAGCAGAGGATATGTGGATGCTGTTATAAAACCGTCTGAAACACGCATGCGTCTGATCAAGGCACTCGAGTTGTTAAAGACAAAAAATGAAACGCTGCCGCCGAAAAAGCACGGTAACATACCGCTGTAATACGGCTGTTAAACGTGCGGATAGCACACGCGGACTTGATTTACTGAAGGGTATGCAGGTGAACAGGAAGCAGATTGCGGCAATTACCGGCGTTATGTATTACCTTCAGGAAGAGAGGCGAAAGCTTCTGGATCAGATGGGTATCATTCCGTACAGCATGATAAATCGCTGGAGTATGCACGGCCGCCAAACGATAATGAAATTAAGGACCCGCGCTCAGCTGAGAACTCTCGGGTCCCATATGTGCCTGCCCTTCTTGAATCATATGATGTTGAATAACGGAAGAGTTCCTGCGCCTCTGCATCGAATAAAAAACCTTGCAGTGGCTCAAAACATGCTCAAAACTCAGGCGCAGATTCGAAAAGCACAGATACAAAAAATGAAGATGAAATCACCGGGTCAATATGTATCGGAGGGACGGGTCTGATTCCGGGATTTTAATTTTCGAGATTTCTATTTTTTGGATTGCGGATCATGAAGGCAACTGGTTCATTCTTACAGCGAAACAGGGGATTTCCCCGGATGATTTCAATAAAAAAACCTATTAGCGTCATGATTACCGCATTCAGGGACGGATTTCAATCGGTGTACGGTGCACGGGTTCTGACGGAGGATTTTCTCCCTGCCGTGGAGGCGGCTGTGGAAGCGGGACTATCCCACTTCGAAGCCGGGGGCGGGGCCCGGTTTCAGTCTCTATTTTTCTACTGCAACGAAAATGCCTTCGACATGATGGACTCATTCAGAAAGGTTGCGGGGCCGGAGGCAAACCTGCAGACGCTCGCGCGCGGTATCAATGTCGTGGGCCTGGACTCACAGAGCAGCGATATAATCAAACTGCACGCCCAGCTTTTTAAAAAACACGGAATAACGACAATACGGAACTTCGATGCGCTGAATGATGTTGATAATCTCGACTATAGTGGCCGCTGTATCGTCGATGCCGGCTTGAGACATGAGATATGCATTACCCTCATGGCGCTTCCGCCTAGCGTTGAGGGCGCCCATACCCCAGAATTCTATTTCCAGGTGCTTAAAAATATCCTTGATGCCGGGATTCCCTTCGATTCACTCTGCTACAAGGATGCATCGGGTACTACCACCCCCGATACAGTGTACCAGACGATAAAGAAAGCCAGATCGAGGCTTTCGAGAAAGGTTCCAATCAGGTTTCACACCCACGAAACAGCAGGCACCAGCATCGCAACGAGTATTGCCGCTCTGGAGGCGGGAGCAACGGCAATCGACTGCTCGCTCGCGCCTGTGTCAGGCGGCACCAGCCAGCCAGATATTGTTGTCATGTACCATGCGCTGCGTGGGACCAACTTTGATATTGGAGTCGATATCGACAAAGTTATGAAAGCGGAGGAGGTTTTCAAGGAATGCATGGCGGATTATGAGGTATTTCCGGAGGCCTCCAGAGTAGAACCGATGATTCTCTACTCACCGATGCCTGGCGGTGCTCTGACTGCGAACACGCAGATGATGCGGGATAACAACATGCTGGACAGGTATCATGAAGTAATTACAGAGATGGGGGAAGTCGTGGCAATGGGAGGATTCGGCACCTCGGTTACACCGGTCTCTCAGTTTTACTTTCAGCAGGCATTCAACAACGTCATGATCGGGCCCTGGAAGAAGATTGCTGAGGGGTACGGGAAGATGGTGCTCGGTTATTTCGGCAAGACGCCGGTGCCCCCCAACCCGGAAATCGTAAAACTCGCGCAGGAGCAGCTCAATCTTGAATCGACTACGAGAAGCCCACGGCTCATCAACGATGAGGATCCGACAAAGGGTGTGGAAACTGCAAAGGTGATGCTGGAGGAGAACAAACTGCCTGCAACAGATGAGAATATCTTTATCGCTGCTACGTGCAAAGAAAAAGGCATCATGTTTTTAAAAGGGAACGCGCGGGTGAATATCCGTAAAAGTTCCACTGGAAAAAAATCAGACAATAAACAGTACGTTGGCGATGAAGTCTTGCCCAAGCCGGAAGGGCTTAGAAGTTTTGATGTGTATGTCGATGATGAGCACTTCAGAGTAGAGATAAACGAACCGAACGGACTTCCCGCTGTCTCTCAGAATCCGGGTATGCGGGGCCTGTATCGTCCCCCTGTATCGGGAAATGTACCCGCCGGAAGCGTTTCAGCCGGCTCTGGAAAGAAGAACAATCCGGGCCAGGTCGGAGAAGGTGAAACAGCGGTGCGCGCGCCACTTCCGGGCATAATTATTCGTTATGAAAAAAAAGTGGGCGACCGGGTAAAGGTCGGCGACACAGTTGTGGTTGTAGAGGCAATGAAAATGAACAATAATATAGATGCTCATTGTGACGGGACAGTAATCCGGATTCCCCACAAGGCAGGTACGAATATCGCCAAAAACGATGTTCTCTGCGTTATAAAGTACGAATAATGTGTGAACTTTCACGGGCCTCTTCTAAGTAACTTCTCACGAAGTTACTTCATGATATTCGGTCCCGAAGTGGCATACGCCTCTTCTAAGTAACTTCAAATAAATTATCTTTGATACCCAGTCCCGGGAGGATGTATCCTGCCAAGAATCGGACGCGAAGCGACATATCCCGCCAGGGACATATCCCGCCAGGGACATATCCTTACAGGGACATACGCCACTTTAAACTACAGGGGAGGTGCAGAATGCAGGCGGAGTTGTTTTCACACGGTGCGGCTGAAGAAGTTACCGGGTCGAAGCATTTTCTAAAGACAGGAGATCGTCTTTTGCAGATCGACTGCGGGGCTTTCCAGGGCCGGAGGGAGGAGTCGGATGAAAAAAACAGAAATTGGGATTTTGATGCGTCGGCAGTGGATGGCGTTGTTCTTACTCACGCGCATTTCGATCACTGCGGTCTGGTGCCGCTTTTGAGAAAAAAGGATTTTGCGGGGAATATCTACACAACTCCTGCAAGCAGGGATCTGGCAAGCCTGATAATGATGGATTCAGCCCACATTCAGGCAAAAGATCTGGAGTATTTACGAAAAAAGGCGAAAAAGAGAGGGGAAGTATTCGACGGGGAAGCCCTGTACACCGAACGGGATGTCATATCATCCCTCGAGCAATTCATCACCATATCATACCACCGCTCTTTTTATATCGGTGATAATGTGGAAGTTCGGTTTTTTGATGCGGGGCATATACTGGGCTCGGCCCTTGCACTCGTAAAATTGCGACAGAGCTCGGAAGAGCTTGCCGTTGGTTTCAGCGGCGACTTAGGGAGAAAAAACCTGCCAATACTCCGTGACCCGGAGATGCTTCCTGCAGTGGATTACCTCGTTATGGAAAGCACGTACGGAAACCGGCTGCACGATCCTGTTGAGACTGCATCTGAAAAACTGGCACAGATAGTTCGGCAGACTGCGGATAAAGGCGGGAAGATCATTATCCCTGCCTTCGCAGTCGAACGCACGCAGGAGCTCGTGTACATACTCCATCTGTTAAATGATGAGAACCGTATTCCGAAGATACCGGTGTACGTCGATAGCCCCATGGCTACCAATGCCACCTCGATATTCCGCGTCCATCAAGAGTGCTACGACGAAGAAATCAGGCAGGCCTTTATGGATCACCATGAGAATCCCTTCGGTTTCAACGAACTGACCTACGTGGTAAACACTGAGCACAGCAAGAGGCTCAACACACTCAAAGGCCCGGCAATCATCATATCGGCCTCAGGCATGTGTGAATCAGGACGTATTCTGCACCATCTGGCGAACAATATCGAGGACCCTAAAAACACCGTGCTCATCGTCGGGTTCATGGCGCAGAATACCCTCGGGCGGAGGCTGCTGGAAAAACAGTCAGAGGTGAGAATATTCGGCGACACCTATCGACTGAAGGCGAGTGTGGAGGTTCTCAACACCTTCAGCGCTCATGCGGATTACAACGATATTCTCGAGTACATAAACGGGCTCGAGAAAAGCCGTTTGAAAGAGATATTTCTGGTGCACGGTGAACCGGAGGCACAGAAAAACCTCAAGGGCCTGCTGGAGGAACGGGGATACCGTATCCGAATAGTCAGATATGGAGAGCGCTATCCTTTGCGAGTGTAAGAACGATGAAGCGAAGTATCTCCTGAATACGGTATTATTAGCCAACTTTCCGGCAGTGCTGATGTGTCAGGGGTTATTGCTACCGAGCCTATTCTATTTGCCCTTTTTAACGAATGCCTTCAGTTTTTCCAGCTGCTCTTCGCTACCTGATGCGATAAGGGTATCGTTTTCGCGGAGCTTTGCCGATGCGATCGACATGGTTGATGTCGGATTGACGCGCGTTCTGCCGCCGGTATCGTGTATACCGATGATAAGCGCTCCGGTGCTCTGCCCCACACCGGATTCACGTAACGTCTTGCCTACGAGTGGTGACTCCGGATCAACGAGTACCTCTTCCAGGCGCATGGGAACATCAACCCCCGCGCCTTCGATGATTATATCGAGAAAGTTTACAACCGAAGGGCGCAGAATAATCGATGCAAGACGACGGCCAGCAATTTGCTTAGGAGAAATGACACGGTTTGCACCTGCTTTTATGAGCTTTCGTATGGTGCGTTCTTCGCTGGCCTTGGCAACGATAAGGAGGCCGGCATTGAGCTGTCGGGCAGTCAGCACAGTGAATACATTCGCCTCATCGTCGGGGAGCACTGAGACGAATCCACGGGCATGTTCGATATTCGCCTCGATCAGCACCTCGTCGTTAACTGCATCTCCTTTTATAAAGAGAATCGACTCGTCTCGTCCCAGTTCCGATTTCTCAGGATTTGTATCGATGATGAGGAATTTTACACCGGCCCGCTTGAATTCGAGCGCAACCTCCCGACCGGTATCTCCGCAACCGCAGATTATATAGTGATCCTTGATTCTTTTTATGTTCTTCTTCATCCGGCGCTCCCGCATGGTCTGTATGAACAGGCCTTCGAATATATATGAAATCAATGTCGTAAATGAGTAACCAACCGTGGCGATACTGAAGATGAGATAGATAATGGTAAAGTGCCTTCCCGCTTCTGAGAGAGGGTGCACTTCATTGAATCCGACCGTTGTCAATGTGATAAATGCCATGTACAGGCTGTCCTCAAAAGGCCATCCCTCGATAAGGGAATAACCGATTGTACCACCGGCAACGATCAGTATGACGGAACATATTGCGATGAGAAAACGGACAAACGGCGACATAGAACAGGTTTTTTTCTCACGAGGTATATTTGTTCGTTGTGTACTATATACTATATAAGCGGCAAATGCAACAAGATATCAGTCTCGGCCGTTGTCTCCGTAAAAAATCAAATGGTGCAAGAGCGGTTTCTACTGCGTTCGATTTTTACACGTCTGAACCGCTGAAAGTTGGCGATTTGTATCTTCTAAGATTGACGATTTCAGTTATCTATATTTATTCTTAACGGGAGGGGAACCCGTTGTTTTGGCGATTCGGATATATCGTATCGAAAATGTCACCGTAAACATATAGGCAAGTGAACTTCCAAACGTAAAAGGTTCAAATCGACACTTGCCTAATGGTTTTTACCTATAGAATGCAATGATAGGTAATTGTAACATAATAAGTCAGTTGAGCATAAAAATTCTGGTACAAAAAACCAGAATTTTAATGGATAAAACCATAATTGGAGTGTATCATGTACCTCGCCCTTGTCGGATGCAGTATTTTTAGGAACGAGATCGAGTTTCTCGATACGCGAATTAAAAACAGCATCGAGTATTACTGGCTTGCACAGCGTCTGCACAATAAACCGCTCGAACTTCGAAAGATGGTCCAGAATGAAATAGACGCAATCGACAAAAGCGGCAAGAAATATGACGCAGTTATTTTATTGTACGGACTCTGCAGCAAGGGAGTTGCGGGCATATACTCCAAAAACTACAGGCTTGTCATTCCAAAGGTGCAGGATTGTATCTCCATCCTTCTCGGTTCAAGAAAAAGGTATGCCGAGCACTTCAAAGAGAAGCCGGGCACATACTGGTTTACCAAGGGTTGGATTGAAACCGGTTTCGACCCCGGCAAGCGCACAAAGTACAACGGCGTGTTCGATCCCTATAAGGAGAAGTACAAACAGTACAGGAAGAAGTTCGATGAGGAGGTTTCCCGGTACCTCATAAATGAGTGGGATCAGCACTGGATACAAAATTATACCACGCTCGCCTTTATAGACTGGGACATGAAGGATTCCCAGCGGTTCAGAAAAAAAGCAGTCCAGAGCGCAAAAAGCCTCGGACTCGAGTTTGAACCCCTTGAAGGAAACCCCCGTATACTCCTGGATCTGTTGAACGGAAATTGGAAGAAGGATGATTTTCTCGTTGTTCCTCCCGGCATGAAAATCATGCCTTCCTATACCGACGACATCCTTACATGCAGCAGTGAAGAGGCAGAAGCTGCCGCTGTTTCGGATGATTCCGGGCATCGGGAGGCCGGTGCACACGAAAGAAAAGGTTTAGGGCTCGGTATCGACGCAGGCGGCACGTATACGGATACGGTGCTGTACGATTTTTCTGAAAACCGTGTTGTTGCATGGGCAAAAGCCCTGACGACGCATGATGATTATACGCGGGGTATAGAGGCCTCTCTCGATAAACTTGCCGCTGAAATTCCGGAAGAACTATTCAGCACGGTGGGGCTTGTTTCTCTTTCAACGACCCTTGCAACGAACGCGATAGTTGAGGGCAAGGGAGGAAGAGCCGGTATTATCCTTATCGGGTATGACCGGTATACGCTGAAGGGGATAAGCCTCGAGCCTGCAGTGGTGGTCCGCGGAAAACACAGCATCGAAGGAGAATCAGTCGAACCGCTCGATCTGAACGAGGCGAAGGCCGCAATCCGGGAGCTCATTTCACACGGTATCGATGCATTTGCGGTTTCAAGCGAAGTGGGGGCGAGGAATCCGGAGTACGAGCTGAAGGTAAAAGAGCTGATACAGCAAACAACTGATCTCCCTGTTGTATGCGGAAGCGAGCTCACGGATGAGCTCAACTGTGTGAAACGCGCGAACACCTGTTATTTCAATGCACGACTCATCCCGCTCGTAACGCATCTCTTAACTTCGGTGAAGGATGTTCTGTCGAAAAAGGGGGTTGCAGCTCCCGTTATGGTTGTAAAGGGAGACGGGACGCTTATGGGAGAAAATGCTGCAAAGACCAGGCCCGTTGAAATGGTGCTTTCCGGCCCGGCTGCGAGTGTAATCGGCGGTGCGTATCTTGCGGGATTGAAAGACGGGTACGTTGTCGATATGGGCGGCACCACAACGGATGCAGCGATCGTCGAAAACGGGTTTGTCGCATTCAAGAATGAGGGTATCAGTATCGAAGGATTCAGAACCGCTGTGAAAACGGTAGATATCCACACCTTCGGACTTGGCGGGGACAGTTATATTACGTACAACTACCGTGATAAAAGTATTCATGTCGGGCCGCGACGGGTTGTGCCTCTCTGCTATCTCGCGGATCAGTTCCCTCAGGTTCTTTCACAGCTTTCTGAAAAAAGCTCCGATGCGCGGGGTGAAGAAATACTCGTTCAGCCTGTAGATTATTTTATGTTTCAAAAGGATATACGGGGCCATGATTTTCATCCCCAGGAAGAGGCGATCGTTTCTATTTTGAAAAAAAACGGACCGATGCCGCGTGAACAGCTTGTGCGAAAAGTCAAGGCATCGGGTCTCTCTCTTTTGAGAACAGAGCGACTCGAGATGTTCGGATATATATTTCGTTCAGCGCTGACACCGACTGATGTACTGCACGCTGCAGACAAAATTTCTTTCTGGAACAAAGAGGCTGCAAAGAGAGCCGTCGAACTGTATGCCGTGCGTGCCGGCTGTTCTGCCCGGGAGTTTATGGATCGCGTTCTTCGGGAGTTTTATCGAAACCTCATATACCAGCTTTTGTCCTTTATTTTCAGGGAGGATAAAAGTATTCACGACAGGGATGGGCTTTCCCACAACATCTCGCACCACCTATTCTCCACAAAGAAACAGTTTCATATAGATGTGCGCCTGAAAAAGCCGATTGTATTTATAGGGGCGCCGTCACCCTCGTACGCTGAAAACCTCAAGGAGTATATCGATCTCAAGGTTCATGTGCCGGAGTATAATGCCGTGGCAAATGCAATCGGGGCAATTACCGGCGCAGTGCGAGAGGTGGTTACCATTCTTATCAGGCCCGAGGAGGGAAGGGGGTTTACCGCATTTGCCCCTGACAGAAAAATAAACTATAAAACGTTGAAGGACGCCAAGCACGCGATGTCCGGGCTTGCGAGTGATCTTGTCCGCGAGCGAGCGCGGCTTTCGGGCGCGCGAAACGTGGACGTAAAACTGAAAGTTGAGGACAAAAAGGTTAAACTCTCCAGGGACGATGAGGTGTATCTCGAAACGGTTATTACCGCTTCAGTGTCCTCTGTTCCCGCCATGAAACGATAGGCAATGGTTTTTGCCTCAATTTCATCAATTAAAGACGTGCATTGAGGAAAAGATAGTACAAAAAAGCGTTTTGATAATGGAAGAAAGCCACAGGCACGTGAACAACCGGGACTTTTCAAAACAAGACTTTTCCCGTATACTTAAGCGATGAAACATTTCTTCTTTGCAATCGCACTCACCATTTCTTTGTTTCCCGGAGTCCTTTTCGGTCAGCAGGGCGGACAAGGACAGGAACCTGATTCAGTACCGCTGGAGGATAATCAATACAACAGGATATATCAACTGCTTAAAGGGTCTGACCTCGACGCCCTGCGAGATGCCTGCAGCGAAAGAGGATTGCCGGCTGACGGTGATGAGGCGGCGTTGAAGCGGAGACTCATGAATGATGAGATACGCAGGAGCCGAAGCACTTTTGAAACGAGATCAGCTGAGAGCGAGCCTGAAGCTATAATTCTCAATAATGCCGATTTTATCCGCACCCGGAAAAACGAGGCGGGTGAGGAGATCATTGTTCTGAATGGAAATGTCGATGTCAATTACGGTGGAAGGCATATACAGGCCGATGAGGTTCGAATCAATGTGGACAGGGAGATTGTGCGAGGAAGTGGTACTGTTCGCTTTGAAGAGGGAAAGAAGGTATACACCGGGGACAGTTTTTACTACAATCAGAAAACGGATGAGGGCATTTTTTTCAGGGCAAAAACTTCTATTGAAGACTTCATATATACAGGCAGCATGATCGAGAGGATACAGGGAACGGATAAGTTTGTTTCAGATGACCTGACTTTGACGACCTGTAATATACGCTACCCTCACTACAGAATTGAAGCAAAACGGCTTTTTTTTTATGATTCAGAACGGGCGCTCGTAAAAAATGCTTCCCTCTACTTCGGACAGGACAATGTTCTCAACCTGCCCTACATGTACAGGAATTTGAAAGATCACGCATTCAAGTCATCCATCCAATTCAGGGATCGGTCGGGGCTTGTGCTCCAGAATACGTACACCCCGCTGAAAACAGATGAAAAAGAAATTGAGCTCAAGGGTGATTTCTATGAACGGCTCGGTGTATATGCAGGGGCCGATTACATTTCTTCGTACCCTCTGGGCGAAACCGAGCTCCGGTTTTCAGCAGCGCTTTCGAATGATGTATATTACTACGATGAAGTCAAGGAGCACTGGAGCCCGCTCGGCCCTTCTGATGCCGAAGATTATTCGATCACCCGTTCCGGGCGCTATAATATTGGGCTGTATCAGAAGATTGTTATCGAGAAGGCCTATACCAACACAGCAGAGATCAGTTTCTCCCATATGACGGATCCGTACTATGAGTACGATTTCGAACGGAGAAGTCAGAGGTTCGACCTTTTCGATGTAATCGGGCAGGCAGAGTCGGATTTTCCGCGAAAGGGGTCGGGGTACACATGGTTTTTCAACGACACCTTCCAGTACAACAGCCTCACACTTTCTCTTCAGAACAGTATCCGGTTCGAACCGCAGCGCAATACCGATGAGGATATCGTCTCTATGCCCGACTACTACGAGTACCGGCTGTACACAATCGCCGCTCCGCAGGTTTCAGTATACCATACAGCGGACATATTCACCGGGTCGGATTCGGCCCTGTTTTCAGACCTGACCTATACGGGTACAACAAATTATGCGCATGTACTGTACTACGATGAGAATGAAAGAATCGAAAGCGAGGTGAACAAGGCAAATGCTGCCCTGGACCTTACGAGGGATTACATTGTGGGAAATTATATCAGGATTACCCCTGAAGTCGAAGGGGGAGCGCAGGGACAGGCCCATGTAGACCCCACGTCGAGTGAAACGACGGACGACAGGCAGAACACATATGCCTACGGCCGTACTACCGACGAGTTTCAATTCGGGTCCGAGAATTTGTATGCCCTGTTCACCTACGATCTCAAGTACAAGTTCGCAGGACCTGAAGATCTCTACACCTATCACCGGTTCAGAGTACATCAGATGGATTTTCTCGGGTTTGCTAAAGTTTACGGCTTCACCGAGATGCTCGAAACCTCGTATGATCTCAGGCCGGTCTATGACTGGGACAGCGGCAGCTACCGGGCAGTTGAATTTGACATAAGCCGTTTCAACCCTCTGAAGAATACGCTGACCTATGCGCCGACCGAGCGTATTCTGATCAGCGATGTATTTTTATACGACATCTCTTCCCTCCGGCCGACAATGAATAAGCTCACTTCAGATCTTTCGAGCAGGGATATCGATCTTTTTGGGAACACGCTTGTCGTATCATGGGGCCTGGGGTGGAACCACTACTTTCAGAATCCGACACTCGATACCTTCGATTCTCTCTTTCAGATCGATCTTTCTTTCAGAAGGTACCTGAAGACCTACTTTAAAGTGCTCTCCAGAAATGAGAGTCTCTGGCGGTACTTTCCGGGTACCGCTGCCGAAAGAGGCGTTGAAGCGGTGAACCCTGTTATTGACCTGCTCAAATCCTTCAATTATTTCAACCGCGATGACAGAATATCTTCTCTTTTCAAGATGAAGCGGATATCTTTTGGATTTGTCCATGAGCTCCATGACTGGGATCTGAAGTTTGACTACACAGGAAACAGGGAGCTTTCCTATGACGGAAGCCGTTACATCTGGGATAATACGTATACTGTAAGCATAGGGCTGCGGGAAGTGAAGAGTGTTGACGTTCATACAAAGATAAAGGAACAGCGCTAGGTATAAGGGCTCGCGAATCAGCGGGTGGGCCGAATGCGATCCGACGGGGTTCATTCAGCTGACTGCAGGTTGGATGAATGCATTCAGTGCATACCAGCGCAGGTACGCATGCACGCATCGGTAATTATTCCAACGCATAACAGAGAAGAAATCCTCGTTCGGGTTCTGAGTTACTATGCATGTCAGGCGAAACCTGACGGGGATTTCGAGATACTGGTGGTTGATGACGGTTCGACGGACGGTACAGAATCGCTTTTCAATGATTTGAAGGATGTGCAGATAGACAAAAATTCCAATATTTTATTCGAATACACCGACAGAATCCGGGCAGTAAAGAAGGGGTGGTACCTCCCGGATACGGATGAAAGCCTCTTTATCGGCAAGAACAGCCTTTTTGTATGGTATATACGGATTAAAAAATCGGGACGATCGGCGGCGCGCAATGTGGGAATCGGTTTTTCATCCTACCCGCTCATAATTTTTGTGGATGATGATATATTTGTCGAGCCGGAATTTATTAAAAAACATAGTGCCGCACATGGGAAAGATGATGGGCTTGTTGTCATGGGTAAGGTCATACATACGCAGGAGCTTGACAACCCATTCTCCGCCGCCTGGAAACTCAAGGATATAAATACGGCCTTTCTCTCTACGGGAAACGCATCGGTATTGAAAAAATACATTATACAGGCCGGCCTTTTCGACGAGCGATACACGGTATACGGCTGGGAGGATTTTGATCTCGGCATTCATCTGCAGGAAATCGGGGTGCGTTCGATAAAGAGGAAAATTTACGGGTACCACTACGATCCGCCAGGAACATTCATCTCACCACGCGATGTGTACGAAAAGGAGAAGGAACGGGGTATAAGTGCGGTATATTTTTACACCGGGCATCCGCTGAAATGGGTAGCGAGATTTACGCTTATTCACAGCAGATTCTTTCGGGCGTTCTTTAGGGTGCTTGGATATGATAACTGGTTCCTTTCAAAGAAGAGAATCTCATTTTTCAAGGGTTTGATACTGCTTATCATTCGGTACAAGGGTTATTTCGACGGAATAGACGAGGGAAAGAAGAATAGTAATGGCTGAAAAAGAGGACCTCATTATCTTTTCAAACGGCCCGGGCGAGGTGTCGACCTGGGTGCTGCCGATAGTCGAGTCAATCCGCAAAAGAAGCGAACTTGCCGGACGGTACAATATAACCCTCATCATGCATCCCTGCCAGTTCGGCTCAGGCACCGAGCATAAAGTCGCCGGGGATTTCGAGGGTGTGGACAAAACCGTGACCCCCGGCCAGTACATAAAGATGCTCTTTTTCGGCGCAGGGACCTACAGCTTCAGCAGGAAAGGCGTTGTTTTCTCGCTCGGCGGCGACCTGCTGCATCCCGTCCTGTTCCACAGGAGAATACGGGGAAAGTATACGCTGTATGCGTATAGCCAAAACACCGGGTATGAAAAGCACTACGAAAGGATTTTTGTGAGAAACGGCTACGTCAGAGACAAGTACCTCAAACGCGGTGTTCCGCCCGACAGGGTAGTCATTGCCGGGGATCTCGTGTACAGCTCGCTCTCCTATCTTCTGGACAGGGATGCGGCGCGGAAGGAGGCCGGAGTTACAAACGGGGAGAATATGGTGGTGTTCATGCCGGGCAGCAGGGACTTTGAGGTAAAATATATGCTGCCTGTTTTCCTCAAGGTTATGGACGGTCTTACCGAACGGATACCGAATGTCAGGGTATTTATTCTGAAATCTCCCTATATCTCGTATAAGCTTATCGAGCGAAGCCTTGAAATGGGAGGCAGGATCAGGGAGGCGGAGAGCCTGCCCGGTGCATTGAAGAGAGGCGATGGGTGGGAAATCGAATACGCCGGGAGTAAGAAGGTGAGCATACTCGAAGGCGGGCTTGAGCGCTGGGGAAAGGGGGTGGATTTTGCGGTAACTCTGCCCGGCACGAATACTATACAGCTTGCCTACCGGAAAATCCCCGAGCTCGTGGTTGCCGCCTTGAACAAGCCGGATGTCATTCCCGTTGAAGGGGTGTTCGGACTTTTGAAATGGGTACCCGTTATCGGAAAACCTGTTTTGAAAAGGGCGGTTTTGCGTTACGCGCAGGAGTTTCCGTTTGCAGCGCTTCCAAATATCTATGCGGGAGAGGAGGTCGTGCCGGAGCTTTTCGGTATGCTCCAGACCGCCGACATCACATCCAGGCTCGTTGACATATTCGAAAAGGGTGAGGAAAAAGACATTGCAAAGAGGCTTTCGAAGTTTACACCGAGCCAGGACCCGGCCCGGCTGATCGTAAACGCTGTGTGGGGCAATGAGCAGCCCGGCTGATCGAGAATATGTCTTTAAGATGACCATCCGGATGATTGTGAATGTGCTTTTCGCGACCAGCAGCTCTGGTTTAATCGCACAAGTGTGTTTCATTAATACTTTTCGCCGGCGCCAATACGGTTTATGATTTTATCCATTAAAATTACGGTTTTTTGTACCAGAATTTCATGCAAAGCTGACTATCTATACTGTTACAATTACTTGTAATTACATTCTAGAGGTAAAAACCATTAGGCAAGTGCCGGTTTTAATTGTTAAAGTTTGGAAGTTCACTTGCCTATTATTAATCTCAAGTACGCATTAATTGTAAAGTTTCATCTTCTCTTTTTTCATATCGATTCAAAGTAAATTTATTGAGGAGGAATCATACAATGCAGTATAAAAAACTCGGAAACAGCGGATTGATTGTCAGTGTGCTCTCATTGGGTACAATGCAGTTCGGGAAAAAGATGAATATGGGCGGACTGGACCAGAAGGCGACGAACGAAATGGTGTGTTTTGCCCTGGACCATGGGATAAATTTTGTTGATACTGCCGATGTATACAGTCTGGGAGAGAGCGAAACTCTCGTCGGCAACGCACTGAAGGGTGTACGGGAGGAAATCGTGCTTGCAACGAAGGTGCGTCTGCCCATGAGTGATAATTTCAACAGAAGCGGGGCAACGCGGGTGAACATAATGCGCGGCATCGAAAGCAGCTTGAAGCGCCTGCAGACGGATTACGTTGATTTATACCAGGTGCACGGCTGGGACAGCAATACTCCTTTAGAGGAAACCGTCCGCACTCTCGACGACCTCGTTCGTCAGGGCAAGGTTCGCTATATAGGTCTCAGTAATTACCTCGCCTGGCAGGCGGCTACGGCATTAGGTATTCAGGAGCGGATGCAGCTCGAAAAGTTCGCGACCGCTCAGCTACACTACAGCCTCGTGGATAGAGGTCTCGAGCACGAATGGATATCTTTTGCCCGGTACCACAATATCGGAATACTTGTATGGAGCCCGCTGGCGGGCGGTTTTTTAAGCGGCAAATACGATAAAAACTCACCTGCGCCTTCAGGAACCAGATTCGCGGAAGCCGGGAGGTTCGTACCCTTTGACACCGAACGAGGGTACAGAATCGTGGGTGTTCTTCGTGCGGTAGCGGACAGGCATGGTGTTTCACCGGCCCAGGTGGCGTTGAAGTGGCTCCTCACACAGCCCGCGGTATGCTCGGTGATCACTGCTGCACGGAAGATCACCCATCTCGAAGACAATATAAAATCCCTCGATCTCGTGTTGTCGGAAGAAGACCGCGCGAAACTTGACGATGTGTCGCATCCGGGCACTCAGTACCCGAAATGGATGGTCCTCCAGCTAGATCAGGCCGAAGACCCGCGTCCGAAGATACTCGAACCGGAACGGTATGCAGACGGCGGACCCTGGAAAGACCTGCGGGGAAGCAAATGGCAGGAGTAGGGTACCGATGGTTGGCTGCATTCATACTACAGCTCGTCAACCTCCAGCCCGAGCACGCGAGCCATCAGCCGTATCTCGGTGCTCCTGTGGCCTGTTATGATGAGGTTGTGATGTGAGTAGAACTTGTCCATCAGGCTGTACCCGTTTTTTACCCGTATCAGCGCTCCGTTTCTGCAGTCGGTGCCGGGGTACTGGACATAACCGGTCAAATTCCCCTGGATAACCTGCAGCTTTGTAAGCGTGGGATCGAGCTTTGCAAGGGTAACCGGACCAACCGGCATGCGGCCGTCGATGGCCGTTGCATTGTCGTCGACGATGGAAAGAACCCTGGGGCGCAGTGTCCATTCAGTGCAGAACGGCCGGGGTACGACCCCGAAATACCCGCAGTGTACTACCAGGAGATGGTTTTCCGGCTCGTCCACGTCGGGGAATTTGTCGATTTTTTCATGCTTCAGGGCTGACAGACCCATGAGAAAGGGATAGATATTGCTCATCATTATCGGCGCGTCGAGCGATTTGTGGATGATGAACTTGGTTAAAAGAGACATGACGTCAGCCTCGCACGCCCATAGTATGCCCAGTTCTTCATAGAGCATATCCCAGGCGAGGCAGGGTGTCGTGTCAGAGTAGAATGATTCGTTGAGACAGTTTATGCCGACTCCCTTTATGCTGCCATCTTTCGCGATTGCACGTTTTACCGCAATGTATACCTTGACCGCGCTGTTGAGCATGCGCTTCGACACGCCCTCGGTTTTAAGCTCTGTGTTGGCGGCAGACTTCGGGCCCGAAGAGGACATTGTGCCGGAACCCGATCCAACCAGCCTGTTCCAGTTTTCCCACGCCTCTTCAGCTTCGCTGTCGCTGATTTTCTGCGCCTCCCCGCCCATTTTCTTGAAGCTCTTTTTAACGATACGTATACCGAAT
Source organism: uncultured Spirochaetota bacterium (assembly GCA_964525675.1). Lineage (GTDB taxonomy): Bacteria > Spirochaetota > B62-G9 > B62-G9 > DRHN01 > CAYSRJ01. Next base: position 69,490 of record CAZGJW010000002.1, read on the forward strand.
TTCTGCTGTATGAGGTCTGTGCATTGTTTTTCCCACCAGAAGAAACGTTTGAAGATGTCACTCTGCATCCCTTCGCCCGGGTTGTCCTGAAACACGAGGAATTTCGTGTTCTTCATAGCCCGTTTCAGGGCGAGGCTTTTACAGATCTTTCTTGTGAGGTCAAGGTTGTAGGGTGAAAATACATTCAAACCCTCTGTTTTTAAAAAGTTCACTATCTCCCAGTCCCACATTTTGACCGTGCCGAATTCCGATGTGGCAACAACCAAAGGCAGCCTTGTTTTTTTAAGGGCATCGACCTGCCTGTATGCCTCTCCGACGAGCTGCGGAAAAATAACCGCATCCGCCTCGGGAAGCGGAGAACCCACCTCAACAGGTTTCAGCACCTCCGCCTCCTCTGAAAGGAGTTTTGACAGGGCCTTCAGCTGCGTCTCGAATTCATCCTTGTCGGCTGTTTTGAAAAATAGTGGTACAAGTCGTGCCTTCATTGTACCCTCCTCATTCAGGTTCTGTTATTCGGACGCTTCAAATCCGAATGATGCCGCCGGTGAGCGGCATTAGCCATACTATATAAAAACGAAAAAATTGGAATTCTTTAATCTTTATCTTGACAAAATACTGTGTCCACTGGATAATAGAAAGGTAAAATTCTTTTTTTAATGAGGGAGGTAGGTTATGAAAAAATCAAAACTGTTTTTATTTGCCGTTGTGTTGCTGACGCTTGTTTCGTTTACGGTCTTGATTCCTGCAACGCTTCTGGCAAAGGATGACAAACCGGGTGCGGGAATGTACTTTCGCCTTGTTACCCACGGTGGTAATGATCCATTCTGGGCTGTATTCCAGCAGGGTATGAGAGACGCGGCAGATGAGCTCGGGTGCAGGGCGGATATCGATCTCTGCGGGAGTGACCAGAACCTCATGCAGAAGCGTTTTCAGGAAGCTGTTGCAATGAGGCCTGACGGAATTGCACTGGTCATCAATGACAACACCATGTGGGATAAGCCGGTTGCGGATGCAATTGCAAAGGGGATTCCGGTTATCGGTACGAATAACGATGATCAGAAGGGCTCCGCCGGAAACGCGCGCCTGTGCTATATCGGGCAGAACGAGCGGCGTGCCGGTTTGATGATCGGTAGGGCCGTTTTTGCTGCGGCGAAGGCGGGGGGCAAGAACATGCGGACCCTCAAGGTTGCTGCTGCAGTCGAGGTCCCCGGCGCAAACTACGGTGTTGTAAGAAGCCAGGGCATCAAGGATGCCATGGAGGAGTACGGCATACAGGGTGACATCGATATCATCGATGCGACGCTTGAAATGACTACGGCTGAATCGAGAATCACCTCCTACCTGATCGGGCATCCGGATACCGGTGCCATATTCGGGCTCGGCGGAATCTGCACCGACAGGATTACATCGGGACTGAAGAATGCAAAGAAGAGTCCCGGGCAGATTCCTGGAGGCGGTTTCGATGCAACTCCCGGCACCCTTACCGGCCTGAAAACCGGGTACATGGTTGCATCGATCGATCAGCAGCAGTATTTGCAGGGGTATTTTTCGGTGTACGTGCTGTACCTGTATAAAAAGTACGGATTCCTTCCGCAGATCGATACAGGCGGTTATCTGATTACAAAGGACAATATCGCTCTTATCGAGAGCCTTTCATCAAAGCATGTCAGATAATAACATCGAATAGTAAAACATGGGCTGGGCCCCTAAAGAGAGCTGGCCGGGGTTCAGCCCTTGATTTTAACTGTTTCCGGGTCACGCATTACTCACTATGGTTCAGCGGGAAGCAGGGAATAAAACTCGTGGGGAGAGAAGTGCTTTGTCAAATGATAAGTTTATGGTTCGTTTTCTCAGCTACAGGGTATCGTTTACACTGATAGTGTTTGTTGTTCTGCTTGTTTTTTTCGGAATCTTTTCTGCCGGGCACAGCTTCTTTGGAATAGCAAATCTCACAGCCCTCGCGAAGCTCGCCCCTGACCTTGGGATTGTCGCACTCGGGGTCGGAACACTCATGATCGCCGGTGAATTTGACCTTTCCGTTGCCTCGACAATTCCGCTGAGCTCATTTGTTTTTACCAAGCTTTTAGGGTGGGGAACACCGCATGCACTTATTCTCGTCATAACTTTACTGACCGGCGCAATAATAGGGATGTCAAACGGCCTCCTTGTGGTTAAAACGAAGCTTCCGTCATTTATTATTACCCTGGGCACCATGCTTTTCTGGCGAGGCATTGTGTATGCCGCGTCACGTATGAGCCCTATAGGAATTATGGCCTGGCTCGAGCCTGATGCCTGGCTGTTAAAGGTATTTGTTGGCTTCATCGGGGGGATGGTGCCGGTGCAGTTTGTCTGGTTTTTATTTTTCTTCGCCGTGCTCGGTGTTATCGTTCAGCTTCATCGTTTCGGCAACTGGATCTATGTAACCGGCGACAACCAGATTGCGGCGCGGGCAATGGGTATCGATACCGACATGGTAAAGACGGTGTGTTATGTCATCGTCGGTGTGCTGTGCAGTTTTATGGGAATGATACAGAACCTGAGGATCGAATCATTTGCCGCGAATCAGGGTGTCGGATTTGAGCTCAGGGCGATTGCATCGGCGGTTGTGGGGGGAACCTCTTTAATGGGAGGGATCGGGAGCATCCCCGGCATATTTCTCGGCACTCTTACCATACAGATTATCGACAACGGATTGATTCTCATGGGTGCACCTGCTTTCGGCATCAATGCATTTATCGGCGGCGCTATCATTATTTTTGCCGTACTCAACGTAACGGTTGCCCGTGTTACCGGAAAGTGACGGGTGCCTTTATATAAACCGGAGCTGTTGCGTCCGAGGGTTCTGGACGTAACGCGTGTGGATATTAAACATGTGTGGAGAAAAAGATGAGTGATAAACAGGCAGACGCAAAAGAAGGCACATCAGCCGAAAAGGTCCCTCTGGTGCAAGTGCCCTTGGTGCAAGTGCCCTTGGTGCGAATGGTCGATATAGACAAGTGGTTCGGCAAAGTCAATGCGCTTCAGGGGATCAATTTTACCGTCAATCACGGTGAGATCGTCGGGCTGGTCGGGGATAACGGTGCTGGAAAATCGACGCTCATCAAGATACTGTCCGGTTTCTATCCGGCTGACCGGGGAGAGATCTATTTCGAAGGGAAGAAGGTCAATATCAGCAATCCGAAACTCGCAAAAAAACTCGGCATTGAAACGGTGTATCAGGAACAGGCGCTTGCGCCTCACATTTCTATTGCACGGAATGTATTCATGGGAAGGGAACCGACGAGGTTCATGGGCTTCATGGACAGGGGCATGATGGACAGGGAGAGTATGGGCGCCATCACAAAGCTTGGGCTGCGGATAAAGGACCCGGAGGCAATGGTCGAAGCGCTTTCAGGAGGACAGAGACAGGGCGTTGCGATTGCCCGTGTTCTGTATTTCAAGGCAAAGCTCGTTGTACTCGATGAGCCGACAATCGCTCTTTCGGTAAAGGAATCGCAGCAGGTGCTAGATTTCATGCAGCAGCTCAAAGCGGAGGGAATATCGGTTATCTTTATCACTCACAATATCTTTCACGCGTTTCAGGTTGCGGAGCGGTTTTTCATTCTTGCGCGCGGTGAGATGCTCACCGATGTGAGAAAAGAGGATACCACAATCGACCATCTCATCGATCTTATTGTAAGCGGGAGGCGTGAGATAAAATCATAGGCGTATGTCAATGAATGAAAAAGGGATAGATCCATCATGAATGCAACTAGCAACCAGAGCGATAAAAAACGGCGGAAGGTTTCAAGTTATTTTATACGGATGCGTTCACTCAATGTATTTTTCATTTTTGTACTGCTCTTTGCCGTATTTGCGATTTTTTCCCCCGGACACCGATTTACGAGCGGTGAGAATATGCGCATTTTCCTTTCAACCGGCGCGGAGTTCACCATTGTTGCCATCGTCGTGGGCATGCTCATGATTTCCGGCGAGTTCGACCTTTCCGTCGGCTCAATCCTTGTTTTTACCAGCTATATTTTTATTACTCTCTTCCACGCAGGAGTGCACATCCTTCTTTCACTGATTATTACCCTAATTGCAGGCGGCTTTGTGGGTTATATAAACGGCATTATTACGGTAAAGGCCAGGATACCCTCCTTTATTACGACCCTCGGAGCCATGCTTCTCTGGAGGGGGGTCACCATGTTACTTTCAGGCGGGCTCCAGCAGGGGCTCGTTCTTACTGAAAACCCTGTCATGTATAAAGCAATCACGGGGGTCGTGGGAAAGATTATGCCCGCGCAGTTTTTGTGGTTTATCGGAATAACCGTTATCATAACGCTGATCATGCACTTCCATAAGTTCGGCAACTGGATATTTACAACCGGAGACAACAAGATGGCGGCAAGGGCGATGGGGATCAATACGGACAGGATAAAGGTCGTCTGTTTTACCGTTGTGGGTATTGCGGTGGCATTTGCCGGAGTGATGCAGATGTTTCGGTCCGAAACCTTTTCGGCGCGTGCAGGAGACGGATGGGAGCTCAAAGCGATTGCCGCCGCGGTTGTCGGAGGCACCGCGCTCACAGGCGGTATGGGCACGATGATGGGCGTATTCTGGGGAGCCCTTGTTATTGCCATTATCGAGAACGGGCTTATCTTTATGAGAATTCAGTACTGGTGGACATTCACTATTTTCGGCGTTATCATCGTGTCTACCGCAATTATCAGCAGGTATTTTGATCAGAGGAGGACGATGCTCGGCGCTGAAAAAAATGTTTGACAAAAATCATGGAATGTACTATAAATAGTGACTACTATACATAGTGACTACTATACATAAGAACCAGAGGATTGCAATGGAAAACGACATGGATACTATGATAAAGAGCAATAATTGGTGGTGGTGGGCTGAGACTCCGTAGGATTAGTCCATCCTGAAAGGCATATTCGCCGTGGGCTTCTCCCCGGAGAGAAGTTCCACGGTTTTTTATTATTGAGGCCGTGGGCGAGAGAAATCGCTTACGGTTTTTTTATTGCAGAAACTTGACGCACTGATCGGATATTGGTGCGGCATGACTATAAAAAATACTTTTACTAAGGAGAAAGAAAATGGTTGAAACGACGAAGTACACACTTGAAGAAAAGGACATCCCCACAGCGTGGTACAACATCCTCGCTGACCTGCCGGAGCCTCTTCCACCACCCCTTCACCCGGGAACGGGCAAACCTCTCGGACCTGAGGATCTTGCGCCGCTCTTCCCCATGGAGCTTATAAAACAGGAGATGAGCCCCGAGCGCTACATCGAGATTCCCGAAGAGGTGAGGGACATATACAAGATGTGGAGGCCGACGACGATATTCAGGGCGCGACGTCTGGAGAAGATGCTCGATACACCGGCAAAGATTTACTATAAGTACGAAGGAACGAGCCCCCCGGGGAGCCATAAGCCGAACACAGCGGTTGCGCAGGCGTACTACAACAAGAAGGAGGGGATTAAACGCATTACCACAGAAACCGGCGCCGGCCAGTGGGGGAGCGCGCTCGCCTTTGCAGGCGCATGCTTCGACATTGAAATCAAGGTGTATATGGTAAAGGTGAGCTTCTTCCAGAAGCCGTATAGAAGAGTAATGATGCAGACATGGGGGGCCAACTGTATTCCGAGTCCGTCTCCGGAGACGAAGTCCGGGCGGGCGATGCTCGAGAAAGACCCGGATTGTCCGGGGAGCCTCGGCCTTGCTATAAGCGAGGCTGTGGAGGAGGCGATGTCCAGGGATGATACCCACTATTCTCTCGGCAGTGTTCTCAACCATGTGCTGCTGCACCAGACGGTCGTCGGCCTTGAAGCAAAGAAGGCGATGGAAAACCTCGGAGTGTATCCCGATGTTATCGTGGGATGCGTCGGCGGCGGCTCGAACTTTGGAGGGGTGTTTCTGCCGTTTCTCAAGGATAAGATAGACGGGAAAAAACCAGACCTTCGCATTGTGAACACAGAACCTTTCAGCTGCCCAACTCTTACCAAGGGGCCCTATGAGTACGATTTTGGTGATGAGGCGGGCCTGACGCCCCTGCTCAAGATGAATACACTCGGACACGGATTCATACCGCCGCCAGTCCATGCAGGCGGACTGCGGTATCACGGCATGGCGCCGATTATATGTCATCTGCTGAACCTTGGACTTGTTGAAGCGAAGGCAGTTCACCAGTTAGAGACCTTCGAGGCCGGGGTGACCTTCGCCAGGTCGGAGGGTATTATCAGTGCTCCTGAAACAGATCATGCAATCCTGGCTACCATGCAAGAAGCTCTCGAGTGCAAGAAAACGGGAGAGGCAAAGACCATACTGCTTGCGCACAGCGGCCACGGCCATGTGGATATGGCAGCATATGAAGCCTATTTCGACGGCAAGCTGCAAAACTACGAGTACCCGCAGGAAAAAATCGAAGAGGCCCTGAAGGAAGTACCAAGAGTGGGAGCATAACTACACTGCGGCTTCGATAACGATCGAGGTTCTCGCATACAGAAAGCGAACGAAGTACAGCCTGTTAACAGGCTGAGCATAGATTTTCGGCAGATACAGTACTGCCGGTGTATTGAGGCCCGCCTGCAGCTTAACGGGCCTCATTCAGCCAGCCATGGGCCGGCTGAACCTCCAGAAAGGGAAGTGGCAGGTGCGGAGCTTAATCAGTCCGTCCTGTCCGCTTTCCCCTTTAATTCGGCAAGCTCCTTCTCCAGGTGATGTATCCTTTTCCGCAAATCATCTATAACCTTTTTAATGGGGTCGATTATCTTTGTGTGGTTGAGATCGACCCGATGATCTTTTACGATATGCTTGCCGGCCTCGCGTGCCGGTGTGCCGACAACGGTTGTGAAAGGCTTGACATCCCTGAGCACCACGGAATTTGCTCCAACTTTTGCGCAGTCACCCACTGTAATAGGCCCGAGTATAATTGCTCCTGACCCGATGACAACTTCACATCCTATAGTAGGATGCCGTTTTTTCTTTTCAGACGAAACACCTCCAAGCACAACCCCCTGATACAGGGTGACATCGTCATTGATCTCTGCAGTCTCGCCGATCACAACGCCGGCACCATGATCGATGAAGAACCTCCTCCCTATCTGTGCACCCGGATGAATCTCTATATTGGTGAGAAACCTGACGAATTGCGACAGAATACGCGCTAAAAGTCGCAGTTTATGTCTCCAGAGAAAATGTGCGATTCTGTGCAGCCATATCGCCTTCAGCCCCGGATAACAGAAGAGAACCTCGAGCAGACTCTTTGCCGCCGGGTCTCGTTTAAAAACAACTCGCACATCCTCCGCCATCCTTTTGAACATACGTCTACTCCCCACGGTTATAGATTTATAATGTAATGAGTTTTTGTGATGATAACACGAAAAAAAGTTAGCTTACCTAATAGAATGCTGGTGTAAAAAGTATGATGCACAATTATGAGTTTTAGGTGTTGCTTTTCACGATGAAGAGCAGCATAATAAATTTTATTGAAAGTCCATATCATGAGGTCCGAGAACATGAATAAACCCCTGATGTCCAAACATTTCAAGGGAAGAAACCCTTCAGCAATACGGCTTGCCCAGATAGAGTTTATGAAGAGAAGAGACCGGGTGAATCAAATAAATGTTGCAATTGGAAACGTCTCGCTTCCCATGCACCCTGCAATGATCCGGCGTATGCGCAGTCTCGATGAACCGGAAAGCCCGTTCAGAGAAGGCGTGGTGAAATACACCGCCACAAGAGGGGTGGAGGAAACGAGGAGGGCATTTTTAAATATCATTGCATCAAGCGGTTTCGATACGACAGGCCTGCATGTGCAGGTTACGGATGGAGGAAGCCAGGCGATGGAACTGGTCATTATTGGGGTATGCGGGCCTGCAGGGAGCGGGAAAAAACCGCTTCTCCTGGTTGATCCTGCATACGCGAATTATAGCCAGATGGCTGACAGGCTTGGCCGTACGGTTGTTTCGGTCCGAAGAAGCCTTTCCGGAAATGGAAAATTCGAGCTTCCCGATATTGATGCAATTGAGGGCGTTGTTGAAAAAAACAAACCGGGCGGCATCGTCATTATCCCCTACGATAATCCGACAGGCAACTTTTATGATTCGGTTGTAATGAAGAAAATTGCAAGGCTCTGTGTGAAATACAACATGTGGATGATAAGCGATGAGGCCTACCGTGAGCTTTTATATACAGGAAGCAAGACTTCGAGTATCTGGGGAATAACCGAAGAAACTGTCCCGGGTATTGAAGGGAGACGGATCAGCATAGAAACGGCATCGAAGGTATGGAATGCGTGCGGACTTCGTATTGGCGCACTTGTCACGGATAACAGGCAATTTCATGAAAAGGCTGTTGCGGAAAATACCGCAAACCTCTGTCCCAATGCAATCGGGCAGTATATCTTCGGCTCACTCGCGCATGAAAGCCGGAATGATCTGAACGAATGGTATAAAAGGCAGAGAGATTATTATAAGAGGATGATTTCGACGGTAAACGATGAGCTGAAACAGCGTTTGCCTGGAATAGTCGTTTCGAGACCCGATGCATCCATTTATTCAGTCATCGATGTACGAGATGTCGTGGGGAACGGGTTCGAAGCCCGAGACTTCGTTCTGTACTGTGCCCGTGAGGGCGGGGTTGCTATCGACGATGAAATATGGACACTGCTCGTTGCCCCAATGGAAGGGTTTTACAATAGCGCCTCCGGAGAAAAAAATCCCGGTGCAACTCAGATGCGGGTTGCATACGTTGAGCCGCTTGATAAAATGAGACGTGTTCCGCTTCTTTTCAGTATACTTTTAAAGCAGTATGTTGAAAAAAAGGGGATTGAAATAGCGGAGAGGGAAGAACTTAAAACGGGCTGATACTTAATACCAGTATCTGCCCCGGCCGTGCCTTCCCCGCACCCGAGGGCCGAATCCCGGTGCCTGACCCGGACTGAGATTTCCCGACAGGTATCTGTTGAGCGCTTCGTCAATCGGCCCAGTTATACCGGGGATGACCTGTATGCCGAACCCGGTAAGATAACCCCAGAACATTCTCTCTATACCTGCGCATATAAGGATATTCACCCCCTCTTCCCGCAGACACCGCATTTTTAAAAGAGGCGTATAACCGGACAGGTCGAGTGATTTTCGCTGGTACACTTCTCCCTGTTCGATGATTACAACGACAAACTCGTGCGCGATGCCGAGCCGCGGGGCGATCCGTTCTCCGAGCCTCGGAAGGGTGATTTTTTTCATTGGTCCTCCATTAAAACAGCTGGATATCAGCCGGTACCTTTACGTGGAGTTGCCTGTAAGGCCGTATTCCTTCATCTTCCGCCACAGGGTGGTCCTGTTGATTTTCAGAAATTCCGCTGCTTTCGATCTGTTTCCGTCGAAAATCCTGAGCGCGTTTATGATTGCCGCCCTCTCCGCACCCTTCAGCCCGTCCATGCCTGCAGACGGATACGAAGCCGAGCGCTTCAGCTCCTCCGGCAGGCTGTCGACATCGATGTACCGGGACTTCGACATTACGAATGCGTGCTCGATTATATTTTCGAGCTCTCTGATGTTGCCGTGAAAATCGTGGTTTATGAGTATGGAAAGCGCGTCCGCCGTCATCCCCTCGATATTTTTTCCCATAATGCTGTTGAACTTGTCGATGAATACTTGAACCAGAAGGGGTATGTCCTCTCTACGTTCTCTCAGTGGAGGAAGCTCGATCTTTATGACATTGAGCCTGTAATAGAGGTCTTCTCTGAATGTGCCTTCTTCCACGAGTGCCCGGAGCTCCCTGTTTGTTGCTGCGATGATTCTCACATCAACATGTACCGGTTCGACACCCCCGAGCGGTTCAAATGCCTTTTCCTGGATTACCCTGAGTAGTTTAACCTGCAGTGCGGGAGAAGTGTCGCTTATTTCATCCAGGAATATGGTGCCGCTGTCTGCAAGGGAGAACCTTCCCGGTTTGTTTGCGGTTGCATCCGTGAACGCACCTTTTTTATACCCGAAGAGCTCTGATTCCAGCAGTGTGTCCGGCAGGGCCCCGCAGTTTACCGCAATGAAGGGGCCGTTTTTTCGCCGTCCGGTGTTGTGGATGGCCCGGGCAAATACCTCTTTACCGCTCCCGCTTGGCCCCTGTATGAGTACATTTGCATTAGATTCGGCAATATCGGGCAGGATATCGAAGATCTGCAGTATTTTGTGGTTTTTGCTGAAGATATCTTCGTATTGATAGCTCTTTTTGACCTCTCTTCTCAGCGCCTCTATAATACGAATATCTCGGAATGTTTCGATCCCGCCGTTGATTCTGCCGGCAGGGTCACGAAGTACGCTTGTGCTCACAACAACGGGAACGATTTGTCCGTCCCTGCTGAGAATATCAAGCGTCAACCCTTCGAGCTGCTTGCCGGTGGAGAGGGTCTGCTCCAGCGCACAGTCGCTTTGGCATATATTCGTCCTGAAAATTTCATAGCAGAAGGAACCGATTGCCTCTTTGGGGGAAAAACCGGTGATTTGTGAGGCGGCCCTGTTGAAGGTGGTGATTCTGTACTCGAGATCGGTTGTGAAGACACCGCAGTCGATACTGTCGAGTATGGCGCTGTACGTACGACTGTCTATCTCGTTCATACCACTGAAAAGGTAACGACCTTAGCGGGTTTTTGCAACTACAATCGGGCGGGTGTAAATTGTCTTCTCTTTTTTTAATAATGAGTTATATAATGGTTGTTAAAAGGAACAGCATAATCGGAGACCGAACAATGGGCGGGAAGGAAGAGATACAAAAACGGATAACCTTCCTCGTTTCAGAAGTGAGCAGGCATCAAGACCTCTACTATAAAAAGGCGGCTCCCGAAATAACCGACAGGGAGTACGACGCCCTGTTCGATGAGCTCACAGATCTCGAAAAAAAGTATCCCGCCTTTGCCCTGCCGGACAGTCCGACAAAACGTGTTGGTTCTGACCTGGATAACGAATTTCCTGAAATACGGCATCCATTTCCAATGCTCAGTCTGGACAAGGTGTACACACCCCTGGAGCTTGAGAAGTGGATCGATAAGATAGAGGGTGAACAGGAGGTTTCCTTCGTGGTCGAGGAGAAGATCGACGGTTCGACGATCGTGCTGCACTACGAAGATGGTCTTCTTGTTCGAGCGGTTACACGGGGCGATGGTTTTGTCGGAAACGACATTACGGAAAACATCAAGACGGTTCGTGATATTCCGCTCAGGCTCAGGGCAATGGTGACATCGGTGTTCAGAGGCGAAATCTATATTACGAAGCCTGATTTCGAAAAACTGAACAGGGAGTACGAGAATGTATATGCGAACCCGAGAAACTTTGCTGCGGGTAGCCTCCGGAGAAAAAAGAGCAGTGAGGTTGCCCGGGTACCGCTCAGGGCATTCATGTACGAGGGGCTTTCAGACGAAGAGGGGATGAACGAGCATGTACATGTTCTGCACAGGCTGAGTGAGCTCGGCTTTGTGGTGGGATCCGTGGGATTTTTCAAGCCGGGGAGCAGGGGCGAATCTGATGCTCGTCCTGGTGAAGGTCATGCGGAAGCCGGTGCTCCGGCTGAGGCTTCGGCCGGGTATGAAGGTATTTTTCATGCCCATCCGGACTGGACCTCCGGCAGTCTCGAGGACATGGATGCCTATATCCGGAAAAAAATGTCCGAGCGGGGAAAGATCCCCCATGAGATCGACGGGTTGGTGGCCAAGGTGAACGAGTACACGGTTCGAGATGCCCTCGGGTACACTGCGCATCATCCCAGGTGGGCCATCGCCTATAAATTCGAGGCGCCGCAGGCCGTCTCCAAAATACTCGACATCAATGTGCAGGTCGGACGTACGGGGAGGATTACACCGGTCGCCCGCATCAAGCCGGTCTGGATTTCAGGGAGCACGGTAAGCAATGTAACACTGCACAACCAGGACTTCATTACCAGCCTCGATATAGCGGTGGGAGATACGGTTTCGGTAAGCAGGCGGGGTGACGTCATCCCGGCAGTGGAGGATGTGATCGAAAAGAATGACCAGGGCAAGGCCTTCCGGATGCCCGGCCGCTGCCCTGTGTGCAGCACCGGTATTGTACAGGACGGGGCCCACCACTTCTGCCGGAACAGAGACTGCCCTGCGCGCGTGTTCGGGCGTATCGTCTTCTTTGCGGGCAGGGGACAGATGGATATCGAGAACCTGGGCGCTGAAACGGTTAAAAAATTAATCGACCTGAAACTGATCCGGGATATTCCCGATATATACACATTCGATGCGGACCGTCTCCTGAACGAGGAGGGGTTCGGCGAGAAGAAGGTGGCGCTCATCAGGGAGGGCATCGAAAAGAGCAAAGGGCAGTCCTTTGAAGCCGTGTTAGCCTCACTGGGTCTCGATGAGATCGGCCCGAAAGTTGTCGAGCTTCTCATCGATGCCGGGTACCGGTCTATCGATGAGCTCATACAGGCCGCCGGGCGTCGCGACCCTGAAATATTCAGCGGCATTCAGGGTATAGGGCCCAAAACAGCGGAAAAGATCATCGCCCAGCTTACCGATCCTTTTGTGCTCGACATGATAGATAAACTGAAAAAGGCGGGGCTTCAGTTCAGTGTTTCGGGGACCAAAGAGCAAGAAACCCTGCCCGGGGTGTTCGAGGGTCAGGTCTGGTGCGTAACGGGCAGCTTCGAGCATTTCAAGCCGCGGGAAAGGGCGATGGACGAGGTGAAGAAAAGAGGGGGTCGGGTTGTTTCGAGTGTTACCGGGGTGCTTACCCATCTCCTGGTGGGGGAGAACCCGGGAAGCAAGCTTGAAAAGGCAAAAAAGGTGTATGCAGCGATCGTTTACGAAAAAGAATTCCTTGAAATGCTCGGTAAGTGATATACTGCTGGAGGCGTTATTCGGATACCGGTGTCCGAATAACAAAACGATTCAGGCCGATATGTGGGGAAGATGTATTAGTACATTTATAATCGAGTAGTCAAATTTCAAAAAGGGTTGCATGCATTGGGATTGGCCGGTGCATTTGTCAAAAATCCCGATAACATCTTTTACCTGTCAGGCCATCTCATCGGTGACGGCAACGGACCGTGCTGCCTGTTCATTCCGGTAAAAGGGGATTGTCTTTTTTCTGTTCCTGAAAGCGAACTGTCTCTCCCCTCGATAGCGGGTCTATCGGAACCGGATTTTCCGGGGAGGGTCGTGCCGTATACACAGGCATATATTTCCGGTTGCGAGGTTTCACCTGAGGTTGCGGTCTTGAAGAAGGAGAAAAGCGATGCTATAAACCCGCCAGATACTTTCCGGGTATCACCCGGAGGCAAAGCCCCCGCTCGTGCCAGGTCACGAATTCGCCGGTGAAATTGCCGCAGTGGGACGGGGAGTGGATTCGTCGAAAACAGGACTTCGGGTCGGCGCTGACACATACAGGGGATGCCGTACAGGTTGTTTTGCGCGCTTCCTGACCGAAAAATCCTTTTAATGGATGCGGGGATACCTGTATCTGGGGATTTTGAGGACCTGGTCGACGCTGTGGACGTCATGCTCGATGCGACGACGGGTTAAATTCAAACACTGCATTCTTCAGATATGCGCGTGACCTCGGCAGGCCGAGGGGTGATCTGTACGAAATCGGACTGTGGAGAGAGTGCATCGGTATGTCGAAACAGGATATAATGTTTGCGATAAATATACCTCAGGAGTCTGTCGTGATTCCCGAGACGATCGACGGTGTACGGAAGGAAGTCATAAACCAGATTCAGAAGGCTGGCCGCAGCGGAGGCTTTCTTTCATCAAGCGGCACGCCGATTGCGTTCGGCACACCTCCTGAAAATGTGAAGGCTCTTATTGATGCGGCAAAGGAGTGCAGGGTGTAATACCACGGGCATTAATAAAGTTTATATGTCCACGGATGTTTAATCAGTGATCATCACCTTGATCGATTCGTTTGCATTGCTCTGGGCTTGAAACGCCTCTGCAGCCTGTTCGAGGGGAAATCTGTGCGATATGAGGATATCCCTGTCAACCTTTTTACTTGCGATCAGGTCCAGTGCCTCCCTCGTTTCGGATTCGTAGTACCCCATAGACCCGAGAACCTGCATGTATTTCAGCACTATCATGTTCGGGTCAACGGTAAATGTGTCCTCAAATATGGAGGAGATTACAACGGTGCCGTTTTCAGGTTTCAGCACTTCAAAGCACTGGCCGAGGGTAAGAGGTATCCCCGCGCAGTCGATGGATATATCACAACCGCCCGCAGTTTTTTCCTGGTACCGAACGTAGTGCTCGCCTGTGAGTCCCTTGATTTTTTTTACGGCATCTTCTTCCCTTGCATTGATAATCACATCGACGCCGATTTTTTCCGCGGTTTTCAGTCTGATTTCTGAAATATCGACGGCAATAGTTTTTGCATTCGTGTTTGCCTTTACGATCTGAAGGTAGCCGAGACCGATGATACCCAGGCCGAAAACAGCGACGGTTTCTCCATCCTTCGGCTCCCGCAGATGAAATGAATGCATCGGGTTGCAGAATGGCTCGAGTGTCGCCGCTGTTTCAAAAGAGATTCCCTCAGGAATGTTGAAGAGGTTTTTCAAGCGGTCTCCGTGCACCTCGATATACTCCGCCATGCCGCCCTTGTTGTGCACGCTTGCCACCCGGCCGCCTGTCTTGAAATCTTTTACTTTCTTTCCGACTTTGATGATTTCACCGGTGAATTCGTGGCCGATGATTCTGTAACCGTCCATTTCCTTTGTTGAGTCTTTTGTAAGAAGATCGGAATTGTACACGTGCATATCTGAACCGCAGATGCCGCACGCTTTCATTTTTATAAGGACCCCATCGTCTTCAACCTCAGGCTTTTTCACATCGACTACCCGAATGTCTTTCACTCCAAAAAATGCCGCTGCTTTCATTGACGTCGCTCCTCTTTTCGGAATCGGTACACTATATATGTAATATTAAATATTTCCCGTGTTAACTTATTTTTATTGAAAATCCTTACATTTTTGCCCCATGCATGATATTGGCGCTTGATGAGCTGCAGTGCAGGCAGTATATTGCATGTGATTATTTATTTGATCTGACATATTGGTGTATCCGCACAATATATCTCAAAAAGTAATGAAAGGGGGAGGAGTCAATGCCTGAAGCTGACAAGGAAGGAAAGAACTTTCATCTCGAGGTAAAGCAGAAATCCGAGCTCTTTTTCCTGAAAGGGTCCAACGAGCTTGACTGGGGTATGAAAAACCGGCTTTCGCGCATATTCAATCCGAAGGATGGCCGAACTATCATGCTCGCCATCGATCATGGTTATTTTCAGGGCCCGACAACCGGGCTTGAAAGGATCGATGTCAATATCCTTCCGCTTGTGCCCTATGCAGACACGCTGATGCTCACGCGGGGAATATTGAGAAGCATCATTCCTCCATCCGTTACGAAGCCAGTAGTGATACGGGCATCCGGAGGCCCGAGCATACTGAAGGAGCTTTCGGACGAACAGATTGCAATGGATATCGAAGATATTGTTCGGCTGGGAGTGTGTGCAACTGCGATTCAGGTTTTCATAGGCGGTGAGTATGAGTCGCGCTCTGTGGTGAACATGACGAGGCTCGTCGATATGGGCCTTCGCTACGGCATACCGACAATGGCCGTTACTGCAGTCGGAAGAGACATGGAGAGAAATGCAAAGTACTTCCGGTTGGCCACGAGGATATGCGCGGAGCTCGGTGCCCACTATGTGAAGACCTACTACGTTGAAGAAGGGTTCGAGACGGTAACGGTGGCATGTCCTGTGCCAATCGTGATTGCAGGCGGCAAGAAACGGCCTGAACCCGATGCGCTGGAGATGGCGTACAGGGCGATCGATGAAGGGGCGGCCGGAGTGGACATGGGGAGAAACATCTTCCAGTCCGAAGCACCGGTTGCAATGATGAAAGCGATACAGGCCATTGTGCATGAAAACGAGAAGCCTGACAGGGCGTGCGATTTGTACAACACACTGAAGAACGAGGCGATGCAGAAAGTATAGGCCCCGGTCAGACACAGGATATTCGTAGGGCATGCCGGGGCCGTGAGCACAGTAATGCTGTAGAGGGTGCAGGCCCCGGGAAAATGCCGGGTGTGGCCGCAAATCAAACCAGGGTCCTCGGAGTAACGCTATTCAGGATTAAAACGAAAAGAAGGGGGATTTATGGGCTATCTTGAAAAATATCGCAAAGAGGTAGATGATTTTCTATGGGTATGCAGGATGCTCAGTAGGAGGGTTTACGTAACGAGCCACGGAGGGAACCTCTCCTGGCGGCTTGAGGATAATCTGCTTCTGATTACACCGACCAGGATGTACAAGGCCGATATCGGGCCCGGGGATCTTGTATTTATCGATCTTAAGGGGAACATTGTAGAGGGCACAAAAAAGCCGACCGGTGAGACACCCATGTACCTGAACTTTTTCAAGGAGCGTCCCGACGTGAACTCGGTGATACACTGCCACCCGCCCTATACAAACGCGTTTGCGATTACAAAGGGTAAGAACTGGCTCATGCGGCCTGTATTTCCTGAAACGGTTGTGGAGGTCGGGCCCGTTCCTGTTGTGCCCTACGGCGAGCCGCTGACGCAGCGTCTTGCAGACAATTTCACGCCGTTTATGAAACAGTACAACGCTTTTCTCATGGAAAGCCACGGTCTTGTGATTATAAGCCCGGGAGATATTAAAAGGGCGTTTCAGCTTACCGATATCCTTGAAACATCATCAATCTCGATCCTGCAGGCCCTGAGTATCGGCGATCTCAAGGAGATTTCAAAAGGAGATATCGTCAACCTTGAAAACACGATGCGGACCAGGCATCTTCCCATGATCGGCAGTCCCGATGCCGGGAATTCTCTGGTTGATCTGTACTTCCCTGAGAATGAATAATCTATACGGCATGCATCCCCGGGAATACATCCCCTTGGGACCGAATATCATAAGTAACTTCGCGAGAAGTTACTTAAAAGTGAGGGGGTATATGGAGAAAACCGACACCAGGAGGCTGATCATCGTTTCGAACAGGCTTCCCGTAACAGTTGAGAAAAAGAAGGGGGAGATTTCATTCAAACAGAGTGTGGGCGGTCTTGCGACGGGTCTGAACTCCGTCTATCAATCGAAGAATAGCCTGTGGATAGGGTGGTGCGGGCTTGCGCGGGACTCTTTGAGCGCGCAGAACCAGGAAGAGATGGCGTCATCTCTCATGCGGGAGTTTCAAAGCTGCCCGGTATCTCTTTCGAGAAAGGACATTAAACTCTTTTATCATGGATTCAGCAACAGGACGATATGGCCGCTTTTTCATTACTTTCCCAATTACACGGTGTATGACAGAAACCTGTGGGAAGCATACGAAAGGGTGAATATAAAGTTTCGTGATGAAGTATTAAAAAGCGCAGCCCCGGAAGATACGATATGGATTCATGACTACCAGCTCATGCTTCTGCCCAGGCTCATACGGGCAAGGCTTCCGGAGGCGAGAATCGGGTTCTTCCTGCACATCCCATTTCCATCCTTCGAAATATTCCGTCTGCTGCCATGGCGTGAAGAAATCCTCACGGGACTGCTCGGAGCGGATCTGATCGGATTCCATACCTATGATTATGTGCGGCACTTTCTCAGCAGTGTGCGGCGTCTTCTGGGATACGATCATGCTCTCGGTCAGCTCCTCATAGAAAACCGTATCGTGAAAGCCGAAGTGTTTCCCATGGGCATCGACTACAAGAGGTATGCACGTGCAGGGGAGACGCCGAAGGTACAGAAGGAGGTTGAAAGGATCAAAAAAAGACTCAGAGGCCGGAAGACGATCATATCGATCGATCGTCTCGATTATACGAAAGGCATTTTAGGCAGGCTTGCGGCATTTGATCATTTTTTAAAAACAAATCCCGACTATCACGGTAGTGTGACGCTCATACTTGTCGCTGTTCCTTCCAGAACCGGTGTTGAAACCTACGCACAGCTTAAAAAAGAGCTCGATGAGCAGGTGGGAAGGATAAACGGCAAGTACGGCACTATGGGCTGGATACCTGTGTGGTACCTGTACCGCTCCCTGCCGTTCAATACGCTCGCCTCCCTCTACAGAGTGGCTGATTTAGCGCTCGTAACACCACTGAGAGACGGGATGAACCTTATCGCGAAAGAGTACATTGCTGCGAGAGATAAAAGCGGCGGTGTCCTCATCCTGAGCGGTCTGGCAGGTGCCGTGCATGAGCTCAGTGAAGCGATCGTTGTCAACCCAAACAACGTAGAGCAGGTTGCCTCTGCCATCGGCCGGGCTTTGCAGATGCCGCTCGATGAACAGATCGAACGGAACAGGGCGATGCAGAACCGGATCAGTCGGTATAATGTCGAACGGTGGGCGGCGGATTTTCTGGAACGCCTGGAGGCGGTACACCAACAACAGAAAGAGCTTTCTGTCAGAAAACTGACCGGCGCTGCAAGGAAAAAACTGCTGCACGATTACTGCAGGGCAGAGAAACGCCTTCTGTTGCTTGACTATGACGGAACCCTCGTCAGGTTTGTGTCAAAACCCCAGAAGGCAAAGCCGGATCGCAGACTTCTTTCAATAATCGAAGAACTTGCCGGAGACGATAAGAATGAGGTGGTCATAATCAGCGGAAGAGACAGGGAAACGCTTACAATGTGGTTTGGGAACATGGATGTCGGTCTCGTTGCCGAACACGGCGTATGGATCAGAGAAAGAAGTGGCAATGAAACCGAGATGGAGGTCCTCCGGGAGGAGTGGAAAGAGGCAATCAGGCCGATATTCGAACTGTACATGGACAGAACACCCGGTTCTTTGATAGAAGAAAAGCCATACTCGATCGCCTGGCACTTCCGAATGGCCGATCCGGATCTTGCGTCTGTCCGCATTACGGAGCTCAGGGAGACTCTTCTAAACCTAACTGAAAATATGAACATCGGGCTGCTCGAAGGGAACAAGGTGATGGAGGTCAGAGCCTCGGGCGTTACCAAGGGCAGGGCTGCCATGCACTGGCTTTCCAAAACTGACTGGGATTTTATTGCCGCGCTCGGAGATGATGTCACCGACGAGGATACTTTCGAAGTGCTGCCTTCTGATGCATATTCCATTAAAATAGGGCTCGGTGCGACCAAAGCGCATTTCAGTCTGCTCGATGTGGATGATGCGAGGAACCTTCTTGCCGAAATTGCCGGGGGAAAGATCTGATGCACGAGATGCGGCAGAATATAATTACAAAACAGTGGGTGCTGTTTGCGACGGGGCGGGGGAAACGCCCCAACGATTTTCAGAAGTCTGAGGGTGGGGAAACGGCAATACCTCATTATGATGCGAAGTGTCCTTTCTGTCCCGGTAACGAGCGCCTGCTCCCGCCGATTATTCATGAGCGTCCGGTGATGCATTTTACCGGCGGGATGCAGTCGCCAGCCGACCGTACCGTCACTGCCCAGAATACTGCCGGAGGGAGCGTTGTTTCACGAAACCGTACCGGAAAGTTAGATGCCGGCAGCTCCGGTATACATATGATGCCCTGGCAGGCGAGAGTGGTGCCGAACAAGTTTCCCATCGTGATACCCGATGCCGATCGGGAGGTTCAGAATATCGGCTTCTATGCGGTATCAGGAGGATACGGCTGCCATGAGGTCGTGATTGAAAGCCCCTTTCACGACAGAGATCTTCCGGGAATGTCCGAATCCGAGGTGGAAGCGGTTGTCAGAACCTACCTCTACCGGTACGATGAGTTGACGAAAAAAGACGCCGATCTTGAGGTCTACATCTTCAGGAATCACGGCGCACGCTCGGGGACATCTCTCATCCACCCCCATTCCCAGATTATTGCTATTCCGGCCCTCTCGGACAGGAGGCGGCAACTGGTAAACGAAGCCGGACAATATTTTGAAGAACGGGGGGGCTGTGTGTTCTGCGAGGTTATGAGGTTTGAAAAAGAACAGAAGGTCAGGGTATTGTATGAAAACGGTTTATTCCTGTGCATCGTGCCGTTTGCAGCGCAGGTGCCGTTTGAAGTGTGGGTCTTGCCCAAAACGCACAAAAGCAGCTTCAACGATATTGAGGAAACCGAGATGCATGACTTTTCCGATGCCCTGAGGTATGTTCTGGGAAGGCTGTATCACAGGCTGGGTGATCCGGATTATAATTATATTATCCAATCGTTTTCTGCGGATGGTCCTGATAAACGAGCTCTCCACTGGCACCTGCAGATTCTGCCAAAACTGACTATACCTGCGGGATTCGAGATAGCATCAGGTATATCCGTCAACCCCTTCCTTCCTGAAGAAAACTGTGCATTTCTGAAAGGTGAATAAAAAGCTGAAAATCAAGTTTGAATATTTCCAATTTTTCTATCTTTAATGACAGATAACTTTCATTGACGGACAGGGTGTATCGTATTATCCTTCTTCAACTGTAAATTTTTGAAAACCAGGTTACTTTTAATGCAAAGTCTCGATAATTACCGGAAGATTTCCGGGGACAGGGTTCTATTTGATATTTATCATAAGGCGAGCAGGTTGAACGGCAGGCACATCCTCAACATCAATTCCACCTCTCAGGGGGGAGGAGTGGCCGAGATACTCTCCTCGCTCGTGCCGCTCATGAACGATATCGGCGTCGATGCCGGGTGGCGGATACTGCACGGGAATCCTGACTTTTTCACGATAACGAAAAAGTTCCACAACGCGCTTCAGGGAGAAAAAATGAATCTTACGAAGATGAAGCGCACACTGTACGAGCGGACGAATCGAAGTTTTGCGGTGTACACGCATATCGGCCACGACTGCGTGATCATCCATGACCCCCAGCCTCTGCCCCTTATCAAGTATAAGAAAAAAATGCAGCCGTGGGTGTGGCGCTGCCACATCGACCTTTCGAACCCGTTTGACGAGATATGGGACTTCTTGAAGGGCTTTATCCTCCGTTACGATAAGGTTATTATCTCGAACGAGAAGTACAGAAGCGAGAACCTGCCGGTCGAGCAGAAAATTATCCCACCGGCGATCGATCCCCTGTCACCGAAAAACATGGAACTGTCCCAGAAGGATATCGACAAGTACCTGAAAAAATTCTGCATTCCCACTGACAAGCCGATTATCACGCAGATTTCGCGGTTCGACAAGTGGAAGGATCCGCTCGGGGTGCTCGAGATATACAAGCGGGTGAGAAAGGAAGTGGACTGCCGTCTCGTGCTCTGCGGGAGCATGGCGACGGACGACCCTGAGGGGCTTGCGATCTACGAGAAGGTGCGTCAGCGGGCGAATGATCTGGTTGAGAAGGGAGAGGTCATCCTCATTACCATAGAGAACAACATTCTCGTCAATGTGCTGCAGAGAGCAGCCTCTGTCGTGATCCAGAAGTCGACCAGGGAGGGATTCGGCCTGACGGTGACCGAAGCATTATGGAAGGGCAGGGCGGTAGTTGCCTCCAATGTCGGCGGTATTCCCCTGCAGATCAGCGACGGCGAAACGGGCTTTCTTTTCGATCCGAAGGACCTGAATGGCTTTACGGAAAAGATTGTCGATCTCCTGCAGAATCCCGATCTGGCACGTGAAATAGGGACGCGCGCACGTGAGATGGTGCGGGAAAAATTCCTGATTACAAGGCTGCTCGGCGATTACATCGACCTGCTCAGCGAGATGCTGTAGGGAGGCATGCGCATTGCATGTTCATGGTCGTGCATTTTCCCAGCGAAGTATACGAGTTGTTGCTTACGCTCAACTCTATTAATCAGATGTCAATACTGACGGCATTACCTGCCCTGCATATTGTACAGGTAGTTGAAATAATCGGGATCAGTCGTCAGCGTCTTCCTGAATTTCGGAAGCATTTTCCTGTAGCTCTCGATCGATTTCCAGAATGCGTAGAACTCCGGGTTCTTTCGGTATGCTTCTGCGTAGATCGCTGCCGCCTTTGCATCGGCTTCGCCCTTGATCTGCTCGGATGTCCTGTACGCCTCCGACTGAATGGTGCGAAGCTCCCTTTCCTTTCTTCCGATCCAGGCCGCTTTCTTGCCCTCGCCGTCCGACCTGAATGCCTGAGCGATCTGGTTTCTCTCCTTGATCATGCGGTTGTACACGCTTTCCGTCAGGTCGTCGGAGTACTTGATCTGCCGTATCACGATGTCGATTAGCTCGATCCCGTACTGCGGGGTGATCTTCTTCGCTTCCCCGAGCATCTCACGGGAGAGCACGGTTCGTCCCTTTTCGATTTCGTCGTAGACGGTTTTCGAAAATATCGCTATCGATTCGGAGACGCCCTCCTCTTCGTTCGATTCGGAGGAGGATAGATACACATCCTTGCGCTCGATTTCATTGATAACGTTTGAGTTTCTTACCGCTTCGCGGATGGAGTTTCTCGATATGATCTTTCGTACCTCGGAATCGATGACATCGTCAAGCCTGGATTGAGCCTGGGTGATGGTGCCAACCGATTCATAGAACAACTGCGGGTCGATGATTCTCCAGCGTGCCGTGGTGTCCACCCATATAAACTGGTTTTCCTCCGTGGGGAGGCGCTGCGCTTCACCGTCCCATGAAAGGATCTTTTTTGGGTACCGCTTCACCTTGTCGACCAACGGAAGCTTAACCTTGAGACCGGCCTTGGTTTTTACTTCGACTATTCTACCGAAACGGACTATGACCGCCTGCCGTCCTTCCTCGATTGTGTACAGAGGCCCGAGAGCGAGAAAAAGAAGAATCGCTACAACGACAACCACTAAAATAATAATGAGCTTTCTCATTTTACACCTCCCTGGCCTGAGAGTGATTTGAAGGGAACGAAGTTTTTAAGGTTCTTGTCGATGAGATCCGTGTTCTCGACTTCCTTGAACACGTCTTCGAACATCTCATAGTAGAGGCGGGTTCTCGTAACCTGCGGGTTTCGGTTGTACTCGTTGAGCACTTTGGAAAACCGGGCAACATCTCCCTCTGCCCTGTTGACCCTCTCAACCGCATATCCCTCGGCCTGCTCGATGAGCTGCTGCGCTTCACCTTTTGCCCGGGGAATAGCCTCGTTGTATGCCTGCTTTCCCTCGTTGATGAGCCTGCTCCGGTCCTGTATCGCCTTGTTTACATCCTCGAATGCATTCTGCACAGACCCCTTTGGCGGCACGATGTTCTGCAGCTTGACCGTGGTCACCCTGATGCCGAGATCGTATTTATTGAAAAGCACGTTCATCATGTCCTGACCGTACTGCTCGATGTTCGCCCGTTCAGCACCGATTACATCGAGGATAGCGCGGTCGCCGATGAGCAGGTTGATCACAGACTGCGATATATCGCGGATGGTTTTCGTCTGATTATCCACTTCAAACAGCCATTTGATCGGATCGACGATGCGGTACTGGATGATCCATTCGGCATCGACGATGTTGAGGTCGCCGGTTAACATGATCGATTCCCCGGGAAAATCAAACTCCGAATACACCGTGGTAATCCCGGCCTTGGTGGTCCTGAACCCGAACTCCTGCTTCAGAACCATCTGGGTGGGTACGTTGTACCTCCTTTCTATACCGAAGGGGAGCTTCATGTGCAGGCCGGGCTCGGTGAGCCGGTTGAACCTGCCAAAGCGAAGCACGACCCCCTGCTCCTTCTGATCGACTATGTAAAAGCTCGTTGATATTAAGAATATGAGAATAATAAAGACGAATATGCCCAGGACGACCATGGGCGTGATGTTTCTGCTTCCTGAAGATGAAGAGCTGCTTGACATGATTTTCCTCTCTTTGATTCAGATTTGTCCGGGATTTTCGGTCGTACTTCTTGTTTCAGATAAAAAGAGACAGACCCCAAGCATACAGAAACCGGACTGAGTGGGCGGACCACATGGAATGAACTGTAAACGTATGGTAAAAAAGCCTGTACCCCCTTATACAGTGATGCTACGGAGGATAAATGTCAACGGTTCTTTTTATTCTTTTGTGCTGGTTCGATAAATTCGGTGATCAGCCCTGTGCCCGGTCTTTGCTGTTCACGACTTTTCTTTCAAGAAACGGGCTTATACGGGTGACGATTTCATAGTTGATGGTCTGGGCCCAGCCCGCCATCGTTTCAGCAGAAATGACCTCATTACCCCATCGGCCGAGAATCACCACCTCGTTTTCCAGGGTCACTTTCGGAATATCCGTTACATCGATCATGGAGAGGTTCATGCATATCCTGCCGATGACGGGTGCCCGTTTCCCGTTGACAAGCACATAGGCGGTGTTGCCGAGCGAGCGGTCATACCCATCCGCATACCCGATCGGTAAAACCGCAACTCTCGTTTTCCGTGTCGTCCGGTAAGAGCAGCCGTAGCCGACGAAACTGCCCTCTGGAAGACTTTTCAGTTGGATTGCACGCGTCTTCCACGTCAACACCGGCTTGAGATCGGGCACCGATTTTTCTCTCATGGTTGCGGAGAGAAATGTCTCCCGAGAGGGCCAGAGCCCGTACACGCCGATACCGGCCCTGATCATCGAAAAGTGGGTTTCGGGAAAGAGAACTGCCGCAGCCGTGCAGGTCGTATGAATGATCGGCGGATTTTCTCCCATTTTCTGTATATCTTCGAGCGCCTTCTTGAAGGTTGTCAGCTGCCTGTGTGAATAGTCGTAGTTCAGCGTGTCCTCGATATTGGCGAAATGGGTCGAAACCCCTTCAAGCATAACGCCGTCGGCATCCTGAATCTCACGGATATATTCCGGGATCTGCTCAGGCAGTATGCCCTGTCTTCCGGTGCCGGTTTCGATTTTCAGATGAATCCGAACCTGCGGACCGCCGGCTTTGATTTTCGACAGGGCGGCAATCGTCTCCCTGTTGAATACCGTGAGCCTGAGCTCTGCTTTAGCTGCATCATGAAGCTGCGATATCGGCACATGGCCGAGAAGAAGCACCGGCTTTTTTACCCCGATCTCCCGTAGTTCGAGGCCCTCCTCCAGGGAGTTTACGGCAAACCAGTCCGCGTTTTTGAGTAACGGTACTACCTGTCGAACACCATGGCCGTATGCATTAGACTTCACCACCGCGCAGAACAAAACATCCCTTTGTACTCCTTTTCTGATTTCATTCATGTTGTGGTCAGGTGCCTGCGCATCCAGCTCTATCCAGACGAGGTTTGACATGGCATGAGCATACTATGCAGCAAGCCGGATGACAACAAAAAATTGATGTTGGGCGTCTGTCTAATTCAATTGACATACGATGCAGTTTCGTGTATGGTAATCGATGTTTTTGGTGTGGTAATTCGGAGGTGTATTTACACCATGAGCGCTGTGGTGCTCTTCTGAATATGGTTTTAAACATCCGATAACAACAGACCAGGGAGGTTTACATATGAGGGTGGCGAGTGATATTGGCGGCACATTTACGGACCTTGTGTATCTTGACGAGAAAACTGGTGAGGTGGGTGTATCGAAAGCCTCCACGACACCGCAAAACTTCGCTGAAGGTGTAATAGAAACAATCAAGAAGGCGGGAATACGGGTGTCAGATACGAGCTTTTTTGTGCACGGCTCCACCATTGTGATCAATGCGCTCACGGAGCGGAAGGGAGCGAAAACCGGTCTTATTACAACCGATGGCTTTCGTGATGTGTTAGAGATCACACGCGCGAACAGGCCGGACCTGTACAATATGTACTATACGAAGCCCAGGCCATTTGTCCGGCGGCAGTACCGCCTTGAGGTGAAGGAGCGGGTCAACTACAAGGGGGAGGAGCTCGTTCCTTTAAACGAGGATGATGTTTTAAAGGCGGTTGAGTATTTCAAAAAAGAAAATATCCAGGCCATAGCCGTCTGTTTCCTTCATTCGTATGCGAATCCCGCTCATGAAAAGCGATGCGGTGAGATTATCAGAAAAATTGCCCCGGATATTCCGGTTACCCTCTCCTGTGATATAACGCAGGAGTGGCGGGAGTACGAGCGTACAAACACCGCGGTACTCAACAGCTTCGTGCTCACCACGACGCGGTCCTACCTCGACAACCTGGAAAAAAGCCTTTCCAGCCTCGGTATGGGCAGGGTATACCACGTTATGCAGTCAAACGGCGGAACTGCCACGTTCGAAAGGGGAAAGCAGGCTCCAATAAACATGGTGGAATCAGGCCCGGTGGGCGGTGTGATCGGGACTGCGGTAATCGGCAGGATGCTCGGCGAGCCGAACACCATATCCTTCGATGTGGGAGGCACCACAGCGAAGACCTCGCTTGTTGAAGGGGGCAATCCGCGTATCACAACGGAGTACAAGATAGAGTGGAGCAGGACGTATGCCGGATACCCCATTCTCGTGCCGACCATCGATATAGTAGAAATTGGAGCTGGGGGCGGATCGATCGCCTGGGTCGACGGTGCTGGCGCCCTGAGAATAGGACCCCAGAGCGCCGGTGCGGACCCCGGCCCGGCAAGCTATGGATGGGGAGGCGACAAACCGACCGTAACCGACGCAAATGTTCTCGCGGGAAGAATAAATCCCGATTACTTCCTTGGCGGAGAGATTCCGCTTCGTGTCGATCTCGCAACGAACGCGATGCAGCCGGTAGCTAACTCGTTTCATCTGAGTATCGAGGATGCTGCTATGGGAGTGATCCGGCTTGCAGACTCCGACATGATAAACGCGCTCAAGCTGGTGTCCGTTCGCCGTGGGTACGACCCGCGCGATTTCATAATGGTGGCTTTCGGCGGTGGAGGCGCTATGCATGCAGGTGCGATTACACGGGAGCTTCGCGTGAAAAAGGCTGTGATTCCCACAAATCCAGCGGTGTTTTCCGCCTGGGGAATGCTCGTCACCGATCTCAGGCAGGATTTTATCAGAACATTGATACGACGCACCGACCAGGTCGACCCTGCTGAGGTCGAATCGTTTTTTGCGGGCATGGAGGATCAGGCAATGGAGCTCATGCTGGAACAGCATATAACGAAGGACCGGGTCGTGTTTCAGCGTTTTGCCGACATGCGGTACATGGGGCAGGAGCACACGGTGAAGGTGCCCCTTCCCGCGGGCAGGATAACAGCCGAAAAAATTCCCGAAATAAACGAACGGTTTAATGGGCTTCACGAGCATGCGTATACCTTCCGCCTCGAATCATCGATCGAGCTGGTAAACTATCACCTCACCGCATTCGGCACCGTCGAGAAACCGGAGCTCAATAAAATCAATGGGAAGGGTCTTTCTCTGAAAGATGCGAAGAAGGGAAGCAGAAACGTGAATTTCGACGAGCTCGGATTTCATGAGAGCCCCATATACGAGCGTGACCGTTTTCCTGTTAACGAGTACCTGCAGGGGCCCATGGTTATCGAAGAGCCTGCCTCGACCACTGTTGTATTCCCCGACCAGAGGATGATGCGGGACGAGTACGGCTTCCTGCATATCGAGAATATCGACTGAGGAGGATTCAAATGGCGAAAAACAGCATAGATCCTTTTACACTTGAAATAATAAAGGAGGGGCTTCTTGCAGTCGGGGACGAGATGTTCGTTACCATGCAGCGAACGAGCATGAGTACGATTATATACGAGGTGCTCGACTACGCGACCGGCCTCACCGACGCAAGGGGCAGGCTTATCACCCAGGGAAACGGTGTGACGCTCTTTTTAGGCACCCTGGACTTTGGGGTTCGAAGTGTTCTCAAGAAGTTCGGCGAGGATGGACTAAAGCCAGGAGACATACTCGTTACGAACGACCCGTACGAGGGAGGCGGCACTCATCTGTCAGATGTTTCGCTCATCATGCCCATATTCTACGACGGGAAGATCGTCGCCTTCTCGGCAAACAAGGGACACTGGACCGAAGTCGGCGGCATGGCTGCCGGGTCGTGGACGACGAACTCGACGGAGATATACCAGGAGGGGCTGCAGTTCCCGTGCATAAAGATATTTAACGAGGGGGTCGTGAACGAGGCGCTCATCGATCTCATCAGGGCCAATGTTCGGACACCGGATATGTCGATCGGCGATATGTACGCCCAGGCCGCCTCGCTCCGTATAGCGGAGAAAAGGTTCCAGGAGCTGTGCGACAAGCACGGCGTCGAAAAGGTGCTTGCCGGAGTCGAGACCCTCATGGACCATTCCGAGCAGCTCATACGCCAGGAGATACAAAAGATACCTCCGGGTGTGTACGAGGCATCGGATTTTATAGATGACGACGGTGTGGGAAACGGGCCCTTCGAGGTAAAGGTGAAGGTGACGGTGGCTGATGACAGCATCGTCTGTGATTTCACCGGGTCTCATATGCAGGTGCCGGGCCCGATAAACGCTGCGCGGACAGGGCTGTACTCGTCAGCGCGCGCCATACTCATTGCCCTGACCGACCCCTCCATCCCGGCGAACGAGGGGTGCTTCAGGCCGCTTGAGGTGATCTGTCCTGACAAAACCATCTTTACCTGTGAAAAACCGGCATCCGTGTCGACCTACTGGGAAACGATGATGTACGCTGCCGATCTAATCTGGAAGGCGATGGCGCCTGTTATGCCGCGCAAGCTCCCCGCCGGCCATTTTTTGAGTGTGTGCGGGGTGGTGCTCTCAGGGATTCACCCGGATACCGGTGAGCTCTTCATTCTAGTAGAGCCGCAGGCAGGTGGATGGGGCGCCGGCGCGGACAAGGACGGTGAGGCAGGGCTCGTATGTGTAGGTGACGGAGAGACATATATCATTCCGATTGAGGTAGCGGAGACAAGGTACGGTATTCTCGTGGACCGGTACGGGTACGATATCACAGAGGGCGGTGAGGGCGAGTTCAGAGGAGGCCGCGGGCTCGTGCGGGATTACCGTATCGTTGCCAACGAGGCATGGTTCACTGGTACCTTCGGCCGGTTCAAATTCCTCCCGTGGGGCATGTCCGGGGGGAACCGGGGATCGAGAAACTACACGAAGATGTTCTTTGCAGATGGCAGAAAGGCCGAGGTATTCGGGAAGGCGGCCCAGTACCACATGAAAAAGGGAGATACCGCCCGGCTCATTACCGGCACCGGTGGCGGGTATGGCGACCCCTTGAAGCGTCCGGTGGAGAATATTATCGAGGATCTTAAAAACGGGTTTATCACTACCGAAATTGCCGAAAAGCAATACGGTGTGACGGTGGATGAAAAGACCTTCGAGGTGACAAAACTCTCCTCGAAAAGAGGGTAGTGGAAGAGGACAATGCAGAGGTATTGATATTAGGGTGCACCATTGAGTTCGGGTTTCACGAAAAGATGCAGGATGCTCTCGGCGTTCCGGTAATAGATGCGGTGCTTGCCCCGTTCAAGTTAGCCGAGATGCTCGCGGATACTGCAGGAAGGTTCTCCTGGTACCCGGGCAGGAAGTGGGGGAGTGAGGAGCCGCCGCTTGATGAGATCAAAGAGTGGGGCCTGTTTAAAAACTTACAATCTGTGGGAAACTTTCTGAAGCACAACGATATACCCTGACCCGGACAACCGCTATCGGGCGGAACAAAGGCTATAAAGAACAGGGCAGGGTGAAGTTGAATCCCAATACGATATCCGGCCACAAATAGGGGATAAAGCAGAGTATTCGAATAGGTCGGATCACGTCCTTACCCGGCTCGAAAAAAAGAGGAAAGCCTGCGCCCAACCTGAAATCCATGCTGAAGTTGTCTGTGAAACGGTAGCCGCCTGCCAGGGATGCCCCAAATGAGACCATTGCTGCTTCCAATGTCATCGGTGCGGCTGCCGTGGGCATACCCAGGAGTATATTAAGCCGGTAACGATGATCCTCCGGCAACAGATAGATAACATAGAAAGCGTCGGCCAGGAGCAGGCCGTAGAATGCAGCCCCAACATCAGCCTTTACACCTCTGTTATTGTTAAAGCGGGACTCCAGCCCAAGACGAATGCCCAGAAACATGTCACAGCTTACGCTGAGAAGGGTATCAGCCGCCATGACAGGGAGACTCGAAATGAAGAGCAGATTAAGAATCGTCAACACTATCAGAAGTTTTTTCGTTTTCAGCACAGAAATTGCCTATTTGATGGTAATAACCCTCTCTTCGGCAGAGACCCCAATAGAAGCCGAGCCGTTCGCGTTGTTGAACATACACTTGCAGGTGTATGACCCGCTTACCGATATATCGAGCGTTGAGCTCAGTGTGTAGAGCTTGCCGTCAAGATAGTTGGTATCGGATGTGTCGGCTTCAGTCATGCTGAAGCGCTCCGGCACAGGTTCCTCTGTTGAACCGCTCGAGCAGCCGGTGAATACTGCTGCTGGTTAACGGTATTATTCGGACGCAAATCATTCATATACACATCCGCATTGACCGCCCTGTTCCATATAAATCCTGACCCAACGCATATTACTGTAAAAAATACCACAAACAGCCGTAACGTTACGTTCGCCTTATCCCTGTGCATATTTTTCACCTGTTGATACTGTATTTGCATGGCATCCTTTTTCATTAACAGGCTGACGCACAACCGTTTTCCGCTGTACGAGATATTCGATGCGAAGCTGCATTGGAAAGGTCATGTGCCCGCGGTACTAACTTATTCCGGAAGAAATCTTTCTAATTCAAATCATTTTAAAGGAATTAATGCCATTTTGTCAAGAAACATTTTGTTTATCAAGTGCTATCTCGGTAATAAATGCCCGGGGAAAACCGGCAACTTGTACCAGGATTTTTATTTCAACTCACTATACTGATGCAGATCGCCGGGTAGAAATCATTCTGCAGGTGTTTATTGGAACATTTTGCTGTTGAAAGTTCACATACCTGTTTTTAATGAATGATTCACTGTGTTCGCGGCTTTGAAGGGGTGAGCCTTAACCGGGAAGTTTTGTGTTCGGATAATGCCGCAGGTAAGCGACTTTACACCAGCTCGTATACCTCATAGCCCATTGTGCCGGGAACGACGAGCGAATCGAACTTCGCCGACCATTTCTTCGTTTCCTGGGTTTCGGTCAGTCGGAGGGTCCACGCCTCCTCGTAATCGACGAAGCTCACAAACTCGTATTCGCGTATTATTTCAGGTGCTCCGGGTGAGGCGAGTTTTCGAACGTACATACGCACAGCTCGCGGGATGCCCTCCTTTTCGAGAATATCGTCCCGCTCTTTGAGAAGCTTTAAGGCCTCCTGCCGCCTGCCCCGCTGAATGATCATCGATACCCGTACCACTATCATTTGTTTTCCCCCTTGCAGTATGTAAAAATTTATGTATATGAAATGCCGCTGGTGAGCGGTATACCACAGGCATATAATACACAGGCACTAATAGCATTATTCGAACGCGGAGCGTCCGAATAACAACCCGCGCCTATATTATGGGAACAGTCGCCTTACATTGTATCGCATCTGACCATAAATTACCATGTGCATGATTTTACAAGAAAGAAAACAGTGCCCCAATAACTAGAGCGTTAAAGGACCTCTGGTCTTTTGAATTTTGGACATTTCACAATTGAGTGTTTACTGTCAGCTGATTTTATAATATATTTGTTATATGAATAGTAAGATATTAATCAATGGATGTGCAGCCATATTGCTTCTGCTATCAGGGGCGGGTATGGCGCATGCGCAATCAGGGGACCAGATGAAAAAGATGGGGTTTTCGGACTTACATATACGAAATGCTAAGGACGCTGAGCTGGAGTACACGATCGTCCTCACGGATGAACAGTGGCGCGAACGGCTCACGCCTTTTCAGTACTCCGTGTTACGGAAAAAAGGTACCGAACGGGCCTTTACCGGAGAATACTACAACGAGCATGAAAAGGGGACCTATTATTCGGCTGCGACCGGGCAGCCTCTTTTCAGTTCCAATGCAAAGTTCGATTCGGGAACAGGCTGGCCGAGCTTCTACGAGCCTGTAAGCCCGGATGCCGTTGTCCTTATCGAGGACCGGAGCCTTTTTGGAGTGCGTATCGAGGTGCTCGACAGCTCGAGCGGGTCTCATCTCGGCCATGTGTTTCCGGACGGACCGGCTCCGACCGGGCTTCGGTACTGCATAAACTCCGCCTCGCTCATCTTCGTACTCGAGGGTGCCGAGCCGCCTCAAATCGTCAGAGACTACCTGGAGAAGCACGGGAAGTAGCACCGCCTTCAACCAGCATGTTCTTGTGCCCCAAAACGAAGGTTTTTAAGGGAGCCGCGAGCGCTCAACCGAATCTGTGTATCGACTCCTGTTTGTGCAAGCTCAGACTGGTTTGTAAATAAGCGACACGCTTTTCCTGCCGTCCATCTTTGCGATGCAGGGCTTTTCTGTGCGGACATGCACGAAGTGTTTCGTTTTATGTGCTGATTTCTGCTCCGTCAGCCAGTTCCAGTCGATAAAATCCTCAGCAGAACGCCACGGGATGTCAAAATAGCCGATGTTCATGGAGGTCACATTGTGGAAGAAGTGTGATCCCAGAGACGGGTCCACGTGAAAATCCTGAAGCTCGACCTCCACGATGATGCGCGCCTTTGAAATATGAGACCAGTTGACCGGAATGCCGAGCCATCGGTCGGTGCTGCCCCACCGCCCGGGACCGATCAGAATGTAGCGCCGTTTTTCCTTCTTCATAATATCATTCAGGTAGTCAAGCTCATCTATCATCTCGAGTGTTTTTGACCGATCGAATTTGTCGATATCTACATAGACGATATCATAGAGCTCCCCGGCTTTGCCGTTGCCGACTGATCTGTTGGTGTACAGCAGCAGATCATTCCGGTTGATCCTGGACAGGTCGAGGTTGTACTCCTCGAGATTTCCTAAAAGCGGTTTTATCTGAAGAACGTAAAAGCTCGGTTTGCCGGTGCCGTTTTTATTCAGGTTGACGGCAAACTCTATCTCGACCGGGGTTCCCATGGCGTTCTTGATGATTTCGAGCATCTCCCTGAGTAAATGTGCCATGGGAAAGAAATCGTATTTCAGGATATGGGCGAAATTTACGACAATCGGTCCATTGACCGCATGGCCCGGCTGAAGACGGTTGTTTTCGTTGTCCCAGGTAGACACGCAGTACTGGAATAATTCGTCTCTCTCTCCCTCGATAATGGGGAGTCGTGCAAGGGTTGCAGCGTCTCCCTGTGACAGATTGATATTTTTTTTCTCCAGATTGAGCGCGTAAAAACTATCCTGTGAAAACGAAAGCTGGTCTTCAGGCGAAATAAATTCCAGTTTCGGAGAGTAGGGGCAAAACCGGTAGGCTTTTTCACCGTCTATTACGTGCCTTCCGAGGCCGTATGCGATAACGGCGATACCATCTTCCGGTTTGAGATATTCGACCGGGTAGTAGTTGTACGACTGTGCCACACCCGAGATGTGTGGGTAATAGTATGCTCCGTGCTGATTTCCCACGACAGCCTGGATTAACACCGCCATCTTCTCCTCTCCGACCTTGTAATTGATTGCGTCGAAGTAGGCGCGCGCGGTTTTGGAGAACACTGAAACGTATACGAGTTTTACCGCCTCCTCCAGGTGCCGAAACCGTATCTGCGGATCCGGGTGGTTGTTCGGCAGCAGGTAGGTGTCGTAGATACCGGAGAAGGGCTGTGAGAGTGAATCCTCGAACATGCCGGAAGAACGGATGGAAAGCGGACTGTGCACATTTTCAAGAAAACGCAAAAGTCGTTTCTTCAGCCCTTCCGACAATTCGGCCTCGAGAAACCGCCGTTTGACTTCCTGGTATCCCTCGTCTCTTATGAGCAGGTCTGAGAGGTTGTTGCTTTCTACGAAGTAGTCATACCCTTCTGTTCCGATTACTGCTGTCCGGGGTATGCGGATGTGCGTATCCTGAACGATCTCTTCGAGATTGCAATTCTGGGTCAGCATGTGCAGAAACGCCATACCGCGCCCCTTGCCGCCGAGTGAGCCCTCGGCAAGACGCAGCACGTGATTCTCTTCGCTCATGAGAGAGGGGTCGAAATAGATGACCCGCCCGCGGATTTTGCTCTCCTGTACTTTCTGAAATACCCCTATGAGGTGTTCCCTGAAGTCTGCAAAGCTCGGAAAATCACTCACCTGTATCGGCTGTATGTTTTTAGCAATCTGAATTTCACCCCGTGCCATGAGCCAGCCTGAAAAATGATTTCTATTGGCATGATAGACGAGGGATTCATCGGGGACTGTGGAGAGGAGCTGTTTGAACTCCGCCATGGATTGAGCGCGGGCAATGGATTTGCCGTTTTTGTCGCGAAAGATAAAATCTCCGAATCCGAGATGATTGAAAATGAAATCAGTCAGATCGCGTGAAAGGCTTTCGGAGTTCTTATTAAGAAAACTCGAACGATGCCTGTACGCAACAGTTTCGTTTAACGGATCCGATGATTGAATGAGTGTAGGAATATCCCCGACCACCTTCCTGCAGTAGTCTATGAGCATGATGCCCGCCTGTTCATCCTTTACGCCATTTCTCGGAAAGGAGATGTCGGTAATAAGACACAGAAGGTAGTCGCTGTACTCATTTACAATCTTCAGAGCCTCCTCATAGGTTTCAGCCATGAGCACCTTCGGCCTGGTACGCATGCGGAGGAGTTTTTTCATCTCGTCGAGATGCTCATCAGCAATTATACGCTGGGTCTGTTTCATGATTTCGGTGTACAGAGTTGGAAGATAGCTCGAGTAGTAGCGGATGGAATCTTCGACGAGGAGTATGACACGAACGAGCCCGATCTTTGTGTCCTTGACGGCATTTATCTTGTCTTCGATGTACTTGGTCATCGCAAGAAAGATCTTGGAATCACTATTCCACACAAATATTTTATCCAGATACCTGAGGCGGTCGTCTCGATCAGAAATGAGGCTGAGCTCCGTATTGTCGTTGAGAAGCAGCAGTATTGGTATAGACGGGTATTGTTCCTTTATCTGTTTTCCGAGCTCGAACGGTGATATCTCGTCTATTCGCATGGTAAGAATAACCATATCGAAGGAACGGATCTTCAGTATTTCAAGAGCTTCCTCACCGTATGCGACACTCGTAATGCGGGGAGCATTGGAAAGGTTGAGCTGGTAGTACTCGCCGAAGATTTTCTCGGTAAGCTTGTCCTCCTCTTCCAGAATAAAGGCGTCGTATATGGAGGCGACCAGGAGGATCTCCCTTACACGAAACTGCATCAACTCGTGATAGATCTCCTGGTCGGTTTTATTCTGTTTTATCAGCTCTGACAGTTTTTGTTTAAACATTTTCCCCTGACGCAGCGGGCATAGCCGCGCTCATACCGGCTGTGGTTTGCCGTGCCTCTATATGCTCCTTGATTTATCCGCATAATTGAAAACTCCTGTCGCCGAATGCTGTGGCGTCATACACCGACAGACGGTTTACTTTTATACCAGCCCCTGGTCTAACATCGCGTCCGCCACCTTTCTGAAACCTGCGATATTCGCACCGTTTACGTAGTTGTCCGGTGTCCCGTATTCATCCGCAGTCTTACGGCAGTTTGTATGGATATTTGTTATTATCACTCGAAGCTTTTCATCCATTTCCTCCCTCGACCAGGCTATTCGCATGCTGTTCTGAGACATTTCGAGGCCGGAGCATGCCACACCGCCGGCGTTGGCCGCCTTGCCAGGGCCGAAAAGTACGCATTTCGACAAAAACAGCTCCGTTGCATCCAGCGTGCAGGGCATGTTCGCACCCTCCGCCACACAGAAACAGCCGTTTTCCACGAGTGTCTTCGCATCATCGGCATTCAGCTCGTTCTGGGTCGCACAGGGCAGGGCGACATCGACCTTCGTGAGTTGCCAGGGAGTTTTACCCTCGTAGTAGGTTGCGGATGGATATTTTTTTACATACTCACGAATCCTTCCACGCCTGATATTCTTCAGGTCCATGACGAAGTTCCATTTCTCCTCGTCGATACCGTCATCGTCAACGACCGTGCCGTTCGAATCTGAGAGAGTAACCACTTTACCGCCAAGCTGATTGACCTTCTGTGCCGAATACTGGGCGACGTTTCCCGAGGCTGAAATAGCCACCCGCTTGCCTTCGATGGACTCGCTTCTGGTTTTGAGCATTTCTTCGGCAAAGTAGACCACGCCATATCCGGTTGCCTCAGGACGGATAAAGCTGCCTCCCCAGTCGAGCCCTTTTCCGGTGAGTACCCCTTCAAACATATTTTTGAGCTTCTTGTACTCGCCGAAAAGAAACCCTATCTCTCTGCCGCCGACACCGATATCTCCTGCCGGCACGTCGGTGGAAGCGCCAATATGTCGGAAGAGCTCGCTCATGAAGCTCTGGCAGAAACGCATCACCTCGTCGTCTGATTTGCCCTTGGGAGCGAAATCGCTTCCCCCTTTTCCGCCTCCCATCATAAGGCCGGTGAGACTATTCTTGAATATCTGCTCGAACCCGAGGAACTTCAATATACTGAGGGTCACAGACGGGTGGAAACGAAGCCCCCCCTTGTACGGGCCGATGGCGTTGTTGAACTGAACCCTGTATCCCCTGTTCAGACGGTAGTTTCCTCTGTCATCCTGCCAGGGCAC
>CAZGJW010000003.1:0-18167 GCA_964525675.1 uncultured Spirochaetota bacterium
TGATTCAAAACGGGAAGTGTTAGAGGCTTTATTGGAAAAACTGGAGAATCAGAGATAGGATTCGGACAGACATGATCATCCTGGCCGTGAAGAAAACACTTGAAAACGGGAAACATCCCTGCAGAATCTTGCTGATATACCCGAAGGACAGCCCTGGGTCATTCTTGCAACCGGCAGGTATATCGGTGAAGGATTCGACGAGCCTCGGATTTACAGCTGCCTTTGTAATAATCGGGGCACGGCTTTACCCAAGGGTTGTTTTATAAGACAATATGAAAGAAATAACATGGACAACCGTATGGAGAACAGATGGCCCGTATTGCTGGCGGTGGGAGTGGGCACTTTCATGTCCACATATTCGGATCGGCAATATGCGGTATGTCTACCCTGACAGGATTTCTCATCGGCTTTCGAGCATTTCGAACACTTGGAGACGCGATGCTATTCGCCAATTCCCACGTAATTCATACACAAAACTTCCCTTCAAACCGACGCAGGCAAGCACTCGGACCCAACCAGGGCTCCAATTTGGGATAGGATTCATTGGGTATTCTTGCTCTGCTGTCAGCCCCTGGCTCCGAAGCATACGTTCCGGTTTAAAACCCCCTTTACAGTATCGACGCTACTACCATTGATTTGTGTCTCGCTTTGTTCAACTGGGCAACGTTTCGTAAAACCAAGGGAGTAGTCAAGCTTCATGTCAAACCACGTACATAATTTTTCCATTTACGGGAAGATTTATTCTTTAAGTTTTAAGGGAAAAACTGTTTCCCGATTACATACGGCATTGCTTTGTTTCTAAAAAACCTCCCAGAAGATAGTAACGCACCATGCCGGTAAAAGGGGCACGTTTATGAAGTCAGGCCGCCGAAGCACATGCGACCAGCACACCCAGTTCACTGCCTCCGCTCAGGCGCGCAGCCAGCGTGGAATGCGCAAAAGCAGAGCGACACCGACCGCCGCCATGGCGATAGCCAGGGTTATCACGATTGCCCGACTGGGAGGCGAATCCACAGCCAGGCGCTTGAGGAGAATTCCCAGGAAGGCCCAAAGAATGACCAGAGCGTAGAACAGATCGTTGCGGGTGAACAGCACTGCGAGCGTGATCAGAGCAACGACAATCAGAATAACCACGGTCCACAGCTCCTCCGAGACGCCGAAGCGGTTCCAGCTAATGTGGACAAGTACGGCAGTGACGTTGGCGATCGTGGCTACGGTGATCCAGCCCAGGTACACACTGAAGGGAAGATGTAAGAGCAACCTCTCACGCCAGGAGGCCGCCTGCATACCGATGCCGAGACGAAGGTATATCGCCAGCAGGCTCGCCAGGAGGACGAGCATGGCGACAAGGGAGACTGTGGCCTGCTGGTGGTGCCAGAGGAAGATCCACCCTATATTGGCAGCGGAAGCCAGAATGAAGAGCAAACTGATTTTCTCCATAAACCCGGCTGCGCTTCGGTTCGGTATCACGATCTGGTAAACGACGAACACGGCCAGGAGAAGGTAAATAACACCCCAAATTGAAAAGGTGACCCCGGCGGGGACGAACAGATTCGGATACAGATCGGAGAGTTCCCCGGTTGTCTTCCCGTTGATAGGCAGGGCATTGGCCAGGGCGTTTACTGCGACCGTGGCCAGAAAGGCGATCAAATTCGCAACCTTCAGAAACCAGAGGATCGTCGATCTTTCCATAGAATATCCTTTCTCCAGTCGCACTGAAGCCTTCTGCGTATAGGCTTCCTGCTCTCAGCCTGTATAAATAATTGGAAAATTATAGGCAAGTTAACTTTCAAACTTAAAAGGTGCAAACCAATAAATGCCTGTGGTGCACCTGCCTAATGGTTTTTACCTGTAGAATGTCATAGTAGGTAACGTGACATAATAAGTCAGTAGAGCATAAAATTCTGGTACAAAAAACCAGGATCTTAATGTATAAAACCTTAATGTATAAAACCATAATTCACATTTTATAGAAAACGCAAGAAATAAATGATATGAAAAAATATATTACACCCTCAGGGTAACAAAATTTTAACCTCTTCCCATACCCTTGTTCACTACCCACTCTCTTTAATTATTTTATTTCGGATACTGTATTGTGTCAAGAAATTGAGATAGAAGAAGGAGTATTATTTTTTTTAAGGCAATCAATTATTTTGTCCGCCTATGAGGGACCGGTTATCACAGCAAAAATTTTCATTTTGTCCCTGCATCTCGTGCATATCAAAGGCCGGCTTTCGCCTGTATCACGATCACTTCCTTGAGTGAATGATGGCAGTTAAAAACAAAATTGTGAACTGCTGTTGACATAATAAACACATTATAATGTTTCTTGACAAAATTTGTAAATCTTTCAGCATACAGAAGTCGAATAGTATTCAGTGTGGTTCAGAGAGATTAGATTATTCTTTTCTGAATGTCCCTTCTTGAGGGGGAAATTCACCCTGGCTGAACATAACATATTGCCAATCAAAAGCATACTTTTCCCCCTTCTTTCAAGCTAACCCCGCAGCTCTCCATATCTTTTTCTTGATTCTGTAACATATAAAAAGTGCAAAATAAACAAATCCAGCATACCGCAAGCGGTTGAACGAATAAAACTTCTCTTACGCGTCACGGAAAACATGCCGCTTGGCGGCGGCAGTAAGCGGATACAAACAAGCAGTGCATTAGCGCGTTTAGATTCACCCTAAAATCCCGGGGTTATTATAACTATGGCCGAGGTGGTAGAGAAATATTAAAGCTTTGAAATAATTCTCGCTGTTTCTTGGATACCTTTGTGACAATCATTTCCTTCGTGCCCAACCGGATTATTTTTAATTCCATTTCTTACTCTACTTTGACCTCGATGGCCTTGGGCTTCGCCTCTTCAGTTTTCTGAATTTGAAGATTCAACATGCCATCCTTGAACGTAGCCGTAATCTTGGTTTCATCGACATTGTCAGGCAACGTAAAACTCCGGGTGAAGCTCCCGTAGGATCGCTCAATTCGATGGAATTTTTTTCCTTTCTCTTCCTTTTCCTGTTTCCTCTCTCCCCTTATGGTCAAAACGCCATTGTCCACA
Organism: uncultured Spirochaetota bacterium; assembly: GCA_964525675.1. Lineage (GTDB taxonomy): Bacteria > Spirochaetota > B62-G9 > B62-G9 > DRHN01 > CAYSRJ01. The sequence continues at coordinate 3,065 of CAZGJW010000003.1, forward strand.
GTAACTTTGACATCCTCCTTCTTGACCTCGGGAATCTCCGCCTTGATCAAGAACTCTTTGTCGGTCTCAGCGATGTCTACCCGGGGAGCCCAGTCCCCTGTTGCGACGACATCCTGACCTCCGGTTCGAGGCCAGCCCACCGCCCTCGTGTAACGATCAAACATGTCCTCGATCTCTCGCCATGGATTCCATTTCACCAGTGCCATTTTGCACCTCCTTCTTGCGGGGCATGATTTGTTGCCGCCGACAGCCAGCCCGCATTCAGCTCGTCAGCTGTATTCTGTTTTTCACTTCCAATTACAGCTCTGTCCAACACTTTATTCAAGTGAGAAATTGTGGGATAACAATTGAATTAGGAAGAGTTATAATGCGCAATTTACAAAAACATCTGTACTGCAACACAAAGGAACGCTCAACTGTGGTATGGATCCCACTTCACAAATTACATTTCCCCTCTTCTCTACTATATTATTTCAGAATGATATTTTGTCAAGAAAAAAGGGTCAGTGATTATTGCAACTACTCGTGCCACGTGCCGCAGGTGCTGCCAAGTACACCTTTTGGATAAGCCGCGACCAGCTCTGCCTTGAAGCTTTGGTCGATACAGGCTCAATCTCAGGATTAGAGGCTTGGTCAGTTGGGTTTTTAACAGTTTGTGTGTACCCGAACTTTTTAAGGCTCCCGTCTTTGACGGCCTTACCCTTCTTCCTACTGTAATACAGGCCGTAATAGCGTATTAGGTGTTTGTGCTTTGGCGGGACGTGCTGCCATAGTTAGGCACAATGCCAGTGTTTCTAGAATCAAAGTGTATTATCCCTTCCATCCATACTATGGCCAGGAACTTGAGGTAGTCTACAAACCAAACCCACAAGAGGGAACAGTAACAGTATACGTTAAAGATAGGAATCATCAGAAGATTCCTCTCTGGATGGTAGACCCCAAAGCTTCTGAATATAAGCTTTCTGATCAAGCCTATATTCATTTCAAGGCGCTTCTCTCATTGAAAGAACTTATTCCCATCTCATGTAGGGTTTTGTACAATTCTCCTCAAAGAGTTCCATTCAAACGAGGAGAATACCATGAAACAGTTGAATCTGGAGTGGAGAGAGTCGTAGTTGATGGGAAAGTGAGAAAGAGGCAGGGGTGGATGAGAGATCCAGAAGAATGCAAAGTATTTATCAATGGTCATCATGAAGGGTATATTGATTGGGAAATCTACGAATAGAATAAAAAGATCATAAAAAACAATACGATAGTCCAAGGAAGAGATGAAAGGACAGGAGCAGTGAAAAGAGGGAAAGGGCTGCTTATAGGACTTCTGCGCTGCGGGCACTGTGGACGAAAACTCATGGTTCGATACTGGGGAAGGAGTGGATCGGATGGGCAGTACTACATCCAGCAGCTTCAGAATAAAGTCCTGAAAATCAAATCACCGATTTATGTTTTCAACATCATGCGTTTACTGAGACAGGTATTAAATGTTGCTGTTAAGTGGGAGGTGATTTCTTCTAATCCTTCTTTAAGGCACACCTTTGTGAGCGTATTAATCAGGGAGGGAATACCAACGGCGGATGTACAAAAGCTTGCACGCCATGCCTCTTACCAGACGACTATAGATATTTATCATCATCTATTACCTGATGAACTAAGGAAAGGGTTAAACAAAATTGATATACTGCTCCAATCCATAGAAGAATCCATAGAAAAGAGGCGGAACATCAATTCGCATTAAAAAACAAAACCCCCTAACTCATTACGAGCCAGGAGGTTATTATTGAGCGGGAAATGGGAATCGAACCCACGACATTCAGCTTGGGAAGCTGACGTTCTACCTCTGAACTATTCCCGCCTGAGATAAAGCCTTATGCCACTTATATTACTATCATCGAAGCTGGCGAATGTCAACAGAAAAAAATCTTTCAATTTATATTGATACATGGTATATATGTGATAACTTTTTGGTAAACAACGGAGGGAGACATGAAGCGTTTCTTTTTTCCCGTACTGATATTCATTACTTTTTCGCTCCTGCTTTTCGGGTGTCAGAAGGCGGCCATTGAGAATGCTATTGATGATTTTGAGAATGCGGTGAATAGTGATGACGCAAACGCACTCGATAGTGTAATCAGTAGCGATAGTGAGTTTCGTATAACGGGCACGTTTGAAAATTTTTTAGATTACTTCGATGCATTTCGGCCGGTCTCGTACAGCGGGATAAGTATCGAACAGGACGGTTCGGATGCAACGGTCGACGCCGATGCCACATACAAAGGCACGGCAACATCGGTGGAGTTTATTATGAAACGTGATGAGGCGTTTTTTGCCTTTCTCTTCCCCGACTGGAAGGTAAAGGAGTACTGGGACACCAATAATACGAAAAACGAACTTACAATGATATGGCAGAAGATAAAAAGCATGATCAAAGAGAAGAAGCTAAGCGAATAACACTCTACTCCATCGACCCGCTGGTGTCGATTTCCGTTACGAGGGCTGAAAACAGGGTGACCACATCTTCATTCGTCTTATGCAGGCGTTTGGCAAGTATCTGGGCAATCTGGCGTGTTATCAACAGGGCGATGAGCGGCTCTTTTTCGCCGAATTCCTGAAACTTCTTCCTGTTCGTCACGAGGAAAGTGCTGTCCACCTCGGCAACCACAGTAGCGGTTCGTTTATCGTTGAGCAGGAGACCGATCTCGCCGAAAAAGACGTGCTGATCCTCACTGAGCAATACCACCGTATACGGCTCGTTCTGCAGTGTATTCTTCAATACTCGAACATACCCCTCCCTGATGATGTACAGCTCATCGCCTACCTCTCCCTCCCGGATGAGTATGTCGCCTTTCTTCGCTTTCCTCTCGATGAAAAGCGCCGAGATCTTTTGCAGAACGTCTATATTTTCCTTGAAATCCTTGAACAGCACGATGTGTTTCAACAACTCGAGATTATCGTTCATTTACAGTACTCCGGCGTGCGCTGAGCCCGGTATAATGATAGCCTTCGAGTTCCTTTTAACAAGGTAGCCATCCCCGGGGTTAAGCACCGGTTTGTTTGGATACAGTTTCTTCACCATCTGAAGATTTTCCACAAGTTTGGAGATATCGGGCGTTTTCTGGGCCTCCGCAAGAGCTTCCTTCTTCCGATAATAGATCTTTCCGGTATTTTCTAAAAGCCCGATAACGATATCACCATACGCCTGTTTGAAATGCTCCTGGAGTTCTCTGAAGGGCTTTCCGATAAATACATTCTGAAAATCAACGGTCGCCATCCCTTTCTTCTCCGGATCAAGCATCTCTGCGGCAATATGGGATATTCCTGATGCGCTTGCCGCGTTTGCCAGGAGCCCCCTGCTGTATTCCCGGGTTGAAATTATCTCGTCACAGTTTGCAAGTTTCAGATATTTCTCAAACTTGACATCGATAAGCTCAGCGCACGTATAGATGTTTTTATTCATCGAATCGATTGTAATCGCGGCCATTACCGTCCGTGAATCGACCTCCTGCAGGGAAAACTTCCTGCTTGAATCTGCGAGGATAATCGCAGTAGCGGCGTTCTTCAGATTCGCCCTTTTCAACACCTTTTCATCTATGTAATCGCCCTTTATATATTTCACCGTCTTAAATCCAGGCATCGAACGTATATGCTCGATCTCCTGGGGATCGGCATCGTTGATAAGCACGATATCGGAAGGCTTGAGGCCGGTATCTACAATCAAAATTTTTCCAATAATCGCTTCGAGCTCAGGCTTCCACCCGCAGACGATGAAATGCCCTTTTTTCCTCTCAACCACGATAAGACCTCCTCGTGCCTTGATCTGTTTATCTACAAGAAAAGAAGCAATGCGTCCGGAGACGATACCCATACTCGCAACACCGAGAATCATCATGAAAATACCGAGGATTCTACCGCCGACAGTAATCGGAGTTTTGTCGCCGTACCCGACAGTGGTGAGGGTTACGATCGTCCACCAGATCGTATCCCAGAGAGTCTGAAACCCCTCGTTCACCCCGTATTCAAATATATAAGCGCCGATTGAGATTACCGTGAGCAGGCCCACGATCACGAGAACGATGATGAAGGTATTGTTGTTGTTCAATACACTCCAGAAATCAATGAATGTAAATTTTTTCTTCTGCTGTTTTTTTTTATTACCGCCGGGTTGGGGATCGAGAGAAACTGCAGCAGGCTCCACATTTGTCGAACTGGTTTCCTGTAAAAACTGCTCGCGGAGGTAAGCGGCGGTACGCTGTGTCTCTTCTCTTCGGGCATTTAGTCTTTCACGCAGATTCGTCATCTTCCAGAGCGTATGGGAAAACCTCTGTACCCTTTCCTTCATCTTTTCATTTCTCTTTTAAGTAACTTCGAGCAAGTTACTGTTTGATACTCGGTCCCAAGGGGACGCGCGCCTCTTTTCCTGCATCGTTTCCCCGACTCTTTTTCAACACACTTACAAACATTAACGTATGTACCTTCTATGTTTGTTTCCCTTATTATGACCGGGAAATGAACTTTCTATGCCCCTCAAATGCCTTCCGCAGTGAACGGCTGACCTCATTTTGAAGCCCGAACAGCTCATCGTAGGTTGCCGACGCATCCTGTACCGGCTCTTTTAATGTATCGGCATTTACCTTTACAAATGAATCGGTCAACTGCGATATTTCAAGCTTCTGTCCATTGTACTTTGTGTGACACCACATGGCCTGTATAGCAGCACCGAAGCTCGCCGCCTCTTCGATTTTCATCGTAACCGTAGGCGCCCTGAACACGTCAGCTGCAATCTGGCGCCAAATATCACTTTTGCTTCCGCCACCGGTAAGCCGTATATCCCTGACCTCTATTCCCTCCTTCTGCATGCTTTCCAGCCCGTACCGAATACCAAGCGTTACTCCTTCCATTGCCGAGCGGGCCAGATACTCCCCCTTGAACGTAAATTCGTTAATGCCGAAGAATACGCCTGTACCAGACGGTACATTCGGTGTCCTCTCACCGACAAAATAGGGAACAAGAACCAGTCCCCCGGACCCGCATGGAGCGTTTTTGACCTGCTCCTCGAGATCTCTGTTGTCCATGTCAAGCAAATCTTTCACCAGCTCAGTGGCAACTGTAACATTCATCGTGCACGCAAGCGGAAGCCATCCGCCTGTACTGTCGCAGAAGGCAGCGAACTCACCGTTCGAATCGACTACTGGAAAATCGGAATAGGCATAAATTGTTCCTGAGGTACCGAGACTCACTGAAACCACACCCTTTTTCGTGTTCCCTGTACCGATCGCCGCCATCATGTTATCACCGCCGCCGGAACTGACTATAACCCGGGCATCAGCGGGGAGGCCAAAGTCTTCGAGGACATCCCCGCGGACAAAACCGACAGGAGCCTCGCTCTTGATAATTTCCGGCAGGCAAACTGTAAGATCGCGGTTTTCATCGATGCACTGCATAACTTCCTCACTCCACGTCCTCTTCCGTATATCGAAGAACGCGGTCCCCGACGCATCTCCCGCCTCCATTTTTCTCTCGCCCGTGAGGTAGAAATTGATATAGTCGTGCGGAAGCAGGATCGTCCTGAGTTTTTTATAATTATCGGGTTCGTTCTCCTTCAGCCATAGCACCTTTGGCGCTGTGTAGCCGGGAAGCACGTTGTTACCGGTGAGTTCGAGCACTTTTCCCTCTCCCCCGAGTCTATCAAGAATCTCCCTGCATTGATGCTCTGTGGAGGTGTCGTTCCACAATTTCACATTTCTTATCACCGACCCTCGCTCATCGAGCGGAACAAATCCATGTTGCTGGCCAGAGACACCGATTCCCAGTATACTTCGTCGGTCAACCCCTGTTTTTTCCAACACCTCATTGACTGTTTTTCGCACTGCCGCCACCCACGATGCCGGGTCCTGTTCACGTGTGCCGTCGGCCTTTTCCACGAGCGGATACGTACCCTTTGCCTCAGCAAGGACTGACCCGTCAGTGCCGCTGCACAGTACCGTTTTCGTCCCCTGTGTTCCCACATCAATACCGATGAAGTTTCCTTCAAGCGATATGTTTTCCATACATGGTCTCCTTCTCATTGTATACAGATGTTCAGTCGGACATTTTGTGGCCCGCATTATCTGCAGAATTTTTCTTCAGTAAAATTTAATATTGAGCCCACCTCGTTACCCTTTCAGAGATTATAATAAGATTATTAAAATAATGAAACCCCTTGTTTTTTTACTAATGAACCTGTATAATCAAAAGCAACCTGTAGTATGTAAAAAGGTGCACAGCGGAAAATCACCAGATAATACGCAGGAATACAGGAAGTAAACTGATCGAGGCATATGTACGCTTATCGGATTTCCGTATCAACTCTTCATAAACCTGGGTAACCAACGGCTCTGGAATGGAAACTCTTGATTTTAATGAAAACACCGAAGAAAACAAGAGGCTTATCTTTGACCTCACGACGATGCTTGAGATTGGAAAAACCCTTAATTCCAGCCTATCCCTGAATGATGTTCTCGATATCATTGTCCTCACCTGCAGCGGTCATTTTCATGCATCCGATGCCTTTGTCATTCTTTCCACCGAACACGAGGGACAGGCGTACTTCAGCTATAGAACAGACACGGCCAGATTCGGCCCCGCTCATCCGCTTATAAAATACATAAAGGACAATCAGCGGCTCGTTCATATATCCGAACTTGGTGAAAAGAATGAACTCCTGGAAACGTTCGACATCTTCAGCAAGGATGAAATCGAGCTTATTGTACCCCTGCGGTTCAAGGGACAGATCAACGGAATATTGTACCTGATGAAGAAGGAAAAAGAGTTTGGAGAAGAGTACAGTGAGGATGAAAAACGGTTCATCGATATTATCGCAGGGTTTGCTTCTGTTGCAATAGAGAATGCACGTTTATATGAGATGGCGACTCTCGATAGAAAAACGAAGCTCTACAATCATGGATATTTTCAAAACCGTCTGCTTGAAGAAATAGAACGCGCCGAACGGTATAAAACCGACCTCTCACTCATGATGCTTGATCTTGATCACTTTAAAAACATCAACGATACATATGGACATATAGTCGGCGATGAGGTGCTGATCAAGATTGCACATGTAATCCGCGAACAGCTGCGTTCTTTCGATATTCCGGCGCGGTTCGGCGGCGAAGAGTTTACCGTTATCCTTCCTGAAACCGACCTGACAAGCGCCGTTAGTGTCGCCGAACGCCTGAGAAAAGCTATTGAGAAGCTCTCGTTTTCCTCGTCGAAGGGCGGCTTTACGGTTACCGTCAGTATAGGAGTGACGGGTTTCATCCATTCAGCCGGCATACCCGAGGACATCTTTATCGAGGAAGCGGACAGGGCTCTCTACTACGCAAAACAGCACGGACGAAATCAGGTCGCTTCATACCCTAAGATTGCCGCTGAAATTGCCAGCATATAAATTAGGTAAGTAAACTTGTCAATCTTAGAAGTTGAAAATTATCACTTACCTGATGGTTTTTACCTAAAGTATGTAATATTACGACAATGTAGTATAATATAGTCATTTGTAATCGAAATTCTGGTACAAAATGCCAGAATTCTAATGGATAAAACCATAAATCCAATAAACAAAAAACAGTTGATCTGCGCTTCACGAATGAAGATCGTTGGGCTGGACAGCACGTGTTTACAAACCTCCGGCCTGATGAAGAAAAAAAACCGTTCACCAATAAAATTTAAAAAACCCTCTCATAACAATGAGAGGGTTGTAAATTTTTAAGCTGATCCTGCTACTCTTCCCAGTGTATGCATTCAACAGGACATCCGTCGATCGCTTCCTGAATCTCTTCCTCGGATGCGCCTTCTGCGTCGCTTACTTCTGCAATGTTGTCATCATTCATTATGAAGACATCCGGGCAACTGTCTGCACACGCACCGCAGCTAATACATTCGTCCTCATCAATGATAATTTTCCTGACCATACGACTTCTCCTTTGGATGGCAAAATTTTCTCGAAAAATACGTACGGGTAAAATAAAAGTCAATCATTCTTTACGAAAAATATCTTTTTATCCGAGAGAAAAAATGCAGTTTGGGCAGAAAATAAAGGGCTGTAAATATGAAAAAGGGAGCGCAAATACCTCCAAAAATCGGGTAGCGGATAATAAATCCGCCGTATACCATGATAACCGTGATAATGAATGCGATGAAGAGGCATGAAATCACTGATCGGGCGATTATCAGCAAAATACGGGTGAGCGCCCCTTTCCTGATCGCCCTGAAAATAAAATATATCAGCACCAGCACAGCGCACGCAGTAAATACAAAGGTGTATACTTTTGTGCTGTATACAGCCACTCTGTAGAGAATATAAATGAAGGAACCGATTGCAGCAACCGTCATAATAACAAAAAAAAGGAAGGTAAAAAACCGTTTAAGTATGTCAAAGATTTTTGTCAGGTCTTTTTTCATTTTTTCTACGACAGGTATATGATATATATACTATTTCCGTAACTACCGCTATAAATTAAGTATTATTTTACAATAGGTCAACCAAGCGGTGTTCCAATGAGAAAAAAACCATTGCAGATCATGTTCCTCGGTACGGGTTCCGATGTCGGAAAGAGTATCATAGCCGCAGGTTTCTGCCGAATCCTCAAACGGTATGGATACACTGTTGCACCTTTTAAAGCGCAGAATATGGCACTCAACTCTTTTGTAACCGAAACAGGTGACGAGATGGGCAGGGCGCAGGTGATGCAGGCGCACGCAGCAGGGATACTCCCCTCCTCAGATATGAATCCGGTCCTCCTTAAACCCACCGGAGATTCATCCGTGCAGGTTATTGTACAGGGCAAGGTACTGAGCAGTACGGATGCGGCTAAATACTACGGAATGAAGGAACGAATAATTCAGCCGGTTATCGAAAGCTATCAGCGGCTTGCCGCTAAATACAATGCGATAGTGCTCGAAGGAGCCGGAAGCACGGCAGAAATCAATCTCAGGGACAAGGATATTGTCAACATTGAGATGGCGTTGAGGGCGCACGCCCCTGCAGTTATTGTTGCCGATATCGACAAGGGCGGTGTTTTTGCGGCACTCACCGGCACAATGAACCTCTTGAAGCGAAGGGAACAAAGACAGGTGATCGGCTTTATTATTAACAAATTCCGCGGAGACAGGACGCTCTTCGAAGACGGGATTCGATTCATCGAGAAAAGAACAAAAAGGCCGGTATTTGGAATTGTACCGTTTTTTACCGATGTCAAGCTGCCCGAGGAGGACAGTGTTGCACTCCAGTACAGGCGAGGGGCCAGCGGGGCTGCTGAGATTCGCATTGCCGTGGTGCAGTTGCCCTATATATCAAACTATACGGATTTCGATCCCCTTGAAATGGAAGAAAAGGTGGCGATTTCCTATATCAGGAGACCCGAAGATGTACAGGAAAATTCTGTCGTTATCCTGCCCGGCACAAAGAACACCGTCCACGACCTCTTATGGCTGAAGCAGCGCGGTTTCGAATCTGCGCTGAGGAAACATGTTTCAAAAGGGAAGGCCCTCATCGGAATCTGCGGCGGCTATCAGATGCTCGGTATATATATCGCCGATCCATTCGGTGTTGAAACACAACGGAAAAAAACCAAAGGGCTCGGCTTTCTTCACACTTTCACCACCCTGCAGGAGAAAAAAACTCTCACAAGGGCACACGGATCCTGCAAGATCACCCGCATCAATGGAAGCCGTAAAATACCCCTGCCTGTCGAAGGGTATGAGATACATATGGGAAAGACCGAAACATCCGAAGGCACACAGCCCGCTTTTTTTATTAAAGACCGAAACCGGCATGAGGAGGATTTTCATCCGGATGGTGCAATACATACGAGCGGAGTAGTGTGGGGAACCTATCTCCACGGGCTATTTGAAAATGATAAATTCCGATACTATTTCCTGCAGGCGCTCGGGAGAAGTGCGTGCACACGACTTAACTACCGGAACAGCATCGAAAAAATGTATGACAGACTTGCCGACATCATTGAGAAAAACGTGGACGTACATGCTGTATTGAACGCTGCTCGGCGTTTCTAATCAAACATCAGATTTCCTCACCAAATCTATAACCTCATTCATGCCGGGAATCCCCTTCCTGCCGCCGAGCTCTCTGCATTTGAGTGCCGCACAGGCAGCAGAAAATTTCACTGCTTCCTGGACCGAATATCCTTTTGCAATAAAAAATGAAAAAGCACCGTGAAATACATCTCCTGCACCCGTTGTATCAACAACCTCAATCGGAAAGGCTTTCTGGCTGAAAATTCTCTTTTCTTCCCTCTCAAATGCAAGTGCTCCACGTTTCCCCATGGTGATACACACAAACGGCGTGCGGACTTTCTGCGCCAACATCTCGAGCAGATTCCTGTCTTCTGTGTCTTCCTTCACCCCGCAGAAATCACGCGCAAACCCTCTCGATGCGATTACATACCCGGAATTGTCCATTATTTCACCCGAGCACTCCACTACCTTCTCAGCATCAACCACAACGGAAATACCGTTTCTTTTTGCAATCCTTGAAGCCGCAAGAGATGTTTCGGGATGGTAAAAATCGATCAGCAGGATATCTCCCTTTTTAAGAATCGATTCATCTACGGGTGAAAGAACAGTGATGTCTTGCTTCGTGTAAAAGATCGTTCGTGTCGAAGTCTGCCTGTTAATAAGTATCACCGATATTGGATTCTTTCCTTGCCTGACCTCCACAAACCGGGTATCCACACCGTATTCGTTGAACTCCGCGAGTATCCGCTGCCCGTATTCGTCATCACCAACGGTCCAGTAATACCCCGCCTTCCCTCCAAGACGAGAGACAGCAACGAGAGCGGTTCCAACATTGCCGCCTCCCTGCATCTCAATTCGCGGTACTTCGATTTTCTCATCCTCCACAGGCGGACCGTCGAGCAGGCAGAGAAAGTCTATTGAATTGCAACCGATACCGAGAACATCAAACAATTTATCCACTCCATTTTTTACTTGACAAAAAAAGCATTCCGAGTATCTTAATCTACATCCAGGCAAGTACAGTTCATAATACGATAGAAAGAAATGAAATTAAACAATTTTTTTACAGGTTGTTTTTACCGCAAAAAATCATACCGTTCGATCGCTGCAATTATCATCAGCATTATCGTACTCCTTCTATTCTTTACCTAGGCAGCGGTATAGTCTGTTTCAAACCCGCTGCCAACAGCGGGTTTTTTTATTGTATAAGGAGGTGGATCGGAATCATACTGCATTATCCAGACGGATAATGCACAGAATCAACAGAAGCACGACAAATCGCATTTTATAAAATATTATTTTAATGGAGGAATCATGCGAAGCGATGGAATGAAAAAAGGTATTGCGCGGGCTCCGCACAGGTCACTGCTCTATGCGCTCGGCCTCACGAAAGATGAGATCGCTAGACCCATAATCGGGGTGGTAAACTCCGCCAATGAAATAATCCCGGGGCATATACACCTGAACAGGGTAACCGAAGCGGTAAAAACAGGTATCAGAAGCAGTGGCGGCACGCCGCTCGAGTTCGGCACAATCGGCATATGCGACGGTCTTGCCATGGACCATATCGGTATGAAATATTCATTAGGGAGCAGAGAACTAATAGCAGACTCGATTGAAGTCGTGGCTATGGGTACGCCGTTTGACGGCCTGGTCATGATTACGAACTGCGACAAAATTGTACCGGGTATGCTCATTGCCGCCATGCGGCTGAATATTCCCACAATCGTCGTTTCGGGAGGGCCTATGCTTGCGGGCGATCTGCAGGGGAAGAAGCTCGGTGTGGACGATGTGTTCGAAGCAGTCGGCGAATACGAATCTGGGAAAATCACCAATGAGGAGATCGAGCTCATCGAACAGTGTGCGTGTCCCGGTGCCGGGAGCTGTTCGGGGCTGTACACCGCCAACTCGATGAACTGCCTGACTGAGGCGCTCGGTATGGCCATGCCGGGAAACGGCACGATTCCCGCTGTACATGCAGACAGAATCAGGCTCGCAAAAGAGGCGGGCGCTTCTATTCTTCCACTCATAGAAGCCGATGTTCGCCCGAGGGACATTATGACAAAAAAAGCTTTTCACAACGCAATCATGGTGGATATGGCTGTCGGCGGCTCGACGAATACCGCCCTGCACCTTCCTGCTATTGCCTATTACGGCGAAGTTGAGATCAGTCTCGAGGATTTCGATACCTTGAGCGCTAAGGTACCGCATCTGTGCAACCTTGCGCCATCAGGTCCGGACCATATGGAAGACCTCAACAGGGCAGGCGGCATTCCCGCAGTCATGCACGAATTATCGAGGAAAAAACTCATCCATACCGATCAAAAAAGTGTAACGGGAAAAACGATCGGGGACATAATCGAAAATGCGCCGGTCAAGAACAACACAGTCATCGCCTCGATAGATAAACCGAGGCATACATCCGGCGGACTTACCATACTCAAGGGTAACCTCGCTCCGGACGGGTCCGTGGTAAAGAGCGCCGCAGTGGTTCCGGATATGATGGTACATGAAGGCCCTGCCCGGGTATTTGAATCCGAGGAGGATGCAGTGGGCGCCATACTCAGTAAAAAAATCAACAAAGGTGATGTGATCGTCATCCGATACGAAGGCCCCCAGGGAGGTCCCGGGATGCGGGAGATGCTGACCCCCACCTCGGCGATTGCCGGCATGGGGCTCGATAAATCAGTTGCCCTTATTACCGATGGGCGATTTTCGGGCGCGACACGAGGTTCTTCGGTGGGGCATATTTCTCCTGAAGCTGCAGAATATGGCCCGATTGCCGCTGTTCAGGAGGGAGACCGCATTGAAATCAACATTCCTGAGAAAAGGATCACCCTCAAGCTCAGTGACGGGGAGATAGAGAAGCGTCTTGCGGAGATCAGGACAAAAGGGGCGCGGAAACTGAATATATCGAGCGGGTACATGTACAGATACTCAAAACTGGTGAGCTCGGCAGCCAGGGGAGCGGTATTTCCACTTTAGTGGGGTATCCCCCCTTTAGCGGGGACCTGGACGCATTTGTCACCTTAAAAAGCTTTCTCAGAAAAAGCTGCCGGACATCCGGCAACATAATATTGAGGAGAGGCATATGAAAATAAACGGAGCCAGAGCGATAGTTAAAATTCTTCACAGGGAGAAAGTCACGACTCTGTTCGGTATTCCAGGAGGTGTCGTCATTCCGCTATTTGATGCGCTCTATGGAGACAAAAAGCTCAACATGGTCATCACAAAACATGAACAGGGTGCCATTCATGCAGCCGATGGGTACGCACGGAGTACCGGGGAGCCCGGCGTGTGTATCGTGACGAGCGGACCGGGGGCAACGAATATCGTCACCGGCCTCGCAACTGCGTACATGGACTCGGTACCCATTGTCGCCCTGACAGGACAGGTCCCGACAGCGAGCATCGGCAACGACGCATTCCAGGAAGCAGATACGACGGGAATAACAAGACCGGTCACAAAACACAATTTCATTGTTAAAGATCCTGACGACCTCTGCATCACACTGAAACAGGCATTCTATATTGCCAGGACCGGAAGACCGGGCCCTGTTGTTGTGGACATTCCCAAGGATATCTTAACAGCAGAACTGGACTTCGTATATCCTGAGGATATAAAGATTCCCGGATACAACATCACCATGAAGGGAAATCCGAGACAGATCAAAAGGCTCATGGAAGCAATCGCCAGTGCAAAGCGGCCGCTCATATATGCAGGGGGAGGCGTCATCAGTTCCGATGCGTCCGAAGAGCTTACAAAATTTGCAAAGAAAACGGGTATTCCCGTCACACTGACACTCATGGGACTGGGAGCCTTTCCGGGTACCGACAAGGGGTTTCTGGGAATGCTCGGGATGCATGGCACGAAGGCGGCAAACTACGCAGTAGATAAATGTGACCTGCTCATCGCGATTGGCGCGCGGTTCGACGATAGAGTAACCGGCAAACTGTCCATGTTTGCTCCGAATGCCAAATTCATCCATATAGACATCGACCCTGCTTCAATCAGAAAGAATGTCGCAATCGACATTCCCGTTGTTGGTGATGCGAAGCAGATCCTCCAGGAGATGCTCAAGCATGTAAAGAAGCTCGATATCGGCCAGTGGATCAAGGAAATCGAACAGTGGAAGAAAAAACATCCCCTCTCCTACGAGACCGACGATGATATTCTGCGGCCGCAGTTCATTATCGAACAACTGTACGAAGTCACGGAGGGGAATGCGATCATCACGACCGAAGTCGGCCAGAACCAGATGTGGGCGGCCCAATTTTTTAAATACACAAAACCGCGCCAGCTTATCACCTCCGGAGGGCTCGGAACCATGGGCTACGGCATGCCTGCTGCAATCGGCGCCCAGCTCGCTCATCCCGAAGCCACGGTCATAGATATCGCGGGTGACGGCAGTATACAGATGAATATTCAGGAGCTTGCCACAATTACACAGAACATGCTTCCGATCAAGGTCTTGATCCTCAACAACGGGTATCTCGGTATGGTGCGTCAATGGCAGGAATTTTTCTTTGACAGACGCTATGCAGCCACCTGCTTGAGGAGAGACAAAAGATGTCCGGAAGTTTGCTGTAACCCGGGACCCGAATGCCCGCCCTATGTTCCTGATTTTGTGAAACTTGCAGAGGCATACTTTGCAGTCGGCATGAGGATCCGAAAAAAAGAAGAGGTAAGAGACGCCCTGATCGAAGCGATTAAGGTAGACAAGCCGGTTGTAATGGACTTTATTATTCATCCGGAAGAGAATGTTACACCCATGGTGCCCGCAGGCGCGCCGATCAAAACGATGATAAGCAGTAAGGAGGACGCTGAAAACTACCTTCTGGCCTGACGCTGGTTGCACCGGTTCAATGACATGCAGCTCGTACACTTTGGGGCGTGTGGATCAGCAATGGAGAAGGCGTCAGTTGTTCTGCTGCCTGTGGCCCGATACGCGGGTCGCGATCTCTATTCAGCCATCGGCTTTCAGCCATCGACTGAACATTCCAGTAAAGGGGCGATCGAATGGAAAAGGAATACACACTAGGGGTGCTGGTTCAAAACAAGAGCGGTGTTCTTGCACACATAGCCGGTTTATTCA
>CAZGJW010000003.1:18267-55111 GCA_964525675.1 uncultured Spirochaetota bacterium
GGATTTCAGAAAAAATCGAAGCGCTGATCGAAATTTTAAAACCGTACGGAATAATAGACATTGCACGGACAGGCAGAGTTTCGATAACCAGAGGATTCAGCAGGCCCGGAGGGAAAAGTAATGGATAAGGTACGTATCTTCGACACGACGCTGCGGGACGGCGAACAGTCACCCGGAGCAAGTATGACTGTTGAGCAAAAGGTCGAAGTCGCAAAACTGCTGTCAAAAATGAATGTGGATATCATAGAGGCGGGATTTCCCATTTCCTCACCGAAACAGTTCGACGGTGTGCACCGCATTGCTGAGGCCATTGAAGGATCCGTCATTGCGGGACTTGCTCGGGCCCTTGAAAAGGACATTATCGAATGTTTACGGGCGCTTGAACCGGCAAAAAAGAAGAGGATACATACCTTCATCGCGACCTCGGATATTCATATGACCTATAAACTGAAAAAATCGAAGGAGCAGGTGCTGCGGCTCGCCACAGATGCTGTACGGTTGGCAAAAACATTTACCGCAGATGTGGAATTCTCCGCCGAGGATGCAACACGGAGCGACTGGGATTTCCTCGTTGAGGTTTATGCCGCTGTTATTGCTGAAGGTGCGACAACCATAAATGTGCCAGATACCGTGGGATACACCACACCGGACGAGTACAAAAGACTGATCGAGCATCTCATCAGAAACGTCACCGGGATCAAGCGAGCGGTTATCAGTGTACACTGCCATAACGATCTGGGACTCGCAACCGCAAACACTCTCGCCGCACTGCTGGCAGGTGCACGGCAGGCTGAAGTTGCGGTCAACGGCATCGGTGAACGGGCCGGTAATGCATCTCTCGAGGAAGTCGTAATGGCCATAAGAACCAGATCGGACACCTTCGGTTTTAAAACAGGCATAAAAACTGAGCTCATCTATCCGCTGAGCAAAACGATTACGAGCTATACGGGAATGCAGGTCCAGCCGAACAAGGCGATTGTCGGAGAAAATGCATTTGCTCACGAAGCTGGCATTCACCAGGACGGCGTTATCAAACACAGCCTGACCTATGAAATTATGAAGCCGGAAACAGTAGGAAGGCAGAAATCAACTCTTGTGCTCGGCCGGCATTCCGGCAAACACGGACTGAAAGCGCGGCTCACCGAGCTCGGATACTTTCCGAAAGAGGGAGACTTCGCTAAGATATATGACAAATTCATGGAAATTGCTGACAAAAAGAAGGAGGTGTTCGACGAAGACCTCATCGCGCTTGTCGAGGAAGAGCTCAACATCCTTCCCGAAATATTTTCCCTTGTCTACTTCAGCGTTGTTACGGGCAACATGGTGCTTCCAACTGCAACCGTGAAGCTGAAAAAAAATGACACGATATTTCAGGAAGCGGCAACCGGCGACGGTCCGGTCGATGCGGTGTATCGGGCAATAGAAAAAATCACCGATACACCCATAGAGCTTAAAAGTTACTCACTCAACGCGGTGACACGCGGAAAAGATGCCATGGGCAGTGTCAACATACTCGTTGAGAAGGATAACAAAATTTACAGGGGGTACGGTGTGGCCACCGATGTCATCGAAGCCTCAGCACACGCGTTTCTAAACGCGATTAACAGAATCCTCAACAACAATACGGGGTCAGAGATAGTATGGTGAAACTGTTTGATACAACACTCAGGGATGGCAGCCAGGGCGAAGGGGTAACCTTCTCCAGCGAGGATAAAGTCAAGGTAGCGCGTGAGCTCGATTACCTGGGCATCCACTACATAGAGGGCGGGTGGCCCGGTTCAAACCCAAAGGACATCGCTTTCTTCAAAAAGGCTCGGAAAATCGAATTCAAGAACGCAAAGATATCCTCATTCGGCAGCACCCGAAAAGCGAAAAATAGGCCCGATGAAGATCCCAATCTTCGTGCGATCATCGATGCTGGCGCTCCGACAGCAACTATCTTCGGTAAATCGTGGGACCTGCATGTAAAAGAGGCTCTACGCACCACGCTCCGTGAAAATCTCAAAATGATCGAAGACTCAGTCGCATACCTCAAGGATGCGGGACTCGAGGTTATATACGATGCTGAACATTTCTTCGACGGGTATCGAGAAAATCCGGATTATGCCATGGAGACGCTTAACGCTGCTTACAGAGGAGGTGCGGACACGGTTGTGCTCGCAGACACGAACGGCGGCACCCTTCCTTTTAAGGTCGGAAAAATCTTTCAGGTCGTAGAAAACAACGTGAAATGTCCACTCGGAATACATGCACATAACGACTCGGAGCTGGGTGTTGCAGTAACGATTGAAGCCGTCAGGCACGGTGCAGTACACGTTCAGGGGACCCTTAATGGATACGGAGAACGGTGCGGCAATGCAAATTTGTGCTCGATCATTCCTGTTCTCAAACTCAAGATGGGTATTGACTGCATAAGTGACGACAATCTGAAGAAACTGTCGGAAGTTTCGAGATACGTCAGCGAGCTCGCTAATATGAGACACGATGCGTGGATGCCATTCGTCGGTGAAAGCGCCTTCACCCACAAAGCCGGTATCCATGTTGACGCAATGATGAAGAACCTGAAAACCTACGAGCATACTGACCCCGGCCTTGTCGGCAATGTGCGGAGAGTTCTCGTTTCGGATCTCTCCGGAAAAAGCAACATCTATTTCAAGGCCTCACAGTTCGGCATTGACCTGAGTGACATCGAGGAGCATTCTGCAAAAACCCGAGATATTCTCCAGAAGCTCAAAGAGCTGGAGGATGCCGGATACCAGTTTGAAGGGGCGGAAGGTTCATTCGAAATACTGCTGAAAAAACTCATCAAAAAGTGGGATGACTACTTCCTGCTCGAGGGCTTCAGGGTAATCACCGAAAAGAGGGGGCCGGAGCAACAGCCGCTGTCTGAGGCGACTATGAAAGTGATTGTGGACGGAGAAAAGGAGCTTACTGCAAGCGAAGGCGTGGGCCCGGTCAATGCGCTAGACAAGGCCATGAGGAAAGCTCTTACGATCTTTTACCCAACCCTCGAGGAGATGCGGCTCGTGGACTATAAAGTGCGTGTTCTGGAAACAAACAAGGCAACGGAGGCGCAGGTACGGGTGCTCATTCAGAGCAGCGACGCAACCGATACGTGGGGCACTGTCGGCGTTTCTCAAAACCTTATGGAGGCGAGCTGGATTGCGCTCGTCGATTCAATATCCTATAAACTCATGAAGGATGAGAAGGCAGGAAGGACCATCAAGCGTAAACAATGATGCTCTCAGATATTTTACTTCCAACCACATAATTTATTTTACCCTCTGGCAGGTCGGTGTCCCCCACTCGTCTTCTGCTCCTCTTTACACATAATACCTCCACTGTAAGTCTGAAATTCGCCAATAAATTGGAAATGAAATTAACCATATTTTATAATTAGAGTAGCCAGGGGTATTATCCGGTTACAGAGCCTCCGGATACTTTCGGTACGAGAAGAGTCTTTCAGGACGTATAAGGTTTTGACGTTTATCTAACCAGCGAGAAAAACCGGAAGGAGCAGCAGCGTGAAAAAGACACAAACGGTTCTCAGTTTTCTGAAAAAAGAAAGAGGAGTTAAAGCTCAGGGTAAAAAAACGAAGCCTCGAAACAGGCAGGGCACAAAACATACAGTAACAAAAAACCCTGCTGTAAAAAAAACAGGAAAAAACACTCTCCATCTACAGGCGGCAACCTCTCGTGGAAAGCAGGAATCATTATCGAAAAGCAGCGTATACCGTACTCTCACACCTGAACAGATGCTCGAAGCTGCAATAGAAAATGTGCTATCATTCGACAGCAAGCTGCGGCCTCCCAACTCAAAAGAGAAGCCAGGGGGGCTCATTGAATTCCCCGGGGATGAATCGAGAGAAATGATCATCGTCGGTGATCTGCACGCCAACAAAAGGAACCTCAAAGCCATCCTACAGGATGCCGGCAACCTTTATAAACTAGAGAGAAACGAGGCTGTCCTTGTATTTCTTGGTGATATCGCCCATGACGAACGGACAGGCCACCTGAAGGAGATGCAGTCGTCCATACAAATCATGGATATCCTTATCCACCTTATCAACAAATATCCGGACAATATCATCTATCTGCTGGGAAATCATGATACACTGAGTCCGCAGCTTTCAAAAAGCGGTATTCTGCAGGGCGAGCTCTTTCACCGAGCGCTTATAGAACAAAGGGGCGAAAGGTATGCAGATCTTATTCAGCGCTTTTTCAACGCTCTCCCCCTCTGCGTCATACACCAATATTTCTGCGCTGTGCATGCCGGGCCCGTAAGAGGAGGAATCGGCAGGAGAGAGCTCACAAACATCAATCATTACCCGGACTGCCGGCATCAGCTCATATGGAACAGAATCAATGAGGTGTATTCCACACCGAGCATGAAAGAGTACGGCCTACAGGACCTTGAAGACCTGCGAACAGCGCTGAGGCTTCCACAACATATACCGATAATAGTCGGACATAATCCAATGTGGAAGTGGGGAGGAGATGATTCAATATGGATCAATATCCTTCGCACCCACGACCATGTCATTCTCTACAGCGGCGCTCAAAAAATATGCCCGTATATCTCCGTGCGGAATTCATTCCAGTACGAGGTAAAGTATGCAAATTTAAAGTTGAAAGAACGGAAGTTTGTTCTTGATAACTACTGACATAAAGCACGGCAGTTCAGCCAGACATACATCAAAGAATACACACCGGATATGGGGGTAAAGAATGGAAAATTACAACTATGATTTTGTACAGGAGTTTGTCCATGATGCTGATCTTCGGAATCTTCTCTGCCTTGACAGGGAGCTCGAGACATTAATGGATTACCTGCTCAGGGATGATTTTCTCTCTATCGATGAAGGCATACATATCCCCTTCTTCGCCGAGACTAGAGACTATATTGGCGCGAGAGAGAAAGATGACCACAATGCAGTGTGGATCATTAAACAAGTGCAGGACGCCGACATTATAAATACTGAAATGGCTACCATCTGTTTTTTCCTCGATATATATACCCACACCATATCAGCTCCGCAGGTTATCACGAGAATCCACGGTGCTGTTTATAAGGCAACCAGGCTGATAAGGAAAGCCGAACAGCTTACCGGTGCACATTACACTGAGAGAAAACAGCTCAAGGAACAGCTTCTACTGGATATAGTCAACCGGTGGATATTTTTTGATGAAGATAGAAATCCCAATAACTACATGATAAAGTATAACTCGCGAAACAATCAAATCGTCATTGCCATTGATTTCCTGAATGCCGACCTTCTTGCGTCTGAGATAAAGATAAAAGGCACAGAAGATAAATTCGGATGGGAAAGAATGGAGAAAACCAGGTACCTTACACCGCTTAAAAGTGAAAATTGCACAGAATACAGCATTGATTTCTTCAATATACGATTCAACCGCTTTAGAAAGCTCACTTTGCGGTTCATAGAAGATATCTGTAAAAAAGTTCTCAGGCTCAATCCTCAAAAAAACAGCATGAGTAAAACAATCGCGGAAAACATCATACGGCGGGTCGACTATCTCTACACATACTTTTCAGGGCGCCTCCCGGGAGAACAGAAAAAAAGCCGGAAATACAGCACAATGGGAAAAACCTTCGAAAAGGTATACGGTTCCAGTAAAAAAATGACATAAAAAAGTTATCGCCTATTCGATACAAGCCCCATATAAAAAATGATAAACTTTCTTACGCCCTTTTTATACATAGCGTATTAATGTAAGTATAATCATCTATTAAAAATTATTGTGAAGGGGCCGGCGGTAGATATGTATAGCGTATTCAAGAATGTACGAAGACTTGTGCGCGCATTTCCTCGATACCGTACTGTATGCACGAAATATGCACCAATGCACCTGCTTGTACCATATCAGCCGTCTATATACATATAGGCGGGTATTACACCCATGTTCATCTTTGCACTTTTCTCAAGCAGCACTTCGGTAAGCGACTGGCTAAGTCTTCTCTTGTTGTCAAAAAAGTCAGATCGTACTCTACCCGCCTGCCGCGCTATTTCCTTTTTGCGATGATCTGTTGCATAGTGGGTATCGAGATCGGCGAAAAACATGAGTATATCCAGTATGTCTCTGTTGATATCGTCATCCTGATCCTTTGATTCATCGAGAATTTTCCCAAGGTCATTTACGTCGGCTATTGTCGGCTGATACAGCTGGTATCCTTCTTCCGGAGAGCTGTACACCTTGATGAGAAACCCAAAGAGGACTCGAAGGGTCTTGCTGTAGATCTCATTTCTTTTATATTTGGATAATATTCTAAATATGCTTTCTACGACAAAATAATTCGGAGCCACAAAGTCCAGATATTTTTCCGGGTTATGCCCTTCAAGAAGCGTATCGATTGCGTATCGATTGTTGCTTTCAAGTATCTTCAGATAGAGAGGGTAGTTATCACTGTTGATACCCTCCCTGTTGAGAAAATGGGCATAAGAAACGAGCGCGTTTGCCGCTTTCTTACTACCTCCCTCCAGCACCTGAGAAATATACAAATTCTTCAGGTAATCAACTTCTTCTTCCGTGACTATCCCGACTGCCTGTTCGGCTCTTTTTGTATCGATTGTATCCATATCCAAGTCCCCGTACGTTATACTGAAGTGATACCTCCCTGGCGTGGAATCCCGTGTCCGCTTTTCACGACGCGTGCTTTTGTAAGTGCCCCTCGGGTAAAGTGCCCCTCGGGTAAAGTGCCCTTCGGGTATAAGCACCCAATGGTACTTTTAGTGCCCCTGCATACCACAGGTTCAGAAACGGGCACCCTATCCTGCTGACAAGCACGGGATCCACGCTGATAGGTATTTTCCCACGCTAAAGCAGTATGCTCAGAACGTGTGGCTGAGTTACGCAACTTCCTGCTTACCGGCACTCGGCTTCGCATTCGGTTTTGCCTCGGTCTTCTTTGCTGCACCCCCGCCTGCCTTCGAAGCCTTTTCTCTGTCATATATCTTCGATTTTTCAAAGGCCACCTCTTTTCTCGGCGGTACCTCAAAATCTTTATAGATCATTCGCACAAGCAGAACAGGGGGAATAACATCAATCAACTCTTTCCTGTCATCGAAAAAGTAATTCCTGATCTCGTTTGCATGAATTGCGACTTCCTCCATATCTCGTGTATGATCTTCGAGGCCCTCGAGCAGCGCCACCTTATCGAGAATATCCAAAATACACCTGTTCAAAGAATCTTCCTGACCCGCCTCCTCATCGAGATGTTTTCCGAGGGCATTCACCTCCGAAACGGTCAGGGGATAAATTCTGTACCCGTCTTCAGGACTGTTGTACGTTGCCTGAAGCACCCCCAGAATAACAGAGAGAGATTTTGCATAGATTCCCCCAGGATGCCTCTCTGCGAGAAGCCCGAAACACGCTGTTAAAAGCTGTTGATTCGGCTGAATGGAACTGAAAAAGAGAAAAGGATCACGTTCACCAATCAAGGAGTCGATGACCCAATGATTCCCGATTTCAAGCATCTTGACGAACAGCGGATAGTTTTCGTACGTAATACCGGTCTTGCTCAAAAACCGGGCGTAGGTAATTGCCGCTTCAACAGCCTCTTCAGTTCTACAGGAGAGTATGCCGCTGAGCATGCTGTTTTCAACAACAGCGATATCCTTACTCGTATAAACCTTTTTCTTATCAAGGATGACCATCTTTATCCTCCTCCAAATGATTGATTAACCTTCAAAAACTGTATTCGGAAGTACTTCCTTCACCAGGTAGTCCGATTTTACAAGCAGTACCTGCGGGATTGCATCTTCCATCTTCCTTCTCTTGTCAAAGAACTGCGTCCGGATAAGATTGCACTGACGCGCAATCCCCTCCATCTCCTCATTACCCTGACCCTCAAGCAAGGATATTCGGTCAAGTATATCGAGAATCGCTCTGTTCACCGGATCGGATTGCCCCTTATCCTTGTTTAAATGTTTTCCGAGATTGTTCACATCGTTGATAGAGAGTTTATGCACTGCATACCCGTCCTTTGCGTAACTATAAGCAGCCTGAAGTACCCCGAGCACAATGGAAAGAGTTTTAGGATAAATCCCTCCAGGATGCCAGTTTGTCAGCAGCCGGAAACAGGTTGAAAGCAGATGCTTTGTCGGCTGAATCGGGGTGAGCATGAGAAATGGATCGGAATCACCAATCAGTTGGTCTATTACATAGTGATTCTCCATTTCAAGAAGTTTCAGGAAGAGCGGGTAGTTCTCGTTTGTCAAGCTGCTCTTTCTCAAAAACCTGGTATAGGCCATCCCGGCCTCAACAGCGTCGGGTGTTCGGCATGCGAAGATGTTGTTGATGATATGATTTTCCACACGGAAAATCGAGTCCTCCGACCATACCTCTGTGTCAAGCTCAGTTATCTGTTCTGCCATGATAATTCCTCCTTGCCTCTTTAAAAATTAGGGTTTTATCTAAAAAAAAAAATTATTTTCGTGCCATCGGCTTTGTTTTCCGCGGATGAACTGTTGTCTTCATATAATCTTTCCGAGCAAGAATCTCCTCAGGCATCACGCTCTGCATCTCAAGCCTCTTATCGTAAAAAGCATTTCGTATGGCAACTGCATGAGCCGATATCTTGTTTATCTCCTCATCATCTTCATTTTGTGTATAGTACTCCGCAATATCGGACAGGATATCCAGTATAAAACGGTTCAGGATATCGCTCTGTTCCCGGTTCTTATCAAGGAATTTTCCTATGGAATTCAGATTTTCAATCGTCAGCGGATGTAAAGAAAAGCCTTCTTTCGAGCTGTGATAGGTGCGGTATAAAATTCCGAATAGTATCTGCAGTGTCTTGTCATGCACCCCGCCTGCGGAATATTTGTACAGCATTTTAAAGCAAAAATCTACGATATAGTAGTTGGGCTGCACGACTGAAAAAAAATCAAAAGCATCATTCGCACCTAAAAGAGCTTCAATAACGTGGTAGTTCTCATCCTTCAGTAGCTCTAAAAACAACGGGTAATTGTCACTATCAAGCCCTTTATCATTGAGAAACTTTGCGAACTCTAGCGTTGCCTCAACACTGTGCTGTGCGTTGCACTTCATAAATCTGTTAACTGCATTAACCTGAAGTTTGTACAGCTCTTCTTCAGTCCAGATATTTGTCCACTCGAGATTAAGCATGGCAGACTCCGTTTTTTTGTAGTATCTGCTGCAGACAGTAAAGCAATTAATATGCCAACGACATCTCATAGCAGAAACAATCCGGTGTGCAGCGATCTGCAGGGTACAGGAGAATAATTTCTTTTTTAACAATGAATTACGCTCGGCAAAGAGGCAGATGCCGTTTGTGTAACAGGATCCGGGTGTTGAACTGGTATATTTTCATGACAGGGAAGTGTCATATAAATATGATTATGTAATTTAAATGTGACATAACTCAGCCGGAATTCTTTTTCATGCCCGTATAGAGGATACTCGGTTTGAGAGTTCGGTTTGCAAGGTCGGATTTTATGAGGAGAACATCAGGGATGACATCGGCCATGTCTTTTCGCATATCGAAAAATGCCATGCGAATACTGTTGGCAACAAGCGCCACCTGTTTTTCTTCCACGTCTTCGTACAGCTCACCCAGCCGATATATATCGAAAAGAATGTCAAGGATGAGCCTGTTGATAGATGATTCCTGCCCCTTTTTCTTATTTAGATATTTTCCAATATTATAAATATCGGAGATCGTGAAACGGTACACGGTATACCCGTACCGGGATATTTTATAAGTATTCTGAATTATTCCAAGAAGCGAAAGTAGGCATTTCTCGTTGAGCTCGTCCCGTTTGAACCGGCTTAAAAACTTGAATGTCTCTTCAAGCATATACCAGTTCGGTTTTATAGAGGAAAAAAGCAGGAAAGGGTTACGCTTTCCGAGTAGACTTTCAATTACATACTCATTATTCGTCCTGAGCAGAAGAAAATACAAGAGGTAGTTTTTCTCATTAATACCGTCCATGTTGATACTTTTCGCTATTGTTACGGCCGCATTCACATTTTCCGTTGACCTGCAAAGAAGGATGTTTCTGAACAGATCGAGGATCGACTTCTCCTCTAACTTTTCATAATCTCTCAGTGTACGGTCAAAAGGTTTGCGCTGTTTTACCACAACCGTGTGATTTTTCATATCTATGCACATGTAACAAAGTATAAGTATTGTAATTCTAAACTAATTATAGAGTAGTGGAATGTATGTTTCAAATTTTTTGAAATCCTGTATACAAATGCACTATAATTATCAGTATGAGAGTGTATGCTAAAAAAGTTGCCACGCTATTTTCACCCGGTATATCGGACCTGCCGAAGGCCTATACCGATTTTACGCGAAACCTCGACAACAGTGAATTGAAGCGTCTCATCACAGCAATATATGCGAAATTGGAAAATGTAAAAAAGCTGAAAGCGGCCAATGTTTTTCTCATCGGGAGTATTTTAAAATTATCCGGCACACCGCCGGGAAAGCTTCTCGACTTTTTCGCACGCTTTCTGAAAGAAAAGATCAGTCTCCAGAACTATACCTACTGCCTGAATACAATTTTCCAGAAAACGGCACCGCTTCCTTCAGACATCCTGTTCGACCTTACAGAATACACATACCTGGATAGAAATATAATCCTCAAAAAATCAATTGAATTATCAGGAAAATTTCAAAAGAAAAAACCTGCGGATCTGGTGCTCTATCTGCTTATTCTTTCGCAGCGAAGCGACCTGAGCAATGAAAATTTAAAGCTTATTCTTTTACTGCTGAGAAGTACGGCGTCGAAAAACATATTACACGAAATCGGACCCCGATATTTTGAAATACTAAACGGAATTCATGATACACAGAAAGATATTGTTAGCGGTTCGGGAGAAAGACATGCAGTCAGGCATGCGGGAAATAGCGAACATGCGTCATACTACCTTGACAAACACTTTTCAGACAATAAAAACGTGCAGGAAGAACTTGTTAGCCCGCCTGCCAGGGGCATTAGCAGTCGTCATGTTGAGAAAAAAAACAAAAAGCAAGCGTCAGTATTACTTCAAGAGTCCACACCGGCAGTAGAAACCACACAAAAGGAAGACAATACTTTAAGCGCACAGGGACCTGAGGAAATTCTTGAAGTACGTACAGCCTCTATTCCCCTGCAGCCCGGTACAATCATCGGTATACTGAAAGAACACAAAAAGGTATGGATTCCGGCCTTGCTGATTGCAGCAGCTGCCGGTATTGGAATAATGTTTAGTGCAGGGAATATCGGAAAACAGGCAAATACAGCAAAACAGACCGCATCAGTCGGATATACGTCTGAAACAGCTTCTGATACAGAATCAAAGGATAAAACCCGGCAACCGGTTTCAAGAGCACAGCAGGACATAGCAGTATCCGACGGTGTTCCCGAAAAAAATGATTCCGATATATCAGGAGACAGCATCTCAGATCATGAGGTTGGCTCAATAATTCAAAACCATTACACAGTGAAAAAAGGGGATACACTTTCAGGTATCTCAAAGAAATATTATGATAATGCAAACCGGTACACTGCCATTGCTGAAAAAAACAATATCGCCAACCCGAATTTAATATATCCGGGTCACACGCTCATTATACCGGATCATCAAGAGAAATAAGGTCAATGTTCGAGGTACTCCCGGTACAGCCAGTTTTCCATTCCGCCTTCAATGCTGTAAATACGGGTAAAACCTCTATCAAGTAAAAACTTCACCGCCTGTATACCGTTACTACCGTTTCCGCTTATAACAATGATGTCTTGGTCCAGTGGAAACTCCTCGCTTTTTCTCTTGAAATTACCAGTATTCCACGTACACTGCAGAGCACCTATCACATGCCCCTTCTTGTACAGAGTTGTTTCTCGAAGATCGTAAAGGATATAATCCTTTTTTTGTGCCTGTATACGCTGCAAAAGGGTTTCAGGCATCATGATATTCTCGCTAAAAAGTATTTCATCTTCAAAAGAAGCATCTGCTTCGGCAGACGGATCTTCCCCCGATGAGATATTATTATCCTGCGCATATACCGGCACCCGAACATGCACGGTAATAAAAAGAAGAATTAAAAAAACAGGCAGTAACAAAAAAAACCGCAGCCACAGCCCGGCTTGATGTCGCTTCATACGCAGATCCGTTCTACTGATCCTGGTCTATACATCGTACTGCTCTGCAAACAGTGTCGAATACCTCTTTATCCATTCCCTCGCAACGCATCCAAAATCAAGCGCAACATTATACCGCTGTTCAAGCCTCTTCTTGAACAACTCAATACGAACAACCTGCTCCGCCATTCTTGCTTTGAGCAGCTCATTCGGGGTATCGAATGATATCGCAATCACGTATCGTCCACCCCGACACCTTCTGCACCGTGTAACATGTCCGTTAAGTGAGAAATTCCTTTCCTCAACCGAAACATCTATTGCAACTGATGTGCCGACCTGAATCTCGCAGCAGGTTGTAAGCTGGAGCCCCCCTTCGCCGATATTGTCGGATTCACCCACAATATGGTTGACAACCTTACCCGAAT
This sequence comes from uncultured Spirochaetota bacterium, assembly GCA_964525675.1. Classification (GTDB taxonomy): domain Bacteria; phylum Spirochaetota; class B62-G9; order B62-G9; family DRHN01; genus CAYSRJ01. Next base: position 30,803 of record CAZGJW010000003.1, read on the forward strand.
CAGTATTCTCCTGAAGGATTCTGGTTTTGAGAGGATAACTCAGCGGGTGTCGTATGTATTTTCTTCTCTCCATTTAAGTTTGCCCTTCAGGGTATCCATGCTCGATAGGGTATCCATGCCCGACAGGGTATGAAAACAGCGAAAGATCTCATTTTTCCGGTATAAGATAGGTAAAGTTCTTCCCCTCTGCGAGCTCTCGGAACTGCCCGCTAAGCTGCTGTATATCAAGCACCCTCCTGAACGTTCCACCGGTAATTGCAGCTATTTTTCGTAGAAGAGGCTCATCATATGCCATGAAGTCAAACGGTGAACCCACCCCAACCGTGTCGATAACAATATGGTGCTGGGCTGCTTCTTTAGCAAGGGTAATGATCGACATACGCCCCGATGTGGTGGGGATTCCGTCCGTCAACAGTATGATTCTTTTCGCACCGCCTGCAGCGGAAACACTGTCAATCGCCATACGCATGCCTTCGAACATGGCCGTAGATCCGTTCGGCGAAAGCACATCGACCCTGCTTTCGAGATGTTCGTAATTAATGGATGGTTTCTCTACAACTGAAGCCCATTCGCCGAAGCTGATAATCCCTATTCGATCTTCATGTTGCATAAGGAACTTGCTTCGAATGAACTCGCGCACCGCGTTCTTTGCCGCTTCTATTTTCATAATTCCTGAGATAAAATCGGCCATACTTCCCGATGTATCGATGAGCAGCATCAGTGTCTCGTGTGGTATTACTTCAATCTCATCGCCGACACCAGCAAAAAGGAGTTCACGTGATGCTCTGTTCAAACGCGCAACAAGCGCATCTTTGTCAGAAGCGGACGAAACAGCGACCCGTGCCTTGATCATCCGGTCGCCTTTTTTCAAAACAACGCTGTCGCCGGTTTTCACTCCAAATTGATCACGCAGGTATTTTGTCAGTCTGATAACCGGCTCGGATGATCCCTGGTCTTCCCTGAAGCCCTCAAGTATTTTGAGGCTTGGATTGCGAAACTGCGTGGAAGGGAGGCTCGTGTCACGGGTATCTGCTTCCGTAACATCATCTTTTTTCTTAAAGAGCCCCATTCATTTTACTCCGGAAGCTGTGTGCTTCAAAGGTTTTTTTTACCGAAGAGATCCAGAAACCTATCCTCATACTCCTGAAAAAGGCTCCATCTATCAAGTTCCGCCTTCAATGCTCCGGCTTTGGAAATATCTTCAGACGCTGCCTCGAACATATACTCAATTCTTTCTCGAATATCATGCGGGACTTTTTCACCCCGTGTTTCGCTCTGTTCCCCTTCCTCAAACTCCGCTTCAGAGGGACCGCCTTCATCCTGTTGACCTTCAGCCCCCAACAAGGTCTGCTTTGATGTTTTACTGACCTTATCGATCTCTTCCTCAACAAAAACCGCCATCTGCTTGAGGCCGTCTAAATCAAGACGTACGCCGGAATACCCCATAAACACCTCGAGGATTGCAAGTGAGGATTTTGGATTTTCTATCTTTGCCGTGTAAAAGGGGATTTCTCCCAGCAGACAAAATCCGCCAATTCCAGCTTCACGGGCGACGCCGAGCAGAAGTCCGTTCAGCCCGCCGATGTGACCCGCATTCATCAATTTGATATTATATCGTGAAAACATCTTCAAAAAACGTGTTTCAGTTGAAACGCCCCAGACCCCTGGTTGGGCGCGATGCGTAATATTGACCGGTGTTGCCGCAAATGTGATGACTTCCTGAACATTGAAATCAAGAGCGACTTCAATAACCCTTCTGGCAAGATCGTACTCTTTTTCCATCACCGGTTGAGACTCTCCGACAAAAATCAGAAGATCATTTTTTGCGACCGGGTCTTCGTAGTAAAAAAATTCACTCCTCGGCAAACTGGGAATTTCAACAATACCGTTTCCAATCTGAACACCTGTTTTATAGAAATACTCTTCCGGATGAATTTCAGCAAACTTGGAGGCTTTTACACTCTCCTTCAGGTACATAGCAGCACCATACGCCACATTACCCATCCCCGGCCATGCTGCAACAAGAAGCGGGTTTCTCGGTTCTATCCGGTGCAGAACCCGAATAGATGAATGCATAATTTCCTCCAACAGAATGCTGTTTTTTATTATATTGTGATCTTATACTTAATTTAATCATTTTGTATACTTCATTCAATCCTTTTTCAAATACTCGGGTGTACAATACCACCGAAAGGAGAGGCTAATGGATATTCTTGTCCTTAACAGCGGCAGCTCTTCACTTAAATACGTGCTGTACCGGTGGGAAGAACGGTCGATCGTCGCCAAGGGCATTGTCGAGCGGGTTACCCAGGGGAACTCATCCATAACACATGAAGTAGTCGGTAGAGAAGTAGTGGAGAGAGCACAGGACTGCCCGACCCATCGTGATGCGGTCAAACTTATAATCGAAGTGCTTACGGCAAAAGACGGAGTAATAGAAGACATCAACAGAATACAGGCTGTCGGGCACAGGGTCGTTCATGGAGGTGAAAAATTCAACAAATCTGTAATCATCGATGAAACCGCTCTCGATACCTTCAAGCGGCTTGCCGACCTTGCGCCCCTTCACAATCCCCCGAATATTACAGGGATCGAAGCGGCAAAAAAAATACTTCCCGATGTGTCCCACGTGGCCATTATGGATACTGCCTGGCACCAGACCATGCCCGACCATGCATTCATATACGCCCTGCCCTACAACTGGTACACAAAATATTCAATTAGAAGATACGGATTTCACGGCACTTCACTGTTATACTGCGCCAAGAGGGCGGCAGTTCTGCTCGGAAGGGACCCTTTCAAAACGAATCTGATAATCGCCCATATCGGAAACGGAGTCAGTTTCAATGCCGTACTAAACGGTATATCTGTTGACACGAGTATGGGATTTACCCCGATGGAGGGCGCGGTCATGGGAACGAGACCCGGTGATCATGATGCAGCAATTGACCTGTATATGATGGACAAACTCGGCATAGGCCCCTCTGACATGAATACCATACTGAACAAAAAAAGCGGGCTGCTCGGTATAACCGGAAAATATGTAGACAGGCGTGATATTAAAAAGGCAGCAGAAAAAGGTGACAGGCGGGCGAAACTTGCAGTAGAAATAGAGACCTACAGGGGGAAAAAATATATAGGCGCGTATCTCGCAGCACTTGGTAAGATCGATGCCCTCGTTTTTACCGCGGGGGTAGGAGAGATGAGCTCGCTCGTTCGCTCAAAAATGATGGATGGTCTCGACAGCCTCGGCATCGTGTACGATCATAACAAAAATGACATATCATTAACACGAAATGCCGAAACAGATATTACCGCCCATGGTTCGAAGGCCCGTATATTCGTCATTCCCACGGATGAAGAGTACGTCATGGTAGAGGACACCGTGGCACTTATGGAAGGGACCTATGATGTTCACACCAACTTTACCTACTCATTTCAGAGCCCCGATTACGTAAATAAACTGCGTGAAGAAGCGTTTAAAAGAGAGACGAGCAAAGACCCGGACCTGCTTTCCGTCAGAGCTTCAGTTCCCTTTCATCATTAGGCTGCCTTCGCTTCAGTATGAAGTAGAGAGGTAGACTCAGTAAGAAAGGGATAATATTAAAAACCATTCTGTATAAAAGAACTGCAGCAAGTGCTGTGTGAAGAGGCACCCCCAATGCGGCATATGTTAGTGACATGGAGCCTTCCAGCATTCCGATACCTCCTGGAAGCATGGATATGAGAGCCGCTATCTGTCCTATTGAAAATCCTGTCACCAGCTTTCCGACAGTTATCGAATAATGTACAGCTTCGAACGAGAAAAACATAACCAGAAGCCAGAATGCCCAGTCTACAGCGGTGACAGTAACCAGTATAAGAAACCGGCCCGGCATCTTCAGCAGGCCGGAAAGCTTATCGATAAACTCATCGATAAAATCCATTATTTGATCCTGCTCAATCGGCAGTTTCTTTTTAAAGACCTTCAAAATCCGGTTTAAACTACTGAAAAAGAATCGAATGCCTTTTTCCCTGAATGAACGCCAGAACAGTTCAATGTACAGCAGAAGGATCAGACCGAAGAAAAAGACAACAGCAGTAGTAATAGCCTTTAGATTGATATCCAAAGATCTGCTCTGAAAAAGGACGAGCACATATCCGGTAACAAGAAGAATACTGAACAATATGTTGAAAAAAAATACCTGGAATGCTCTACTGAGCGCCGCTTTCTCAAAACTTATGCCCTGGTAATCGAGGACATACATTTGTGTCGCAAAGGGAGTAATACCGCCGAATGAAACGGTATATCCAAGAGTATTAATGATGAATGATGAATGAAGGGCGTTGAGAGGCTTGAGTTTTTCCCCGAGAATACCGAGGGTGAGAGATAAGAGGATTCCCTCCATGCAGTAAACCGCAAGGGCGCTGCTAAAGGCTTCAAACACAGGAAGAAAGTGAATATCCCACAGAATCTTCTTCAACTCTCTGAAACCCGCGAAAGATGCAAGGATCCCGACAACAATCATGAGTAAAAGCACATATTTGACGAAACGGCTCAAAAGTTTCTTCCTTTTATCAATCACCAGCCACTTCCCCCTTTTTCTCCACAGGCATTTTTCTTTTTTGATTGATGAATTGACCGTAGATTTGGGCGTCGCTGCCTTATGGTCAACCACCACCCGTGCCAGCCCGGTGTTATTCGCATCGTACATTCAGATTATCACCGAGTCTATCGAACACCGAAAGCCATGCTTCAGCGGCCTGATCACCTGCACCGGCCTTTTCAGAAATTTCTTTTCTATGTTCGGTACAAATCCCGAAATAGGCATCCTGAGCCTTCCGAAGGTCGATCCGCACCGGAAGAGTCAGGAGAGCAGATATCAGTTTATCCAGCATCTGAAGCCTTTCAAAACCCTTCACTTCTGTTGAAGGATTCAGGTCTTCAATGAGCCCCGCCAGCTTCATGGAAAGCCGGAGCAAAACCTCTTCATTGAGCGCGTAGGAAAACTTCTTGATTTCATCAACAAGACCGAGGAACTCATTTATGTCAATACCGTCCGATTCCAGCAGTGCTCGTATCTTTGCATGAACGACCAGGTTTCCAACAACCGCTATTTCCTGCGGGAGAGGAGTTTGCAGCCTTTCGAGCTCCTTAAGAAGCGGATGCCACTCGTCGTACTTTTTCACAAGCCGGGATTCGATATCCCGTACTGCCGGTGCCAGGATTCGACTGATAATTTCCCGCTGTTCGTCCGAAAACAGGCTGTGCAGGGAATAAGTTTTCGTCCCGATATACCTGTCCATAATGCTCTTAACTCCTGCAGGAGATTGTTCCTGTATTGCTTTTTTCAAGGTATCACGCATCTCAAAAAATGCAGGCTCATCAACTGCATCCCCCACCCTGCCTTCAAGGTCATGATTTCCGGCATGGAGCACCGCGAAATTGAACGTACTCTGCTCGGTCACCAGCATCGAAACGATATTTGCCTGCCCCATCGAAAGAACCATACCCCCTTCCTGAATCCTGTCATGCTGAAGCGGCTGCACCCTATAACAGTACACCTCCTCGGGTTCATCCCCGTCAAGAAAAAGCGACAAAACAGCGTAGTGCGCGCCGACATCCGCAAGGGTTATTCGTTTACCGGCCACCTCACGGTCATAGACAACCCGGCCGGTGTTGTACTCCGGCCTATTACTCTGTGCCTTTTCCAGTATATTCAGGTATTCCGGCTCCAGGTCGGGGCCGTTTGTTTCCCGGGCAAGCTGCATGGCCCTGGCAGCATACTGCATGACCTGCGTTGTTTCGATGTCGGATATCTCCTCAAAAAACCAGCCGCAGCTCGTAAACATGAGCTGGGTATTCCGCTGCATCTCAAGCAGCTTGAGTACCTGAACTCGATCCTGTGGTGAGAGTGGTTTCCTTTCATGCTTCTGTAAGAAAGTCTCGACATTTTTCGAGCTCCGGTCAAGAATGAGGGTGATATACCGATCACGCACCTCCCACGGATCTTTCAGCAAAACGGCCGCCTCCTTTTCAAAAAAAGGTGAAAGCCCATCCCTAAGCCGGTCCATCGCTTTGCGAAGCGGGGCCCTCCACTCCTGCGTATACGCCGGGTGCCTCCCGGTTTTGCACCCGCAGTTGCTCCTCCATCGCTCTACCCCGTGCACACAGCTCCAGGAGGTGTTCTCTGCAATCTCAACCTCATATGCCGGCGGAAACTTCTCGAGATACTCTCCATACACGGTGACCCGAGCAAGGTTATTTGACTCGATGTGATGAATACAGTACGCGAGGGCCATGTCGCCGAACCGGTGATGGTGCCCGTAGGTCTCACCGTCTGTTGCAATGTGCACGAGGGCATCTTTTTCGCTCCCTGTTAGCGGTTGAAGAAGGCGCTCGGCAAAACCTTTTCCATCCCTGAGGAGATCACCGAAACTAACCCCGTGTGCAATCACGCCGTTGTAAAAGAACAGTGCGATCGATCTGCCGGACGGCAGGTTACAGCGGTAGGCCCGCATCGTATCGATCTTTCCCCCGCGCATATCCGTCCACTCCTCACCACCTTGCGGACGTACACGGACAGCCTGGTGAGGAGCGAGGATAGTAAAGGAAATGCCCTCATCGGCAAGGATATCGAGGGTTTCGTAATCGACCGCCGTCTCTGGGAGCCACATACCCTCCGGGTCACGGCGGAAACGGGATCTGAAATCGGCAATCCCCCATTTCACCTGCGTTGCCTTGTCCCTTTTTTCAGCAAGCGGCATGATGATGTGGTTGTATGCCTGGGCAAGCGCAGAACCATGCCCGGAAAAAGATTTTCTGCTCTCTATGTCCGCATCAATAACGGCACGGTATACCTCGGGCCTGTACCTTTCAAGCCACGCAAGCAGGGTAGGGCCGAAGTTGAAGCTCATCTTTTTATAGTTGTTCACAATTGAAATGACCCGCTTTTTATCGTCAAGAATTCGTGAGGCGGCATTCGGCTCGTAACATTCGTAGCTGACTCGCTCGTTCCAGTCGTGAAACGGTGAGGCCTCATCCTGCTTCTGGACCTTCTCGAGCCAGGGATTTTCCCTCGGCGGCTGGTAAAAATGGCCATGTATGCATATGTACCCGTTCATAACCCGACCTCTCGCACAATTACCCGTCCGTTTCTACACAAGCGTATTTCAGTTTAATACCACCGTCAAGCGGCATTATCCGGACGCAAAGCATCCTCATAACAATAGCGCTGTTCGCCCTCCTGAGCAACGGTATTATATCTGCCGGAGGGTAACAATAGGCTACCACCGATAATTATTACTTCAATGCATCTGCATAGTGGTGAAAAAATACGAAGCTATGCACCTGTTTTGGCGTATAAATCGATGATTTGATTTAGCCTGGTCCGGTAGTACCTGAAATTCTCCCAGCACGAATCGTCAGGCACGTGATGATCAGCATGGGGTATATAGCCGCCGCCCTTCAGTGCCTTTTCTATTCTTTCAAGCTCCAAATCGATGTCCTGCTTCGTCTTATCGGCAGTGAAAACCCGCTTGTCCACACCACCTAAAATCTGGAGTTTGGGAAAATTACGACGAATACGATTGAGATCGTTTCCAGCCTGGATTTCAATAGGGAATACACCGGTCACGCCGAGTCGGTACCATATGGGAATGAGGTTCTCGATATAGCCGTCACTGTCGACGAATATATGCCGTATTCCGTACTGCCTGATAAAATCGATAATTCGTATGTAGTAGGGAGTCATGAACTCTTCGAACATCTTTTCCGAGATCATCGAACCTGTGCGGCTTGCCATATCCTCCCATATGAGCACACAATCCGGTATAAAATCCCGGAATATGACCGACCAGTACTCCATCGTGAACCCCAAAAAAAACTCATTGATATCCTTTATTAGACCAGGGTCGTCATACATCATATAGAACAGCGGCGTCGTCCCGATCAAATGGCGCGGAAAACCTAAAAAACCATACGGAAAGCCGCCCAGTCTGACGGAAAAATCCCTCTCCTTCAGCCGGGCAGACAACTGGTTCCATCCGGAAGGGAGCCGCTTCGAAAAATCGGTATCGTACCGCTCTTTATAAGCGTCGAAATCCCTCCTGTTCTTGACCGGGAAATCCAGGTCAAAGGGAACTGCGGTTCCGCTTTTTCTGATTTTCACGGTTATTCCAAACTCGTTCACGAACGTCCTGAACTCTTCATTCTCTTCGATAGTTATTTCTTGGAGAAGGGGGCTGAAATTTAATGGAAACTTTGAAATATAGTAATCGAGGCCGCAGGCGTTTCGAACATTGCTGTCCACTACAATACTGCTTTCAGGATCCACTTTTTTCGCACCGCTGATAACGCCGTTGTCGGAAATGTCTTTTGGGAGTTCTTCAATAACGGGCATTCCCTCCCTGATAAAACGCTTTACGGTTGTTGTCCAGTACCCGTACTCGGACTTGATAGTCGGGACATCCGCTTCAAAGTTCATGACCGCATGAAACCGTTCTCTCGTATTCATAAAAATCCCAGGTAAATAAATCTTAACTCGCTGTTTGAGTGTAAAAAAAGGTGATAAGGAGGTCTTTCTTCACCATCAAAAAAATATCCAGCACTCCAGCCGTTTGCAGGAGTTTTCAATGTATGCATCTGTCAAGATACTAATTGTGCACCCGTTCCGTATACCAAAAAGCCTCAGGAGGATAGTTTAGCGTAGATATTTTTCAGGATTCTGAAAAGTTCATCGTAAATCTCGATGTACTTTAAATACTTTTCGTTTTCACCCGTCCTCGGCTCGACATGTAGATTCGTTTTAACACTATTTTTAACTGTATCTTCAATACTTTTAAAAATACCTGCTGAATATCCTGCAATAACAGCAGAACCAAGTGTCGAGAGGTCGCTTCTGAACAGGTTCCGATAGGGAAGCTGCAGAACATCCGCCTTGAGCTGCATCCAGAACCTGCTCTTCGCGCCGCTTCCGATCGCAGTCACCAGGCCCGGATGCAGCGATGGAACGATCTCACTCATGATCACAAATGTGAGATAGTGATCATATGCAATCGATTCCAGGATTGCCCGGTAAAAGTGTATCTTTTTATGTGCCCAGCTGTGCCCGATAAAAACCCCCCTGACATTTGAATCCGGCGGGAAAAAGCGGCCCTGCAGATAGTCAACGGCTATAAGACCGCCTGAGCCCGGGGCTATTTCCTGTGCCTGATGATCGAGATATTCGTATATGTCCGATCCGCTCGACTCGAGCATGTCCTTTTCCTGTGTAAAAAATTCATCTACAAACCATTTGTGCGTCCTGCCTCCCAGAACAATGGACAACAGATAGTACTGATCACCAACAGCCGATTTCATACAGGCAACCGTTTTATGCTTTGCATCAAACGTGTATCTGTCGACATTCACGGCGAATATACAGGCTGTTCCAGAAACATCCGCCATCTGGCCCGGCGATAGAATTCCGGCGCCGACAAATCCTGCAGCCTGATCTCCACATCCGGCACATATTGGAATACCTGGAGAAAGCCCGGTATCCCTGGCCCCGGATGATGAAAGTTCACCGATAATTTCCGTTGATTTCACGATCTTCGGAAGTTTATCTTGATAAATCCCGAGTTTTTCACAGAGCTCATCACTCCAAGCACTTTTTTTCATATCGCTCAGCCCGGAAAAACAGATAAACGTTTCATCTATATATGCATCCTCGCTCGAGAGGCTGGCGAGTTTCCCTGCAACAAATGCCGACGGCTGAATAAACTTATATATCTCCCTCCATTCATTTCTCTTCTTCCAGTACAGGATCTTGTTCCCGAATGTGGAGATCGAGCCGTTCTTTTCAATAATGAGCTCACCGTAGCGTTCATGCATGTAGTGGTTTTCCGGCGCGCTCCTGCTGTCAAGCGGTGTATCGTAGTAGGTAACAGGATTGAAATTTTTATCAATAGACATAATCCCGCCCATCTGGCTGTCGATACCGATCGCAGCAATATTTTTTGAATCCAGCCCGGAATGCTCGAGGCATTCCCTTATTAGTTCGCAGGAAAATGTATAGAAATCATCCGCATTCTGCTCGGCCTGCCCCGGTTTCGGGTAGACGATTTTCATTTCACGCTGAGCTTCCGCTACTGCCGTTCCACTCTCATCGTAGATCACGCACTTCGCGAGTGTTGTCCCCAGGTCGATACCGATAACATATTTGGGCGTCATGACAGTCCCCCCGTTTATGTTTTTACCGTTCTATCCGCTACATTCCGTACCGGTTGCGGTGTGCCGCATACCGGATATCTCGGTAGAAACGTTTCATCTCCTCGTCGGAATCGATACGAATCACTGGTATTCCGTACATTCGGCAGGCGATTTCGACTTCTTTTACATGATCGCCGATTGTGGCGCTCAGATGATTTGCGCCGATGACCTTTACGAAATTCTCAGCACGCACCCCGAGATTGACGACAATCTTTCCCCATCGTTGCGCAAGGTGCAGCTCAAGCTTTTTGCCAAGCTTTTGTGAAAGAAGCTTTCGCGCATCAAGAGCCTCACCTCTTCCGAGCTGCATATAGTACTCACCTGCAATACGTGTAAGCCTCGCGACGGTAACCACCGGCGCATGCTTTCCGAAAAAGCTGAAGGCAGCCCCTGAAACACCGTGTATATTTCCAACGGCTTCTGTATTCGAAAACACCGTATCGGGATTATCCGAGTTTGCGGCCCAGAAGATGGAACTTGCGCCGCAGTTTGCAAACTCTATGTAATCATCCTCAGCGGAGATGAGATCACCGAATACTGGTGGCACTGCAGGATTGATCTGGTGAAGGAGGGCAGACGTCAGCAGTCCTTTAATGTCACCCTCACAAACAGTCGGATACACTTTTTGCGGGCCGCCTTCATTGACACCGAATGGCAGAAACGCCGGAAGAGTACACGCATCAACCCCATATTCCTGATATATTTCCGGCTGGCATTTAATGGAGACCCCCAGTATATTTTCATTTTCAAGCTCACGAAGCCTATCCCGGGCAGCAACAAGCAGCGCAATCTGCTTTCCCAGTGCTTCAGTTGTGAGCATTGTGCCGTCGTATCGTATTTTCATCCCCTTTTCATTCAGCCAGCCGAGAAACTGTTCGATACGCTCCGGTTGTTCACTCCGAATCTTTTCAGCCCTGCTCACCAGGATGTACTGGTCCTCGCTCAAAATATCCCGAACCATGAAGGATTTCAGCCTCGGAACATCATCCTGCAGCTGCTCCATGTGCACGGCATACGTTCCACCCCAGAGCAGCAGTGCCCCTTCGCGGATACGCGAGACGGCAGCAACGGTTCGGACCCAGGATATAAGCCCATCCGTATCCCCGAAACTCCGCTCATGCCTGAGCGCAAAATTACTGCTCCCCCACTCCATGAGACTCGAACAGGCGGCGCTCAACTGAGAAAGCGATCCAGCCATGGGATTATTTTCGGAGTAGTACATGACCGGTTTCCCCAGCTTACGAACGAAATCCATGATGAGCATCGGCGGCGACCAGTTCCATGCTCCGATGATCACCCCATTTATGAAATTATCTGACAGAAATCGAACGGCAGCATCGATATCATGACTGTTCCGTACGCCGTACGGAATACTGTTCAGCTTTCTCATTTCAGCAAGCGGATCGATAACCGTGACACCATGGGAGGTGAGCATCTTGTTGAGCTTAGTCTGCTTTTTTCGAAGATTATCTTCTATCTCTTTCGAGTACAGGCCGACGTCCCGGTCGTCCGTAAAGGTGATAATTCCAATTCGCGGCGATAGATCATGCATGACTCTCACCTCTTTTTTCATCCCTGGACTTCAGCCTTTTCTGTTCCAACGCTTAGAAAAAGCTCCCCGCTATCTTATCAGCCCTTGACGGCGCCGGCGGTAAGCCCCTTGACAAACTGATCCTGAATGAGCAGGTATATGACAAATATAGGAATTGCCGAAATAATCACTCCTGCAGCGACAAGCTGCCATGGCGAATCCCACTGTCCGACAAAGTTGGCCATGCCGACCGGCAGTGTATACAGGATTTTGTCCTTTAAAAGTATTAGGGCAAGTATAAACTCGTTCCAGTTCTGCATGAAGAGAAAGATGGTGACCGTGGCGAATGACGGCCTGGACAAAGGTATAACGATTCTAAAAAAAGTTCCGACTTCCGAGCTGCCGTCGATCCGTGCAGCCTCGATGAGCTCATCGGGAATGGAGAGAAAGAAACCTCTGAAAATGAGAACGGCGATGGGAAGACCGAAAGCGATATATGACAAAATGAGCGACAGGTGGTGATTGTACAAACCAAAGGATTTCATGATCAAGAAGAGTGGAATAATGACGGCAGCAGGCGGAATCATGATTCCGAGAAGTATAACATAAAAGAAAAAATCAGACCCCCGGTATTTTATCCGTGAAAAGGCGTATCCGGCAAGGGATGAGATAATAAGCGTCACGATCACTGATATACAGGTAACCGTGATCGAGTTCAGAAAGAGTTTCCCGAAATTGAAAGTGTTCCACGCTATGATGTAATTTTCGAAGTGAATATCCCGCGTGAAGAACATCGTTCTGAACACATCCTTCTTGCTCCGAATGGACAGAGAAAAGACCCAGATAATCGGCACAAGAAAAAGTATACCGAAGAGGTAGATAGCAACACTTCGTACAAACCTGCGGATCATTTGCTTTTAACTACACCTCCTGTCTTGTTATTTTCATCCTGATCAATGAGGCGGCAAGGGAGAGGAACACGATGACGATCGCAATGACGGAGGCAAATCCCATATTATTAAAGCGAAAGGCCTGCATGAAAAGATACGTGGCCAGAACCTCACTATGATGATTCGGGCCGCCTGCAGTCATGACATACACGATATCGAATATTTTAAAACCGCCGATTATGTTCAGGAGCATTGTAATGGTGACCACCGGGCTCAGGACGGGAATAATCACATTCATTACTATCTTGAACCCGCTCGCGCCATCTATCTTTGCAGCCTCGACAAGCTCATTGGGCACTCCCTGCAGACCTGCATAGTAGAGCAGCATATCGTACCCTGTAAACTGCCAGATTGTTGCAATGATAATTGTATACAGGGCAAGATCGGGACTCCCGAGAAAAAGAATGGGGAGTTTCGTTGCGTGCATTGCCTGCAGGAACTTGTTCACGATACCGAAGGCATCGAGCATCCGCGACCACATAATGCCGATAATGATGGGAGACAGCAACACTGGAAGAAATATTGCATTTTTTAAAAAACGAGTCCCCTGAATCCGCGTGTCGATGATCATTGCGCCAATAAATCCGAAAAGATTGAGAAAAACGGTTGTGAGCATAACAAAGATTACCGTATGGAAAAAGGACATCCAGAATATCTTGTCGTAGATAACGTCGCGGTAGTTCTGAAATCCGACGAGCCGTATCTGGGAAAGATCGAACCCCTTCCATCCGGCAAAAGAAAGAAATATGGTAAAAAAAACTGGAATCGAAATAAAAAGCACAAAAAAGAGTATCGCCGGAAGCGAAAAGATAAACCCGATTTTTCCCAAACGTTTGCTCAGCATTTTCTAAAACCCACGTCAACCCTTCATACCGAAAATTATTAGCCATTGAAAAACAGGGATGCACGAAACGTGCATCCCTGCATTATTGATAAGCACCTACTGTTTTGCCACTGCAACGAGAGAATCGATGAACTCTGCGGCTGTTAAATCTCCACCGAAGATTCCCTGCATACCGTTCATGGCTGCGGTGTATACCCTGGTGTTGTACACAACCCTGCTCTGTGCCTTAGACTGCGCATCGAGCATATTTTTGTACAAATCACTCAAATTGGCGGTACTTCCCGTATACTCGCTTGAAGGAATAAAGTCGTTTGCAACGAGCACTTCCTTTCCATCATCGTTCGTCATGTACCTCAGGAAATCAATTGCAGTGTCGATATTTTTTCCCTCCTTTGCAACCACGAACATTTCAGCAACACCTCCGGTCGGCAACATCTCATCACCCTTTTTCATCGGGGGAAATGGGAAGAGACTGTACTCAAAGGACTTGTCTATGTCGGCAGTCAGGCCGCCTGTTACGAAGTTACCCACTGGATAAAACATGGCTGCCTGCTGCTGCACAAAAAGATTTTTCGCACCCACGAAAGCCTCCATCGAGTTTGCACCGGGAGCGAAAACACCCTCCTTAACCATCTTCACACAATTCCGGGCTGCCTGTACGAACTCAGGTGAGTCCCAAGAAATCTTGCCTGCATCGGCTATTGCCATTTTCGTATGCGTTGGATCGGTGTAGGCGATCTGAGCAAAGAATACATCAGCACCCGCCCACAGATCTTTTGTCCCGATAGCAATACCGAATTTGCCGTTGTCCGCGAGCTTCTTCGTGATATCAATGAGGTCATCCATTGATTCCGGTACGGACAGTCCGTATTCGCGAAACATATCCTTGTTGTAGGCTATCTGCAGGGTGTTCAGATCGAGTGGTACGGCCCACGCTTCCCTATCGACAGATATTGCGTTCATGACATTCTCGAAAAACTTTGGGAATCCTTTCTGTAAATACTCGGTCATGGGTAGAAGCTTGCCAGACCGCGCAAGCTCTGTGTACTCACCTGCCCATGGAATCTGGAATACATCCGGTGCTTCCTCACCTGCCAGAACCGCTTTCACCTTAACCAGGTATTCCGAATAGCTGATGTAGTCACGCTTTACATCCACATTCGGATGATCGGCCTCGAACCGTTTTTCAGCATCCTCATGAACAATCGGATAGGACCCTTCATTGTTCCATGACCAGAACTCGATAACAATCTTTTTCTGCTCCGCAGATCCCTTCTTTTCTGTCGCTTCTTCTTTTGAGCCTCCAGCCAGGAGGGGCAAGAAGGAGAAGAGAAACAGGATGATTGTTATAGAAGCAATAATGATATTTTTTTTCTTCATCATAATAAAACCTCCGTTTCTTATTTTTAAATGCTACACCACTCCTCTACAACGTTTTTACAATTTAATGCTTTTTAGAGCACACAACTCACGTCTGCTGATTCTCCCATCACCTCCTTTTCATCAGTACTTTATTGCACTCCATCAATCTTTCTGCATGAATTCCGTATTACGAGCTTCGGCCGTTTGATTATTTTCTGCGGATTTTTCCGTGATTCTGGGTCTTCAATGAGCTTGATCAGCCGTATTGCAGAAAGCTGTCCGAAGAGCAGCTTCGGCTGATCGACGGTGGTGAGCGGAACTTTCAATATTGATGTGATTTTGAGATTATCGTATCCAATAAGAGAGACATCTCCCGGTATATCGAGGCCAAGTTCCACCATAGCTTCCATTGCCTCTATGGCGACAAAATCGTTCCCTGCAATAACAGCTGTATAATTCGCCCTTTTTTTTAACAGCTGTTTGATCTCTTCGAAGATTTCATCGGAACTGTTGAGAACTCTTGAAACGAGACATTCACCGAGGTCTATACCGTTCTCCTGCAGTACGTCCTGGAATGCGCGGACTCTGTCATTGGCACCGGATACATCTGCGGCACGTAGAAAAAGTATCTTCCTGTGGCCGAGGCGAACGAGATATTCGGCTGCGAGCCTTCCTCCGTAGTAATCGTCAGCGATCACATAGTTGATGTCCTCAAGTGTGTCGAGTCGCCGTGTAACGAGCACAAAAGGAACATTCTTACGGCTTATTTTTTCAAGCAGTGCAGCATTAAAATCGATTGTTGCGATGACAAGCCCATCGACACCACGCTTCAGCAGCATATTCAGATATTTTTCGCCGAGCTTAGGGCTGTATTTTGAGTTGCAGACCATGACATTGTAATCAGCGTCTTCCGCAGTATCAATGACACCTTTCGAAAGTCGGGAGTAATAGGGATTTTCAATATCTCCTATTATGAGCCCGATGGTTTTCGAGCGCCTCGTCTTCAAACTCCGTGCAAAATAGTTCGGTTCATACCCGTATTTCTTTATCGCACGTATGACCCTTTCCCTTGTTTCTCTTTTTACATGTTTTTCCTTGTTTACAACTCTTGAAACCGTCATCGTTGAAACACCTGCAATTCGGGAAATATCTTTGATAGTAACTGATTTCATCAGCACGAAACCCTGAAACTGTAATACAAATTATTTGAAATCAAAATCCCAGTGTAGCAATACCGTCACCAAGAAGCACGTTATCCGCGCCAGATTATCGGAGGTTGCGTCTGCTCACCTGAATTAATCGAGCACCTTTGCTGGTGCGGATCGTCCGAATAACCGAGATACCAATCGTTAACCGTATAAATCACTTGCCTGTTTAAATCCAGCATGTTAACGTTATCTGGTAACGTTAACATGCTGGCATTCTAGAATATCCGATCCAATTTGTCAATCATTTCTGCACATACGTACCAAAAAAGATAAAAAAGGAATAATTACCGATTGCAATCCCTGTATATGTCGGTGAAAATTCCAATACCATGCACGCTGTTGAATACGGCATTTCACATTAAAGTATCATACTGGAGGAAAAAATGCCCCTTATACCGTTTCCTGTACTTCTGAATACAGCCCGGGACAACCATTTTGCGGTCGGTTATTTCCAGGCCTGGAATGAAGATTCTCTCGAGGCTGTACTCGAAGCTGCGGAGGAGGCCTCATCTCCGGTGGTGCTGGGCTTCGGTGGCACACCGGTCAACCAGCTCTGGTTCAATGAATGGGGGCTTGCGTGCGCAGCAGCTCTGGGCCGAGTTGCGGTTGAAAAATCAAAGGTGCCAATTTCCCTCATACTCAATGAAGCCGAAACCTTCGAACAGTGCGTGCAGGGAATGGAGCTCGGATTCAACGTCGTCATGCTGGACAGCTCATCCCTGCCATTTGAAAAAAACCTTACAATAACGAAAAAGCTCACGGCTGTTGCCCGTAAAAAAAATGTTGCAGTGCAGGCCGAGCTCGGGCACCTGCCGGTGGACGGGAAAAATACCGTATCGACACGCACCGACCCGGATGAGGCGGCTGTTTTTGTAGAAGAAACTGGCATCGACGCGCTTGCCGTTTCAGTCGGCAATGTACATGAACTGGTAACTGGTAAAGCGAAAATCGATACGGCTCTTGTTAAAAAAATACAAAATAAAACAGGAGTGCCCCTGGTTATACACGGGGGAACAGGGTTTCCGTCAGAAGCGGTGAAAGAGGTTATTCAGGCAGGA
Source organism: uncultured Spirochaetota bacterium (assembly GCA_964525675.1). Taxonomy (GTDB): domain Bacteria; phylum Spirochaetota; class B62-G9; order B62-G9; family DRHN01; genus CAYSRJ01. The sequence goes on from CAZGJW010000003.1 coordinate 47,987, forward strand.
ATCGCCCTTTTCCATGTGGGTTCGATACTGAAGCTCTACTACTACCAGGGACTCAAGTGCAGCATAGAAGTAATCGGTTCACCGGATAATATTCAGCGTACCGTTGGGTCACGGGAGCGGGAGGATTTCACCACAGAGGGAAAGAAAAGGGTGAGAAACAAAGTAATCGAGCTTATCAAACTCTACGGGTGTGCCGGTAAAGCCGACCTGTATTGAACCAACTTTCGACGGATAGAAACGGGGACAAGCAGGTCACGTATATATCGCCTCTGAAACACCGCAAGCACTCAATCATCACTTGACAGACCGGGCAACCTGAATTACAATCATAGCCAAGTAAGCAATAAGGCCCGGCCTGAAAACCCGGCTCTCGTTTCATATGATCTCAGCTGCGCGGAGACCTGCCTTTGCCCTGGTCAACGGAACAGGCATCCCTCTATAGATACTCTGGAAAAGAACAATCACTGGTCGCTGTTGATGCAGTCAAGAGCGAAATCAATACTGCATTCAGGGATATGCGTGGATTTGCGTTTCTTCCTGACAGCAATGTGGTCGATGGACTGCTGTCGGGCGCAGCTCTCGACTCGTATCATGCGCGCTTTGTCGACATCAAAAACGACATGTACAACGTCATAGCACTTGAGAATCATACAGTACGAAATACACTGCTCGGCAACGTGCACCTATCAACACGTATCGTGAATGCCGTCAGTTTCTATCACCGTGCTCTGGCCGAAATCAATGATAAAAACCTCCAAACCCGGCGTGTTGTCATCATCAAGGAAAACCCCGGTATCCCTACCATTTATCACATCTCGGACGATACAACCGTTTTATCCCATGTGGGCCTCGGCCCCGCATGGATGGAGATTCCCACCCTCTATCTCGGTCTCACCATCTTCGACGCCCTCTTCTACGAGACGAAGAAGAATGAACACAGAGTTTTCGACGCCTTTAAAACGCTTTTGGAAATCGAGGAGCGTGCAGTTGAAACAGGGTATGTACATATTGAAAAACTGAGAGAAAAGGAGATCGAAGATCTCGATCTCATTACCAACGAGGTTATACGGCTGACACGGCTCGGCGAGGTGGTGTATGCAATCCCGCCGGCAAAAAAGATCAAAAAGTTTACCCCCGCAAACAGGCAAAAAATACTTGCCCTTCTCGATGCCCGGCTCAAGGGTGACGAGCTCAACTTTGATTTCGTACAGAACCACAGAGCCGTCATATTGCTCGATCACTATGCCCGGCGCTATAAAAAGGGAAACGATGCTGGATCTCTCAGAGAGGTAGTGCGACTCCTCACCGCTGCCGCAGGGCATGACTTTCATGAAATACGAAACCGCGCGAACATTGCTCTGGAGAGAATCTTTTCCCCGAAGGAGTATGACGCGCCGCTTGCAACAGCCTTTTTCACCGTGCGGCTCGGTGAAACACATCATTTCAGATTCAAGCTCACTGCAGGGAGAAGCAGATACTTTGTACGAGTTTATAGAAACAGTGCGCCCGACAATCTCCCACTCGAGGATTTTCTCGACTACAGCGATATCGAGCTTAGGTACAACGAAATGGTCTTTGAAGCCGAATACCCATGCAGTAACCTCGGTCAACTCGACTTTGTTGTGTATAGAAGAAGAAAAAACAGCGATGAACGGATCTTGAACAATGGGTCGAGCGGCAGAATTAACGTAATACCAGATTTACGCGGTGAGCTGATACTCGAAATATTTCCCGACATTCACGGCCATACCCGTATATACTGGAAAGACCCTTCAGGGAATACCGGACTCGTCTACAACGAGAACGGAGAGGTTATTCGGCTCGGTAACTTTTCGGATGTTGCAGCACACCTGGAGGACCTGAAACAGCGATATCAGATCACCGCACTTTACATACTCGGCGCACAGAAGCGGGGAAAAAACAGAGAGGACTGGGCCCCGGAGGCCTCCTCCCCCTCCCCATTCGCACCAATGAGCCTTATAGAGATGGAACCCTCCCTGGGCGGAGAGGAGGCTTTCACAGGGCTCGTTCAGAAAGCGCACTCCTTAAACATAAAAATCATTGTCGATGTCATACCACATATAAACAGAAAGAGCACGGAGCTCGACGACAGCCTGGGCGTGCAGTGCTACGACGATTCCGGCAATCTCGTCGTCAGAGCGGCGACGGACGGCCGTTACGGAAGCTGGAATGACGGGAGGCTTCTCAACTACAGGAAGTTCGAGGTATGGGAATGGCTTGCCGATTCCATCGGTGCTCTCATAGAGAAGTTTGACATCGACGGCATACGGTTTGATTCGGCACATGCGGTACCAATCGTTATGAAGAAGAACAACTTCCCCCTCGTGTACAGCAGAAGGCGCAGTCATGAGGAGATGGTCGAAGGAACAATTATCGTCAATGATCGGGAGGACGAACACTTCATCACCACCGGCTATTACGATTCCGCCTGCAGGGAAAGAATCGCGGTCCCCTTCCACCACTACCTCTCCCTCATACTTGAGAAAAAACTGCAAAAAAGAGGCAAGCGCTTTTTTGTAAACATAGCTGAATGTTACTGGGGCAGAGAGCGATTTCTTACCAGAAGCGGCATCATCCCTTACAATTCGGCCCTCTTCAAGATTTGCGAAAACATAACGCACGGAAAATCCGATGTCCGTGAAATCTATCACCTGTACGACAACTACTATCCAGGTGCTCTTACCCCGGGAACCGAGCTTCTCGGAATTCTCGGGAATCACGACGAACGCCGTGCACTCAACACTTTCGGACTCAGGGGACTCCGGCCTGCGGTATGGCTCACCTGCTTCATGAACAACATGGTCATGGATTACGAGGGGAGCGCAGAGGGGCAGGGCTGGAAGGTTTATCTGGACAATATATATGTCAACTGGAATCAGTTCGAGCTTGCCTCACTGCCCGGCCTAGAACAGTTCTACCGGGAGGTTTATTCCTTTCACAGGCACAACCGGGGTCCCGGATGGCTTCTCTGGACAAACAATACTATGGTTGCCGCCGCGCTGAAGTATACGGGAGAGCGGTACTGGATAGGCGCCTTTAATTTTTCAGAGCACAACCAGGACATCGGTATACAGTTCGACCAACAGTCTCTCCCCATCGAAGACGACACCTGGTACCGGGTTATTGATCCCATATATTCACCGGTAACCGGACACTACAACTACTTTACCGGAAGAGAGCTCAAGGTTTCACGAATTCATACAACCGTTTCCTATACGGATCGAATCAAGTTTCTGGTGCTCGAAAAACTTGACAAGCCGCAGAAACATTACGGCAACTTTCTGAAAGATTCTCTTTCACGGTTGTGCATCATCGATGACATCAGTTATATCCCACTCAACTTCTTTTTTGAAGAAATCGCAAAACATGCAGCAAGTTTTAATAAGCTTGTTTCATTTATCAAGAAGTACATCCTTGACCTGTTCCACAAAAAAAAGAGGGATACAGTACTCCTCGGATTAAAACGTGTATTTTTCCACATGCAGAAAAATGGAATACTGTCGGCAAAAAGGCTCATCGAGTACATAGCTCTCCTCTGTGAGGACCAGTCGGAAGATTTGAGGACAATCGGTGAGTATCTCAGATCCGTTAATAAACGGGGAGCCGTCGTGTTTCTCTCCGCTGAAGCAGAACCCTTTTCTAAAAGCGGCGGACTTGCCAACGTGGTGTTCGAGCTTCCCCGTGAGCTCGTCAGGCTGGGGGAAGAGGTGTACGTCATTACCCCTCTGTACCGATACGGTGATCAAACACTCGTGCAGAAAATGCAGGATGCGGTAAAACGCTACAGAATACGGTACACGGGCACGAACGTACGCTTTTTCATTCAGGACAGGGAGTATGAAGTCGGAATACACCGCGGGGATGTGGAAGGGATTCATTTCATTCTGCTCGACCACCATGAATTCTTCGACGGGTTATACTGGGGTTACACAGCGGAGGAAAAGCTCAGGCGAAGAATCGCTTTCGCTCGCGCGAGCACAGAGGTAATCAGAACACTTGAGCTGAAGCCACTTTTCACCCTCACGAACGATGCGTATACCGGCTTGATCAACGGGGTGATTCGGGCAGACCCGTTTTACATGTATAACATAAACTATAAAAAAACCTCCTTTTTTCACGTCATGCACAATGTCGGATGGCAGTACTTTGATTCCTACTACCGGTATGAGAATGGATTCGACCTCTTCAGGCTGTTCAACCTTCCGGAAGACCGCGCGCCGGATTTTTGCGATCCGGTGCACAATGACAGGATAAACTGTATGGCAGCCGGTGTGCAGTTCAGCGATCACGTTATCACCGTAAGCCCTTCTTATGCAGAACAGATAAAGATCGCATCAGACGGCCTGGAGCATATACTTCCCGACGTAACGGGTATAAGCAACGCTGTTTCTGAAGATTTCGAACAGCGCCTGAAACGCCGTTTTCGAGAACTTCATTTTGCAGAAAGCAGCTACCCACTGCTTATGGGCAGATTGAAAAAATCTCCCTCGACGAAAAAACTTATACAGACCCGGTACCCGGAAATTCTCAATGGTCCGCACGCGCCCGAAAAAATTCCCGACAGAACAAGGCGGGAAATTCTCACACACATGCGAAACAAGCTCTTGCTCCAGGCTGTGAAGGGATTTGACATGGATACGGACAGGGTTTTGTTTGCCATGATACACCGCATTACTGAACAGAAAGGATTTCAGCTTCTTCTCGAAGCCTCAGAAGGTATTTTCAAAACGCTTCGTTTCCAGGGCATTATCGGTGGATCGGTCGCATCAGGAGACAGGAGGGCTGAAGAGATACTGCACGGTTTAATACAGCTTCAGTCATACTATCCAAAAGAAGTTTCTGTGAATATAGGGTTTCAGGATATGTGCATTCCTCTCCTCTCCTGCGATGTATTTCTCATGCCCTCGCTGTATGAACCGGGAGGAATCGTTCAGCTAGAGGCCCTTCTGTGCGGCTGTCCCGTTATTGCCCGTGCAACAGGCGGTCTCAGAGACACGGTGCATCCAATTAATATCAAGGGACGGAAAATAGAGGGAAACGGCTGGCTTTTTTCAGATTTTACTCCTTTTTCATTCTACGATGCTATGAAACGATGCGCCCTGTTCTTTAAAGAGACCGACGAAAAAACACTCAACAGGGTTCGCCGCAGTACGCGAAAGAATGTATTCTCCTGGGAAACCCCTGCCCGCAGGTATATCGATACCCTGTACACGAAAAAAGAAATAATCAGGGAGATTTGAGACGCTGGGCTTATTCCGCAGCTAAGCATAATTGTTTTTAATAAAAAATATGCATTCTCTAACCGTCAGGGCTCACGGACCAGTTGCTGAGAAGGAGAATTTACTTGACAAAATATGAACATAATTACATACTATGAAAAATTGTAACAAAAAAAATCGATATGATGGATAAACAGAATTATTGGCGTAAAAGGTCTCAACAAATCTTCTGATCAGGCGTATTCCGGAGTCTGCATTATGAAAAACGGTCCCGTTTGCAATAACAGTGTGAAGATGCTTCGTGTCGACATGGGCACACTTTCTGCGAAGTACGAACCACTCCCGGACGCCTGGCTTCTCATTGGCGGAAGAGGGTTAATCGCGCGGATCATGAAACGCGAAGTGCCACCCGAAACGGACCCTCTCGGTCCTGAAAACAGGCTCATATTTGCATGCGGACCGCTCGCGGGCACAATCGCGCCACAGCTCGGCAGGATCTCCGTCGGCGCCAAGAGCCCGCTCACGCTCGGAATAAAAGAGGCAAATGCCGGAGGACCGGCGGCCCAAAAGCTCGACAGGCTCGGCATTCGCGCCGTAATCATTGAGAACGTCCCTGCAGACGGCGGCATGTATATCCTGAAAATTTCCAAAGAAGATGTTGAGCTCCTGCCTGCAGAACCATATAGGAAGATGAAAGTTTTTTACCTCGTCGAGCTTTTAGCCGGGAAATTTGGCGAAAAACCCGCATTCATTGGTATAGGCCCTGCCGGAGAACGGAAATACCGTGGTGCTTCCGTGTTCCTCACGGACATGTACGGTGACCCGTCCCGCAGCGCAGGAAGGGGCGGCCTCGGCGCGGTCATGGGGTCCAAAGGCTTGAAGGCGTTGGTTATAGACGATACCGGCGCACCTCCCCCTCCCCTTGCAGACAACCAGCTATTCACTAAAACAGTCCGCGGCTGGATAAACCAGATCAAGAAGGATGTGGTATGCGGCCTCTTTGCCACCGAGGGAACGCCCTTCACCATTGCATCGAACAGCTACCAGGGGACTATGCCTGGAGACAACTACCGTACCGGCAGACCGCGTGAGTTCGAAAAAGTCACGGGTGAGGTGACCAGACGTACAGTATGGGAGCGCCACGGAAAGATGCATGCCTGCATGCCGGGGTGCGTGGTTCAGTGTTCGATCATATACTTCGATGAAGAGGGAAGGCGTACCTCCGCCTACGAGTACGAGGCGGTGAGTATGATCGGCACCAATCTTGGTATTGCCGACACTGACAGGATCGCACAGTTCAAACACATATGCGACGACCTTGGCGTAGATTTCATAGAAATCGGCTCTGCCCTCGGTGTATCGAGTGAAGCTGGGAAGATGAAGCCCGGCGATCCCGAGTCGGTGCTCAACCTGCTGAAGGAGATCGAGCGGGATACCGAGCTCGGCAGAACAATAGGAAACGGCGTTGTGGAAACTGCGAAAGTTTTTAATATTTCAAGAATTCCCGCATTCAGGGGCCAGGCTTTACCTGCGCACGATCCCCGCGCGGTAAAGGCAATGGGAGTGACCTACGCAACGAGCCCTCAGGGAGCTGACCACACAGCGGGACTGACCTACCGACACCCCCTTGCCAAAAATGGCCAGGTGGTAAACTCATTGCGATTTCAACTCCGTGCTGCTGCCTGTGACACCTTCGGGTACTGTCTAAACTCCGTGCCCGGAAGACAGGCGTCAATCTATAGTTTCATATCCAACCTCCTGAATGCCCGGTTCGGAGTCGACACTACGCCGGATGATATACTGGAGGCTGCAAAACAGAATCTGAGAGACGAGCTCACGTTCAATAAAAAGGCGGAGTTCAGCAGGGTGCACGATCCGTTTCCCG
>CAZGJW010000004.1:0-51447 GCA_964525675.1 uncultured Spirochaetota bacterium
ATAAAGCAGGACCATTCATAGGATTCATCTTTCATTAGCGATTCAGCAGCCTTAACGTCCCTATCCGCCTGATTTATCCAGTCCTTACTTCTCTCCGACATATAGTGCCTCTTGATTCCTTTCTTTTTATCGATTGCCTCATCGTTTGCCGAAAAGAGTGGTATCTTTCCGGCAATTTTGCTATTTCAGTTGATTCAATTACAAACAACATCCTTTCTAAGTATTATACACAGCCAACTTAAATTTTGAAAAGGAATTTATGATCTTGACAGAAAAGAACATTTGTGTTAGTATGTGTAATGAAGTGCACAAATTATATATATTTTGAGCAGTCTAATTATGGATAAGCAACTAATCAAGCAAATATTGATAGAACAAAAAAATGAAATTACTCAAATTTTTAAAGGGAAAATTATCCCTCGAGATATTCAACAAGGCATAAAGAAGATTTTTAAAACAGATTTAATCAAAGTAATTATGGGAGTAAGAAGATGTGGCAAATCTACTTTAGCCCACCAGCTATTAAAAGGTAAAAAATATGGTTATATTGATTTTGATGATGAAAGACTGGTTGGCATAAGATCTAAAGATCTTAATGATTTCTTGGAAACATTAAATGAAATATCATCTGGAGTTACATTTTTATTATTAGATGAAATTCAAAATATTGAAGGTTGGGAATTATTTGTTAATCGTCTGAAAAGAAAAGGCTATAATATTATTGTCTCCGGAAGTAATTCCAAACTTTTGAGTAGAGAATTAGCTACTCACTTAACTGGAAGACATTTTAGTATTGAACTTTATCCATTTTCTTTCAGAGAATTTTTAACCTTTAAGCATATCTTTGTAGAAGAAGAAGATTTCTATATTACAGAAAAAAGGGCAATTATTAAAAAATCGATTGAGGAGTATTTGATAGAAGGTGGTATGCCGGAGGCTCTTAAAATCGAGGCTAAAAGAAGTTATTTACGAGAATTATTTGATAAGATAACTACTCGAGATATTGTCTTGAGATACAACGTTAAATATATTAAAGATTTAAAAGAGATGGCACTATTTGCTATTTCGAATTTTAGCTCTAAGATTACTTATAATAAGATTAAAAATATTTTTGAGATAAAAAGTATTCATACAGTAAAAAATTATTCAAATTATTTGGAAGAGGCTTATTTAACGTTTATACTTAATCCCTTTTCATTTAAAATTAAAGAGCAAATTAAACAACCAAGAAAAATCTACTGCATAGATAATGGTTTAATAAACTCTCTTGTTCCCAAAACAACTCTTGATTATGGAAAATTAATGGAAAATTTAGTGTATTTAGAATTGAAAATACGGGGCAAGGAAATTTATTTTTATTCCCAAAATAATTTTGAGGTAGATTTTTTAATAAGAGAGGATTTAAAAATAAAACAGCTAATACAGGTATGTTTTTCAGTAGCGGATGAGAGTACAAAAAAACGAGAGATTCGAGCATTAGTAAAAGCCTCTGAAAGATTAAATTGCAATGATTTAATTATTATTACCTGGGATGAAGAAGAAGAGATGGTATTTAATTCTAATAAAATAAAATTTATTCCTTTATGGAAGTGGCTGTTGACCCCGATTGAAGGAAATTTTATTGACTGGGCTTGAGGTATGGTTTGTAAAATAGACATGAAAGCGGCCAAACCTGGATGTGGCCGAGTCAGCGTAAAAGTCGATTAAAGTACGAGTATTTTTCGGTCGCCTCGTTACACAACCCTGATATCCCGGACTGAGTTCAGCACCACATCTGCATCCTTTTTCAGGTCCTCCGAGAGGGCGACGCCGTCTTCAACAATACCCACAACCAGGCCGAGTGCTGCCGACTTTGCCATCTGCATGTCTGTAATTGCATCACCGACGAATGCGGTGCTGCGTCCGTCGACCTTCAACGCTTCGAGGGTTTTGAAGATCATCTCCGGATGAGGTTTGTTGTTTTCTGTTTTATCAGCCCCGATAACGAAATCGAACAGGTCGTATACGCCCGTGTGCTTCAGAACATCCGTTGCGATTTGGGTTAGATCAGCTGTTGCAAGGGATATGAGGATGCCGCCTCTCTTGAGCCGTTCGAGAACATCCTTCACACCGTCTATGAGCTCGGTACACCTGCCGCGGTCAAGCTCCTCCTCCGCCTTCTGGGTGCTGTAGCGAGCAATGTTCTTACCCTCTTGCCAGGGCACGCCCATGCGGTACAGAATGGTCGCGAATACGATCTCGTCCTCCCAGGGCGGGGTGTAGGGGAATGGCCCGTACGGGTCGATGTACCGGCCTGATATACCGTATGTTTGATATACAGTTTTTCTGAACTCTTCTTCGGTACAGTTGAGGTTAATTTCCCTGAGGATGATCTCCATCCGCTTTTCCAGGATGGCGAACCATGTTTTTCTGAAGTCTGTGAGAGTTCCGTCCTTGTCGAAGATAACGAGCTCAGTTTCAAAGGGACGGTCGCCGAACAGTACTGTTTTCATATTGCTACCACCTGAAACTATCACGTTGCCAGAGCAATCTACCACCTGATACCGAAGAATGATGCGATTGCTTCTCTGTTTCTGTTTATTATGAGCTTTTCGGGAAACTGCACTTCATGAAGATAGTCGAGTGCCGTTGAGAACTGGCCGACCTCCTCCGCTATATGGGCGTCGGAATTGACTGCAATCTGCGCCCCCTCCCTGGCGCATTTCTCGAGGTATTCGAGCACCGTCTTTTTCTGCTGAAGCTTGCTCGTATTGAGCTCGAGCGCGACCCTGCTTTGGACAGCGGCATCGATAACCGGGTCGATATCAACATCGTAGTAGGTGCCGACAGGATGGGTGAACATCCTGATTTTGCCCCTTCCCATGGCATTGACGATTGCCTCTGTCCTTTCTGTCCTGTTGAGTTCGGCGATCCAGGAGAAGGGGTGAAGACCTGCTGTTACGAGATCAAGTCCGGACAGAACATCATCATGCAGGGTAAGCTCGCCGTTTTTGCTGCTGATGTCATCCTCAACACCGGTAAAGATTCTTATTGGCAAATGAAGCCCGCCGAACATGCGCTTTAGAGAGAGAAAGTAGATCGGATCCGGCCCGCCCTGTATACCGGGGCCGTGATCGGTGATCCCGATCCCTAAAAGTCCCTGCCTGCATGCAGCTTCAGCCATGGTGCGTGCAGTGTCGATGCCGTGTCCGCTTGCCAGGGTGTGGGTGTGCAGGTCTGCGATAATTGAGAGCATTCTGTTCCTCGATAAATATTTTTTATTGGCACCGGCTCATCGAAATGCAGAATTCGGCAGTCCGCTCAATAGTACGCATGCGCAGGTTACGACCTTTTTTACTGCCCCTCGCTGCCGGGTCTGGTTTCCCCATCGACTGATCCATCAGCTTGTTCATATCCCTTCCATAACTTGAATGCGAACATAAATGCCAGGCCGCCTGCCACAAACAGCGCGCTGAGCACCTGGGCGCCACGCAACCTTTCCAGCATGAGACTGTCGGCCCTGAGAAAGCTTACGAAGAAACGGATGATGCCGTAGTTAATAAGATACATATCGAAAATAAAGCCCCTTTTATGAGTGCCCTTCCGCAGCTTCCAGAGTATGAAAAATAAAACCAGGTTGAGCACGAGCTCGTAAAGCATAACCGGGTGCAGGGGCTGACCGGGAAACTGCATCCCGGCGGGGCTGTCTTCGGGAAACACGATGCCCCACGGGAGTGCTGTCGGCAGGCCGTGTGCATCACCGTTCATGAAGTTTCCGATTCGCCCTATGGCCTGTCCGAGAGCAAGAAGCGGCGCTGTTGCGTCGAGAAGATCGAAATAGTGCACTTTTTTTATGCGGGAGAACCAATAGATGAAAAGCGATCCACCCAGTATGCCGCCATGTATGGCAAGGCCGCCGTTCCAGATGGCGAATATCTCGAGAGGATTGGCAGCATAATAATCCTTCCACATGAATATGACGTAGTAGAGCCGTGCCCCTAAAATCCCGCCGACTACTGTCCAGAATACGAAGCTAATTACGTCGTCTTTCGTAAGACCGATTTTTTTTCTGACTATTTCCCTTCGTAGAAGAAAGATCCCGATCACGATACCTATGACGTACATGAGCCCGTAGTAACGGATTTCGATGGGCCCTATCTTTACAAATACCGGATGCATTCTTGTATGTTCTTTTTACTCAAGGTTGGAGATTAAGAAAGTGCCTATCGGCACCATGCTGGTCCTAATATAATCGAGTATTCCTCTATTATGAAGTTATTTTACGATTGTTCACGGTTATACAGTTTTTCGCACGATCGTAATCTCATGTATGGGATTATCGAGCAGGATGAATTTTTTACTTTTTTGCCCATGAGCCTATTTTTTATAGTAGGTGAGTAGCTTTTCCACAGCTTCGAGAACGGAGTCGATATCCTCCTCTGTCATCTGCGGATACAGGGGGAGGGTGACTTCCTGAAGGTACGTGTGATAGGAAACGGGAAAATAATCGGGTCGATATCCGAAAGTCTTTTTGTAATAGCTCATAAGGTGAACCGGTATGAAGTGCACGTTGGCTGCTATGTTTTCTCTGCCGAGAGCGCTGATGAAATTGTCCCTGTCGATCGAAAGCCGTGAAAAGTCGACACAGAGGGGGTAGATATGCCAGGCGTGGGTGGTGCCGGGCTCCTCTTGGAGAGTGCGCACAAAATCAAACTGCTGTAATAACGACGTGTACCTTGCTGCGATGTCTTTTCGCCGTTCCCTGTTTTGATCGAGGCGCCTGAGCTGACACAGCCCGATTGCAGCCTGAATATCGGTCATATTGAATTTATAACCGGGCACCGCTATATCGTACTTCCAGTTTCCGATTTTGAGTTTTTCATACGCATCCTTCGTCTGGCCGTGCAGGGAATAAAGCTTCAGCCGTTTTATAAACTCCTCGTCATTCGATAGCACAGCGCCGCCCTCCCCGGTTGTGAGATTTTTAACCGCATGAAAGGAGAATACAGCGGGGTTTTCCCCGCTTCCGATTTTTCGCCCGTGATAGGATGCGCTTATGGCATGCGCTGCATCCTCGATAACGGCGATTTGGTGATGCGAGACCAGTGCCTGAATAGCATCCATTCGAGCAGGTCCGCCTGCAAAATGAACAGGAATAACCGCCTTTGTCTTTCGCGTAATCTTTTTTTCTATTTCATCGGGTGAAATGTTGAACGTCCTTTTTTCAATGTCGGCGAAGACAGGGCGCGCCCCGATATGCAGGATGACATTTACCGTTGCTGCAAAGGTGTAGGGTGTTGTGATGACTTCGTCACCGGGGCCGATGCCGCAAAGTTTCAGGGAAAGGAAGAGCCCGGCGGTCGCCGATGAGAGCACGGTACATGCTTCGGCGCCCGTATATGCAGCAAGAGCCTCTTCAAACTCCTCGCATTTCCCGCCCCGGGTAATCCACCCCGATTTGAGAACCGCGGTCACTTCATCGATTTCTTGCTTTTGTATGTATGGCGGTGAAAATAGGAGAGGGCTCTCCCTCACCGGTGTGCCGCCTTCAATTGCGGGTTTTTGCATGACCCTTCCTCGCTCATAAGCCGGCCGCTTTGTGTTCGGATAATGTCGACAGTATAAAGTTCCTGCTTGCACAACGCGAAGAACATCCAGCTCATCGGCTGTTTTATAAATTCCTTTTTTTATTCTATGACCTGTGTTACAATTATCGGATAAAGCATGAATAGAAATAGATGAAAGGGGATGAACAATGGGAATCATAAAAACACTTGACGGACAGCCGAGCTACACACTTACGAACGATATGGTACGCACAGCGGTAACGGTGCAGGGTGGGCATCTAACCGCCTCGTTCAAGGCGGGAAACAGAGACATTAATCCCTTCTTCATCGCACCCTGGTGGCGCGAGCAGAAGTATGATGTTGATGAGATTCTCGGAGTTTTACGGGGTGATTTTTTCTGTTTTCCTTTCGGCGGCGGGGAGGACCCGTATGCGAAAACAACCTATCCAATACACGGCGATACGGCATGCGAAAACTGGGATTTTGTCGACCTGGCAAGAAAAAGCGATGAATCGATGCTTGCCCTTAGACAGGGCATGCGGCAGGAATTTGCTGAAATCAAGAAGTTCATCGGGCTTAAAAAGGGTGAACCGGTTATATACATCGATCATCTTATCGATGGTTTTACCGGCAAGATGCCGCTCGGGAATCATCCGACCTTGAAACTCCCTGACAGGGAGTGGTCCGGCATAGTAGATATCTCGCAGCCGATAACAGGATTTACACCGACGAAGTATTTCGAGGATCCGAAAGCCGGCGGCTACATTCGAATGAAGCCGAACACGGAAGTCACAGACAGGGAGAAGGTCCCCTGTCTCGATGGAAGTACGATCGATGCAACCAGGTACCCGGCGCCGTCAGGGTATGAGGACCTTCTCATGTTCATCAGCGATCCCACGCTTGATTTTACTTTCAGCGCGGTTTCCGTGCCTGAGGAGGGATATCTCTATTTTCAGTTGAAAGACCCGAAGGTGCTTGCTCAGACGGTATTCTGGATGTCCAACGGGGGGAGGTACTACCCACCGTGGAACGGACGCTGCAGATCGGTACTCGGTATTGAGGAGGTGACCTCCTTCTTTAACTACGGTATTAAAGAGAGTGTTGAAAAGAATCTCTTTACCGAACGGGGGTTTAAAACCGTTGTCGATTTACATTCGGATACACCTTCGCATTTCAAGCTCATTATGGGCCTTGTACCGATAAAGAAGGATTTCAAAGGTGTGAGGAATATTGTAAAGAAGGACGATCTTCACGTCACGATAGAGGGAAGGGGCGGTGAAAAGATCGATGTGGGGTGCAGAGTCGATTTTCTGAAGCCGTCTGCCGGATTTATTTCAGTTTTTTCAGAAATTACCGAAAATCAATGAGAAGTATATCCTCAGCCAAATGATCGATAGATTATGGCAAAAGGTGTCCTGCTGAAATGTTTTTGATTATCGTGCTCGGCCTTGTGTTCCTGGTGGGTGTTTCATTATTCGTTGCCATCGTGGGGACGTCGTTTCTTAAACGGCACGCGGTGAGGATCCCGGGTCCGTCTACGACAGCACTATCCGAAGGCGATTACGGCAGGCAGTTTGAAACGGGTTATCAGGAGCAGGTTGCCGAGGTGGAGAAAGAGGCACCGGTTGCTCCGGCAGGGCCTCCCGTACAGAGGCCGATTCGTCCGACATTTCCACAAAAGCATGTACCTTCAAGAGGGGGCGGCAGATGGATACCCGTTGCGGTGCTCATCGTTGTGATTCTTGCCTCTTTCATGCTGTACGGAACGAGGAATATGCGGGGTACAGGAGGGGGATACCGGCTGTACTTCTGTGAGGACGTCGATTTCACGAGGCTCAGGCCTATACATAAATCCAACACCTTTACAAGAGGAAACGTGACGCTTTTTCTAAAGGCGCAAGCGCCGTTGGGCCTCAAAGAAGCGCGTGTTGTCGTGTACAGGCTCGACACCCAGCAGGTGGAACCGTACGCTTCGAAACTGATTCCCCTGCGGCCAGAATGGACCGCGTTCTCCGTAAAGATGCTCTTCGACACCATCGGGACATTCAGTGTGAATCTATACGGCCCTGAAGAGGTACTGATAGCTCAGAAAAATATCGTGATAGTTCCCGATTCTTTTGCCTACAAACCCGTTCCTGCAGTTCAATAACTTCATAAACAATTACCTTCATTCTTTGGCCTGCCTATAAGCCCGTTTTATGCTTCATGCGTGTCTTTATAATCTATTTTCCGGGGATTTCAAGGAGTGACATTTCATAGTCGAATCTATCAACCATCATACTTTGACCGAGGGGATCTTTTATATACGTGCCGTCAACGATGAACTGATAGGCATAGAGGCCTGGCGGAATATCCACTTCTATTTCCCAGTATCCGCTTTTATTTTTTTTCATTGGCAGTGAGTAGGGATTCCAGTTATTGAAGTCACCGATGAGGTTTACATGTTTCGCAGAATTGTCCCTGTAATAGAAAATACAGGTGTTTTCTTTCAGCCGAACGGGGTTGTAGTCAACGAGAAGAACCGGCTTTTTTACTTCAAAGTATGAGAGCTCTGTTCCGGTTGAATCGTACACAGTACGGGGATTTTTGGGATCGTTTATCCATATACCGTCCACGAGGAACCTGTAGCGATACATCCCTTTATTCAGGAGAATGCCCTTTTTCCCCGGTTTTTTATATACAAAGAAGAACACATCGTAATGATTCCTGGTCATTAAATGAACATCCTGCCAATCGTCGAAATCTCCGCTTACCGTGACGTATTTCGGGATTGGTTCTTGCGGCTGATAGGTAAACACGATTCCCTGTTCGGTTATTTTCGGGGGCCCGGCCTGTTTGACATATGAAACATCCTCGGCACACACGGGGGCCACGGAGAAAAAAAACAGGAGGAGCGCAAAAGAAGCTGTAATAGGGATGAATATAGGACTGATATTTTTCATTTTTTGTCGAAACAGAAAAAGACTTCCAATTCTTTTTTCATTATCGAATCATTTTTACACCTCCTTTATGGTTTTACCCATTAAAGTTCTGGGTTAAAATACGGAAATTCCAGTTTCAAATATCGATGTGCTTATTTTATTCTTTGTAAAACCGGGCAGCCGCAGCTGAATGCCCTGCACAAAGCTGATGGGCGATTTCAGCAAAGGCGGCTGCCTGCTGTGTTCGCTCCAGACACGGGATGAGCCAAAATGTTTCTTCCGATAGATGCAGGCATACGTACAGCCTGCTTTTTCTGTTGAAAGCCCTGCCGGCCTCAAAAGGGAGTGTCGTCATCCGATGTATGCGAGCCTTCCCCTTCCTGTTCCTTGAAATCCAGAAACTGCACCTGATTGCCGATAACGTCGATCTTTGAGTGATTGGTTCCCGATTCGTCCTGCCAGCGGTTGTGCCTCAGCCTGCCGTTTACAATGACACGCCTTCCCTTGCTGAGATGTTCGTTGCAGAGCTCGGCAAGTTTTGACCAGGTGGTGACATCAAAGAAGTTCACCTCTTTCTGCAGCTCATCATCCTTGTAGTGGTCGAAGTTGTTGGCAATGGAAAACCTGCACAATGCAGTGCCCCCCTGTGTGTAGCGAATCTCGGGGTCGCCAACGAGCCTCCCTTCAAGTACCGCCAGGTTGAAGTTTCTCATGTTCTGTACCTCCTCATCAGTAAATGTTCTACCTTTATTAAACAAAAAGGGTCGGGTTTTTGTTTCGAAAATTCGAAAAATTGATGAGAAAAAATCGATGAGATACATGCAGGGAAAGTATTAGAAAAGGAGGGTCAACGAGGAAATCCATCGAAAAACACTCAATCAGAAATATGCTCCAAAAGAACAATATCACCGACAGCGACGACGAGGTCGCGAGCAATGACCGGGCATTTTGCCTTCAGGAGGAAGAACGTGTGATAGTTTTCTTCGGAGAGGGTTTCGTAGTTGCCCTGGCCCTTTGCGATGATGAGGTCGGCATCTGTGAGCTCTTTCTTGAATTCCTCACTGCATTCCTTAACGATCGTGCCTGGTGCGTCGCTTCCATTGTCGATTACACGCACTAAACCGGTTAATCCCGCCTCCTGCGCATCACTCATGGTTGCATCGTTTAAAACATGGTGGCCCTTTACCACAAACACGACTTTTTCACGAAAAGCCGGAATCTCTTCAATGAGTACTCTGTCGAACACGATCTCCCCGGCGTTATCCGCGATATAGAGAATCCGGGACGATTTCTCGACAGCCTGCCTGAAAGATGCGAAATGATTGATTTTGAACGGTGTGTGAAGCGTATCCTCTATTATATCGCCCATATGGATGACATCGCTGTTTTTCCGAACGCCGAAATCGATGTTGTTTCCGGCTATCGCGAGACGAACGGCGGTTTCAAAACGGTCTTCGGCATCATCGACCAGTTTTTTCATAGAGGCATAGTATTCAAGCGCTTTTTTATTATAGAGGGTTTTGAGCTCCTTATAGGGGTCTACATCGCCGGCCATTTTTCGCACGATCCTGTGAATAAGCACTCCGGCATAGGGAGGTGTTCGGTCGAATGGAAGCCGTGCGATCTCCCTGAGAGCGGCACGAAGTATCTTTTCCCGTAATTCCAGGTCTTTTGTCGCCATTTCAGAAGCCTCAACCGCCTGGCGCGCAAAACACGGGATGCATTCTGTATATATTCTCATTGTACCCCCTGTCGATGGTGGCCCTAACATAGCAAGAAACCGAGAACCTTGCAAATGAAATCAAGCATCATACACGGTTCCGGAAAAATGTCTGAATGATGAGCAGGGGTGTGATACATGGGGCCTGAAACAAAGAATACGAGTGTTTGATATTAGCAGTATAGTGCAGGAAATTCTACAGTAAAAAATGGGGACAGGCGTTTCCTATGGACGGACATTTCTTGGATAAGAGGATTTTTCTCGTATAAATTCATCCCGGCAAAAGGCTCACCTTTCGAACACGGATATAACCGGTGATCGTCAGGGAGACATGTCTCAGCCCTGCATAAGATTCAACTTTTCGAACACATCCCTGTAAACGGAGAAATATTCAGACTGAGAAAACTCCTTGATCTTGTCTTCAGGAAGCTCGCCGAGGAGCATGTCCATGTACTTGAGTACAGTCGTGATGTTTTTCAGAAGATCAGCATCGATTGCGGCGCTTTCGGCATCCGCGCTCATGTTTTCAAGCTCCTCCCCTGTAACGCTAACCACCTCTTCGGATTCATCTGCTTCTTCAATGATTGTCTCAAGGTCGAAGTCTTCATTGAGGATCTTCTCTTCCTCCTGATCGAGCGTGATTTCTCCTTCGAAACCAAGATCCTCGGCTTCGCCTGCAGTCTCCTCTGCTTCAAACATCTGTGCCGGTTCTTCGGGGATTATCATTTCTTCCCCGCCGGGCTCCATCAGCGTTACATCTTCTTCACCGATGCCTTCCTCAGCTGCTTGTTCTGACGGAGCTACTCCTGATAGCAGTTCCTCTGAGGCAAGCTCTTCCTCGACATCTTCGAGAGATATCTCCTCTGAAAAGGCCTCTTCTGACAAAGCCTCCTCTTCAAGGTCTTCGATCAATGGGCCTTCCTGCATCTCTCCCGATTCCATCTCCAGTGACACTTCTTCCTCTTCCCCGAGAACAGGCGGTTCAACGAGTTCTTCTTCACCCTCCAGATCAAGAGAATCGAGGTCTATTTCAGTTTCAACGGAATCAAGGTATGAGTCCAGGTCCACTTCTTCATCGATCCCCGCTTTAAGCTGTATACCTCCGGTGTCGGTACCTTCTACCCTCTCCGGAATTTCTGCAACTACTTCTTCAATACCGGTAATCTCGGAAATCTCAGGCTCTTCTCCAAGCTCGCCCTCAAGTTCCTCGGTAAAGGATTCAAGGTCTGTTTCTTCAAGCTCGATTTTTTCGAGATCTTCGGCCGTCAACTCATCAATTTCGCCGGATATATCGAATTCTTCCTCTTCCGGAGTTTCTACAGTCGGCTCTTCTTCTAAAGAAGGTGGTCCCTCGGCATCGATTTCAGGAGCTTCAACGGGTTTCGTCCCCTTTTTTTCATCCACTATTTCCGCTTCGGAAAGGATGTCGTTGATCTCATCTTTTGAAAGGGCGATAGTTTCATCCTCGTCTACCTGGTCGTCAAAGGGTGAAGATGCTTTTTCTTCGTTATCACTCATGTAATTCCCCCGCAAAAAGCTAATTACTTCTGCCGACTAGTATATAATCTAGTATATAGTATTAAATATAAAAATCCAGTAAAATACGCACGTAGGAATATTTTTTCTATCTGATAATAACATAATCCCTTAACTTTTCAAGTTTTTTTACACCTATTCCACTCACCCCGATGAGGTCGTCCACACGTGTAAAATCACCGTTTTTACTCCTGTATTCTATGATATGAAGTGCAGTTTCCCTCCCTACACCGGGAAGACGCATAATCAGGTCGATATCCGCGCTGTTGATATCTATTTTCTGTACTGCAGAGGTATCAACAGTTGCTGTCGATTCCCGGGTATCTGTATCGGTGTAATGGGTTGAAGAGCGGGAGTCTGATAAATTGATGTTGATATATTTTTGATAGAACCTGTATCTGCCTAGCGATAGGAAAAGCAGGCCCAGCGCAAAAAGCGCAAAAAGGGCATAGAGCACGATAAATTTCCTTTTCATGGCGGTATATAGTACCCTAATATGTCAGAAATGTCAAAAAAAAATTATCTTGCCTTTTGAGCCACCGTATTTATTATAAAAGTAGTACATGGATAATCAAAAATCTGCCATACTCATAGGTGTAAATACAGACAAGAGAAACGACGTAGATCGCGAATTGTCCCTTGAAGAGCTTTCCCTCCTCGCAGAAACCGCCGGGTTTATTACAGGGGCGAAACTTATTCAGCACAGAGAAAAGATAGATGCCGCATGGTATGTGGGTGAGGGGAAGGCCCGGGAGATACGGCATATCGTGCGGGAACACAGCGCCGAAGCGGTCATCTTCGATTTCGAGCTCTCCCCGGTTCAGCTCAGAAATCTCGAGCGCGTTATCAAGCGCAGAGTGATTACGAGGACTGAAATCATTTTAGAAATATTCGAGAAACGGGCCAGAACAAAGGAGGCAAAACTACAGGTAGAGCTTGCGACCCTCGTTTACTCACTTCCGCGATTGCGGCATATGTGGCCGCATCTGAACAGAATCGAAGGAGGAATCGGCATGCGGGGCCCCGGTGAGAAGCAGCTCGAGATGGACCGGCGCCGCATATCCAGGCGAATCACCAAGATAAAGAGAGACCTCGTCTCGGTCGGCAAACACCGCATGGTCATTCGAAAGAACAGGCAGTATAAAAATAGGGTTGCGCTTGTGGGGTACACCAACGCCGGTAAATCATCACTTCTCAATGCCCTCTCGCACTCCAGCCTGTACACCGAAAGCAGGCTCTTCGCCACTCTTGATCCGGCGACGCGCGAGGTCTGGCTCGGTGACGGCATGAAGGCGCTCGTTACCGATACCGTTGGTTTTATAAAGAGGCTGCCGCATACCCTTATCGCCTCATTCCGGTCCACACTCGAGGAGGTAAAGGAGGCGGATATTCTCCTCCATGTTGTCGATATTTCGAGCCCTGATGCAGCAGAGAGAATTAAAGCGGTGAACGATGTGCTTGCGCAGATTTCGGGAGAATCCATGCCGGTATACTACGTGTTCAGCAAGGCCGATCTTCTGTCAGGCAGGGATGTCAAGGCCTCTCTTCTCAGCCGATTCCGGGACAATGCTGTTGTATCCGCAAAAACGGGGGAGGGGCTGGATTATCTGAAGCATACCCTCTGCCTGTATTTTCAGGAACTGTCCCGTAAGCGGTATGAAGTGGCTTTCAGCCGCCAGGAGGTGTATGAGTAGACTCAATTCCTAAAATGCGCCCCTCAATCCGCTTTATACATATACTGGTATTTTCACTGAAGAATATGGAAAGTGGCGTATGCCGTTTCGCTTCCGAGTATCAAAAAGTAACTTGTTCGAAGTTACTTAGAAGGCTCACCTTTCCGCAGAAACTCGCCCTTATCTCTGTTTTTTCCGGCACTCTTACCGCAGCTCTGTCATATACGTTGATCCCTGTCCGGTTATATACCCTGAGTATTATTCTCTGCGGCGTTGCGGTTGCCGCATCCGCCGCTGCGATACTATTAAAACAAAAAAGCGAACAAGTGCCGGTGTACATGGTGATCTTTTTTCTGCTCTGTGCGTACTCGCTGTACAGATATGCGCCGGATTTTTTTCCCTTCGGTGAGCGTGTCCGCCTCACCTTCAAGATTACAACCTATCCCGTATTCAGGCGAAATGCGTTCATCTTTGATGCCCGTGTGCTGCGGATAGAAGCCCCGGAAGTCGGGGATTCAGGGTATTATACAGGGATTGCCGGGAAAAAGGTGCATGCGCGTGTTGGCGGTTTCGCGTCAGGGATAAAAAGAGGTGATGCCGTGGCGCTTAACGGGATGTTTTTTGCTATTCCTGACGGGGGGTTCGGTTCCTACGGCGGATACCTTCGGTCGACCGGTGCAAGGGCACTATTCGAGGGATACACTGCCGGGGGATTGGTTCAGAAGCGGCCTTTCGGATTCTCTCCGGTGATGCTTGCTGGCATGCTGAGAGACTATATTCTGAGAGTGAACAAAAGGGTTCTTCCCTTTCCACAAAACGAATTTGCATCCGCTCTTTTAACCGGCGACAGGAGCAGGCTGCCCCGGCACATGACCGATGCGTTCAGAAAGAGCGGTACCATGCACATCCTGGCAGTATCGGGCCTTCATATCGGGTATTTGGTGATTTTTATTTTTTTCATCCTCCGCTTATTCAGACTGAACAGAGTAGTTGTATATGTGCTTCTCGGCATCTTCGTTCTGTTCTTTATGATGTTCGTCGGAGAAAAACCATCGGTGCGGAGGGCGGCCTGTATGACGCTCTGCGGGATTTTCTGCTACATATTCGATAGAGATAAAAATTACCTCAATGCCCTTGCGCTTGCGTTCTTTATTCTCTGGTTTATCAATCCGCTCTCGATTGAGAATCCCGGTTTTCTGCTCTCGTTCTGCGCTGTTTTCGGCATTCTTTTCATTACAGGGCCGCTGTATAAAAAGCTCAGGATGTACATGCCGGGGTTTCTTGCCGGGTCGATAGCGGCAAGCGCTGCAGTGCAGGTGTATATCTTTCCTGTCATGACCGCCTTCTTTCAGGAATTTCCGTACATCAATATCATTGCGAACATCCCCATCGTGCCGCTTGCGGGCGTCTCACTCGCCCTGGAGGCGGCAACGCTCGTTCTGTATCCGGTTATTCTTCCTGCCTCACTGCTTCTGGCTGAGGTGAATACAGTCGTGATTGCCACAATGTTCCGCCTTGCCAGGCTTTTTGCCGGGGTGCCGACTATTTCGATACCCAGCTTCCCTGCTGCATTTATACCTTTGTACCTTCTTGCAGTCAGTATTCTGCTGCTTCCTATGGCAGTTCGGAAAGATGAGGGCTCGGTGGGTATAGCCCAAACCTGAAGTTTTGAGAAGTTTCGAGTTAGGCGCCCTGTTTTTCTGGCTCTACGTTGTCAAATAGCGAGTTTCAACAAACAAGACGAGATATACTTTTTAAACAAGGATAGTATGAAAATAGTATGAGCAAAACAGCCCAATATTTTCATAATCTTTTATAATCATGTGCTGAATTCAGATAATAAATTTTGCCTTGACAAACGTAAATTATTTGATAATATGATAGCGTTGTCAGACAACGGTATCATATTATCTTTTAAAATGTTTTCTATAATCAACGAATATATTTTTTCAAACTTTGTTTCTAGTTAATTTCAATAATTAATTTTTGAAATACTAAATAGAAAAGTAAATAAGTTACTACACAATAAAAAGCAAACTGTGGATATAACGAAAAAATAATGAAAAGACATACTTTACAAGATATTTCTAAAATTGCAGGAGTTTCTCTCAAAACAGTATCAAGAGTAGTGAACAATGAAAAATATGTAAAAAAAGAAACAAGAGAAAAAGTACTGAAAATATTAAAAAAATATGATTATCACCAAAATATTCCTGCTCGCAGCCTTATTTTAAACAGAACCCATACATTAGGTTTGATTGTACCCAATTTAGAAAACCCATTCTATTCGAGATTATCAAGAGGTGTGATTCAAACGGCTGAAAAAAATAATTATAGTGTCATAGTATGTGAATCGAAATTCGACGTATCAGTTGGGGAAAAGTATCTAAGGATGCTCATTGGAAGAGGAGTGGATGGATTACTGATTGCGACTCTTGATTTGAATGATGTACTCGTTAAAAAATTGAATAAGATGAAAATGTGTTTTGTAATAATGACATGCAGGCTTGATATTACAGGAATAAATTATGTTATTGCTGATGATTATAAAGCTGGAAAAAAAGTTGTGGAATATCTTATTGAGCTTGGGCATAAAAATATAGTTTTTTTGAAAGGGCCCGATGTCTATTCTTCAAATGAACGATTTGTGGCATATAAAGATGTTATGGAAGAAAACAATTTAGAAATGAAGGATTACTTTATAACTGAAAATGCCTTAGATAAAAGAAATGCATATGAAATTACTTTAAACCTTCTTAAAAAACATTTTGACGTCACTGCAATAGTGGCAAATAATGACTATGCAGCTCTAGGGTCTATAAAAGCAATACAAGAATTAAGTTTATCCATCCCAGGGCATATTTCAATTATTGGTTATGATGACATAGATATTGCAGAATTATTGAATGTCCCATTAACAACCGTACATTATCCAAAGTTAAGGTGTGGCATAATAGCAACTGAAAGATTGATTGACATTCTTGACAATGAAAAGTCCAGTAGAGGTAAAAGGATTATTTTAGAAACTGAATTTATTGAACGAAAATCTTGTGGACCTGTAAGGGTTGATGACAGTAGAAATTATCAATGAATGAAGTAACGTAATAATTGAGGGACAGAGGATGAAAAAATATAATGACCCACAATTTGTAGCTACACACGCATTAGATATTATTGAATTCTATAAACCTTTTGTTAAAGACGATGAAAATGGGGGATACTACTGTGCTTACCTTGATAATGGTGAAGTTTATGATAAGGACATAAAAGATCTTGTGAGCATAACGCGCTTCATATTAAATTTTTGTTTTGGGCTTTTTATGAAAGGTCATCGTGAATATAAGGATTATATAAGATATGGTCTTGAATTTTTAGAAATAGTACTTAAAGACAAAATAAATGGTGGATATCATCAGTTAGCACAGGGGTATACACCTATTATTGGTAATAAAATGACCTATGGCCAGGCATTCTATCTTTGTGCCGTAAGCAATGCATATAAAGCTGGTATAGGAGAGGCTTATCCTCTTATTGAGGATATATATAATTTTATGGAGAAAACTCTATGGGATTCACAGTACGAGCTGTATGTCGATGAATGTTCGAATGATTTTCAGGTCATTGATCCGTATAGGGGGCAAAACTGCAACATGCATATGGCAGAGGCCATGCTGGCGGCATTTGAGGCAACAAGGGAGAGAAGGTATCTTGATAGAGCATATACATTAGCTCATAAAATAACCGTCGAGCTTGCAAAGAAATGTAACGGTATGATATGGGAGCATTATAAAACTAATTGGGAGATAGATTGGGCGTATAACAAGGAAGATCCAAAAAATCTTTATAAACCGTATGGGTTTTTACCGGGACATTTTGCAGAGTGGAGTAAGTTATTACTTGTATTGGAGCGATATAAACCAGAAGATTGGCAATTGAAAGTTGCAGAGCATCTTTTCAATAAAGCCATTGATTTTGGATGGGATAAAGAGAATGGAGGCTTTAATTATACTTTTGATAAAGAAGTACAAATTCTTGATACGGATAGATACTATTGGGTATTTGCTGAAACCCTGGCCAGTTCCGCAATTTTAGCACTTAGAACAGGCAATCAGGATTATTGGAAGATTTATACTGAATGTTGGGAATATTCAGAAAAATATTTCTTGGACCACACCTTTGGAGGTTGGTATCGAATTTTATCAAAAGATAAAAAGCCATTAAGTAATAAGAAATCTCCACCGGGGAAAACTGATTATCATGTTATAGGGGCATGTCATGAAATTGTAAGATCTATTGAATATTATCAATAAAAATTATGGATCGTGGTAAAGATGATGAAAATCAAGGGATAGTAATAATGGATTCTGAAAAAATTTTTGTTATGAAAGATATATCCAAACGATTTCCGGGTGTACTGGCCTTAGATAATGTCTCCTTTGAAGTCTACAAAGGAGAAGTACATGCCTTGGTCGGGGAAAATGGCGCGGGGAAGTCTACTTTAATTAAAATTTTGTCTGGTGTGTATCAGCCAGATGGAGGACAGATAATATACAGGGGAAATGAGATTAAAATAAACAACCCACGTCAGGCTCAGGAATTTGGCATAAGCACTATTTATCAGGAATTAACCCTCTGTATGAATCTTACTGTTGCTGATAATATTTTTTTAGGGAATGAGGATCGAAAAACTATTTTTGGTTATATTGATGAAAATAAGTTGAATAGAGAGTGTAAAAAATACCTTGAGCAATTGGAAGCTGACATAAATCCAAAAATGCTGGTCTCAAGCCTTTCAGTTGCACAACAACAGATGGTAGAAATAGCAAAGGCTCTTGCCTATGAAAGTGAGATTATCATCATGGACGAGCCTACTGCTACACTCACGTTGCATGAAACTAATAAGCTGTTTGAGACAATAAAAAAATTGAAAGAGCAAGGGAAATCTATAATCTATATTTCACATCGACTTGAAGAAGTTTTTGAAATTGCGGATACCGTAACTGTTTTGAGAGATGGAAAGCTGATTGGCACCAAACCGGTAAGTGATTTGAAATATGATGGTATAGTTCGGATGATGGTGGGAAGGAAAATTGAAAATAAATATTTAAGAAGGAAAATTGAGAGAAGTCATGAAGTTGGAGAGGTTTTATTGGCGGTAAAGAACCTTACTAAAGGAGATATTTTTAAAAATATTAATTTTAAATTATATGCTGGTGAAATATTAGGATTTTCAGGTCTGGTAGGGGCAGGACGGACTGATCTTATGCGGGGAATTTTCGGACTTGATTCTATCGATGAAGGTGAGGTGATTATCAAAGAGGAAGTAAAAAAAATCAAATCTTCGAGAGATGCAATAAATTTAGGTATCGGTATGACCTCCGAGGACAGGAAAAATGAGGGGCTATTTTTAAACTTTAATATCAGGGAAAATGTTACAATCTCTTACTTAGAATCTCTTACAAAATATGGTTATATAAGAGGAGGAAAGGAAAAAGAGCATGCAAATCGTTTTATAAAATATTTGGCCATAAATCCAAATAATTCTGAGGCAGGGACTATCACATTAAGTGGGGGAAATCAACAAAAGGTTGCAATTGCAAAATGGCTAGCAACAAGTCCAGAAATATTAATTATGGATGAACCAACCCGAGGTATTGATGTTGGAGCGAAAGCTGAAATCTATAAGTTAATGAGACTTCTGGCGACGCAGGGAAAAGGCATCATTTTAATTTCTTCTGAGCTTCCTGAAATTCTATCCATGTCGGATAGAATAATCGTAATGAATAAAGGAGAAATAATTGGTGAACTTCTCAATGAGGAAGCAACAGAGGAGAAAATTATGGAACTAGCCGTATAAATCCAAACTGATGATTCATTGAAAAATATTAAAAGGGTAAAAGTGCAATGTCTATAGATGATAACAGTAATAAAAAGCTCAAGTTGGGGTCTCGACTAAAAAAAAGATTTTCTATTTTCCAATTAAGAAATTTTGGGGTGCTTTTCGCACTTATTATTTTATGTATTTTCTTCGCCCTTATGTCACATGGCAGGTTTTTTACAGTAAGTAATTTTTTAACAGTTGCCCGGCAGGTCTCTCTCGCGACAATAGTCGGGGTTGGGTTAACATTTGTAATGATTACTGCAAATATAGACCTTGCTGTCGGTTCTTATCTGGCATTTTCTGGAATATTTGTAGCAGCTTTACTTTATATAGGATTTCCCTGGTATTTAGCCCTTTTATCAATCATGGTAATTATGGCCTTGGTTGGAATGTTGGTTGGGGTAATTGTTGCTAAACAAAAATTGAACTCATTGATTATCACCCTTGCAATGATGGGCATTGCGAGAGGTATTGCTCTGGCATACTCGGGAGGAGCACCGATTTTTATAAAAAATGATGCCTTCATTTCATTAGGTACTGGATATATAGGACCTATTCCAACTCCTGTTGTGATAGCTGCAATTGTGCTGATAATTGGACAATTTGTGCTTCGAAAAACAAGTCTTGGCCGTTATATATATGCCACGGGTGGGAACGAGGAGGCAGCGATAGCTTCTGGAATCAATGTTGATAGAATTAAAATTACAGTATTTGCTATTTCAGGAATGCTTTCCGGACTCGCGGGTTCCATTTTAGCCGGCCGCCTCTTTTCAGGAAATCCAACCGCAGGACAGGGATTTGAACTGGATGTTATTTCTGCAGTTGTCATAGGAGGAACAAGCCTGTTTGGCGGTGTCGGTCATATGTGGGGGACACTCATTGGTGCTTTCATTGTCGGTATCATAGGAAACGGTCTTACTATTTTAAACGTTGAGTACTTTTATCAACTTATAGCCAAAGGTATGATTATATATATTGCGGTTTTTATAGATAGGCAGACACGGCAAGCAGGATTGCGAGGGAAAACAAGATTATAGTTCAATGCAATTATAAGAAAATTAATCTTCACTTAACCGAATTATAAGTGGAGGTTAAAATAATTTATTTATAAGGAGGCATAAAATGCCTAAAAAAATTATCACTATCTTGGTTGCAGTATCCTTTGTACTATTGCTAATGGGGACAAGTAGTGCACTGGGGGGAGCAAAAAAGAAAGGAGAGGTAGAATCTGTACAAAAGGAAGAAAAAACAATTGAAGCTGAAACCCCGGAGGAGGTAAAAAAAGCAATCGGCGAGAAGGAGGAGGTTGGAAAAGTAGCAAAAGAAAAAGTAAAGATTGGGGTGATTCAGATCACGCTTGAGCACGAATACCAGGTAATGTTGAACAAGGGTTTTAAGGATAAAGCTCAGGAAATGGGTGCAGAAGTAATTGTAGCCATAAACGAGATGAACCCGGAAAAATGTGTAAAAGTAGCCGAGGATCTTGTTTCTGCTGGAGTTCAGGCAATTATTTGCGCTCCCGCTGATCCAGCAAGCTGGAAAGCGGTACTGGCAATGTGTAGAGAAGCGGGAATCCCTTTGCTCAATGACGGATCGCCACAACCGGTTGAAGAAGGTGTAGTTCCTTTTATCGGAACTGATAGTAAAGGTGGTGGAAGAGCAGCAGGTAAATTTGCAGGCGAATGGATTAATAAGAACCTTAGAGGCAGTGCCAAGGTGCTTGGTTTGACATTACCCACCTTTACGGATTGTGTAGCACGAAATGAAGGTTTTAATGAAGCTCTTAAAGAAACAGTCACCGGGAATATAGAGTTGATTGAACATAACGGACACGGCCTGAGAGAAAAAGGGTTGGAAGCGAGTGAAAATGTACTCCAGGCACATCCAGATTTGGATGTAATATTCGGTTGTAACGATGATTCAGCACTGGGTGGTATGAGCGCTATGCAAGCTGCAGGCAAGGATGTGGAACATCATCTGGTTATTGGGTTTGACGGCACTTTAGGTGCATTTGAAGAGATTAAAAAGGGTGGGATGTTCCGCTGTGACATAGTCCAGCAACCCTATCTTTATGCACAGATGCATATGGAAAGAGCAGTCAAATTAGCAAGAGGTGAGGCAACTATTGACTATTATCAGTCAATAGGACCTCTCTACATCCAGACTCCTGTTGTTACATCTGAAAATGATGATAAGTGGATCGCCAAAGTTAAACAGTATATGCCTCAATAGTGTTTCTATTTTACATTCTGTTTGATTTATGAGGAGTAATGGCAATAAAAAACAGCTGATGGTAACACATTAAAAACAATCTTAGCTTATCATTCAATAAATCTGATCTGCATCTTCTCCTGATAGGCTAAGATTGATTTATTATCTAATTTTCCTTATTAAATTTTCTTATTTAATTTCCTATGAAGAAAAATACATTAAAAATTATAATCATCTTTATATATATAATAGCTTTTATAGGTTTTACATCCGTTGTATTTGGATTTATTGGTAATAACCAGCAAAAAAGAATCGGTAGTGGTGAAATACAAAATGTTGTATTAAAAATTTATGATGATATTGATAGAGGAAAATATTTTGATCTGAACAATCATTCTATTGAAGGCAGATGGGGTGAGACAAACATGGGGATTGGTCAGAAAAAAACGTATTATCTTGAAGGATTGGTTGCCGGGGACGATTTTATTGAGACAGCTATCAAGGATTACGGAAAAAATGGGTGGAGATTACGTTTTACCAAGTTAGAAATAACGGGTTTGCAGGTAATTTCACGTGACGAGTTTGAAAAACAGTTTCCACGAGAACATGAAATTTTAAATTATTTTGATCAAGCTGATAAAATAGAAAAGATATTTATAACAAATCTTACGGGATACATTATTGGAAACTGTTCAATAACTGACTGGATAAAAAAGCTCCCATTGGTATGGACTGGCAAGGGATGGGTGGCAATTGTTACCGGTACTCCGGATGATCTGAGTCCGCTCCATAGAGAAGAATGGCTGACAAATATTAATTTCAAGATTGTCAACACAATTGAATAATGGATTGAACGGACATATGGAAGATGCCATATATTTTGACAATGCTGCAACCTCCTGGCCGAAACCAGCATCAGTAATTGAAGCAATGAAACACTACATTGAGGATATAGGAGGAAGCCCCGGACGGTCTGGACACAGAATGTCTATTTCAGCGAGCAGACTTGTTGAAGAGACTCGTGAGGCTGTAGGTAGAATTTTTAATTTTTCTGATACTTCGAGAGTAATTTTTACCAGGAATATTACAGAAGCCCTTAATATTTGCATATTTAGTTTAGTTGAACCGGGAGATCATGTAATAACGAGCGCTACCGAACATAATTCGGTAATGCGTCCCCTGAGGTTTTTAGAAAAAAGAGGTGTATTGTTAACAATTGTAAAATGTAATTCTGATGGTACACTTGTTCCGGATGAAATAGAAAAAAAAATAAAGAAAAATACCAAACTTGTAGTGTTAGCACATGCTTCAAATGTAATGGGTACTCTGTTACCGGTTGATGAAGTTGCATTTATTACAAATGACAGAAATATACCTTTTCTTGTAGATTGCGCTCAAACAGCAGGTGCGGTTCCAATAGATATTCAGTTGGAAAAATATACCAATTGTATTCTGGCATTTACAGGGCACAAGAGTTTATACGGTCCGACGGGCACAGGTGGAATGTGTATCGGGAGCGGTATCAATCTTTTACCATTGATATATGGAGGGACAGGAAGCAAGTCTGATAGAGATACCCAACCGGATTTTTTACCTGATCAGCTAGAAAGTGGCACGATTAATATTGTTGGGCTTGCAGGATTAAAGGCTGGAGTTGATTATATTTTGAAAACAGGAATACATAAGATAAGAGCACATGAAAAGAAATTGGTGGACATATTTATTAGAAAAGCGATTCAGATTAATGGAATAAGGATTTATGGGACCAAGGATCCGGAAAGACAGGCTGGTCTTGTATCATTTAATATAGATGGTGCAAGCCCGTCGGATGTTGGATTTATTCTCGACCGTAAGTATTCTATAATGTGTAGAATTGGACTGCACTGCAATCCCAATGCTCATATGACAAACAAAACTTTTCCGTTCGGAACTATAAGATTTGGATTCTCTTATTTTAATACTGTTGATCAAGTTGAAAGAGCAATATCAGCATTGAAAAAAATATCTGAAAAAAATACAATAAACTGATTCATTCAGCATGGTACCGGTAAGTTAACCTCTAATAATTTTTTAATTATTCAACGGTTATTGATAATGGATGGAGTAATAACATTTTTTTCATCTCAACAGGTCATGAAAGCAGAAAAAATACTCAAAAAAAACGGTTTTGAGGTGATGCTGATACCGGGTCCTAGAGAGATAAGCCCAAACTGCGGGACAGCTCTTTGTTTTGAGTATGAAAAAAAAAAGGAAATAAGGTCCACCCTGGAAAACAATAAAGCGAATTTTGAAGCTATACACTATTATCCGCAGGCGAAAAAGTTTTCGAAATGGGTAGAATGATAAAATAACACAAAAAAATTAACGCAGATTATTTAAAGTTCATACTCAAATATAGAGAGCAATTAATTTTACCGTAATTATATAGTACAGAATGATTCCTGTATAAAATCCCGCCAGGTAGACAAATGAGTCAATTCTTCCCTGCCCGGCTAAAACATGCTGCCTCATCGGGCAGCCCCCGGCAAGAGTTGAGAAAAGTCCGAGTCCGAATCCACCGATAATGCTGATAATCCCAAATTTACTTAAGAAGGAACTTACAAAGGATGGGTATGTAACATATTTTACATTTGTAATGGTATGCAACCCGGGAATCAATGAACCGATTCCCTTTAAAATCCATATTGTCAACCATGCAGATGCAAAAAAAGATACTACGCCCTTCATAAGGTCTTTGTCCCTCACTATAAGATAATCTCTAAAACCGCCTATGAAACACATGCGTGATCTTTGCCCTAAAAAACCAACTACCAATCCGATTAACAGGCTGCCGAAAACTGCTATCATATAAATCAAATCCTCTTTAATAGAATGACTCCAATGGATATACCGGCTAAAAGTCCAACTATTGCCAAAAAGGAAAAAGGGTCGCCAAAGGCTAATCGTAAAAATAATCGTGTCGGGCAACTTATAATAAGTAAACCAAAATTCGAAACAGCAATTCCAAGAAAAAAAATAGCTGGGAGATTCCCCATTTTTATGAAATTGAATTCACCGTTCAGCCTGGAAGAAATAATTGAGCCTGAAATTATACCTATTGTTGTCAGGAGGGGATAATTGATTGATACTTCCGCGGATTCTAATGTAATAGAGAATATCTTTTGGCTTATCCAGTTGAGTAGATCCCTGCCATGACATACTATGCAAATTCCGTAAGCCTGAGGAGGTTGTATTTTGAACAGGGGTTGCGCCAATACTGCAAGTGCTCCAACAAATATACCGAAAAAGAGGGGAGAATACAGAAATGTTAAATATTTTTTTCTATTCATATTGGTTTGAATAGTACAGTAAAATTGATACTCGTTCTATAACAATTTCTTATCGTTTGCTACCTATGACTGCAGATAAATGTATCGCAAAATAAATTGACAATACAGTAAAATAATGCAATAAAAATATGACCATTTGAATATTTGTATTTTTCATAGAATAATTTATCTGCTTTTTGATTTCTATTTTTTTATCGTTTATGTTAAGAGAAAATTAATGAAAGAGAGAAGTAAGTATGGAGGATTGCTTTTTTGTCGGGATTGATATAGGGGTTACACTGGTCAAAGTCGGGATTTATGACACAAAGGGAAATTGCGTTTCAATCATTAAAAAAAATTCTCCTGGTAAACATTCTGGATCCGGAGTTTTTATTCAATCCGGCGAAGAATTCTTTTCAATTATTATAAATGCTCTTAAAGAAGCTGTTGAAAAATCTAATATCGATACTTCATCAATCTCTGCAATTGCATTTTCAGGTCAGATGGGCGGCGCAATAGGGGTGAACAAAGATTGGAATGCTGTTACACACTGGTCGAATCCCATAGATACCCGATACACCCCTTATATTTCGAGAATGTTGAAGAGTGCGCGTGAAGATATTTTGAAGTTATCCGGTACGAACTACCCCTACTTCGCTCCGAAAGTCCTCTGGTGGAAACATGAATTTCCCGATCTTTACAGGAATTCCCATAAGTTTATGCTTTTGTCAGGATTCATCGCAGGTAAGATGGGAGATATTTCCATAGAAGATGCCTTTGTTGATAAAACGTATCTGCAGATGACGGGAATAGCAGATATTCCGAGGAATCGATGGTCACTCGATCTTTGTAGTGAATTTAAAATCGACATGGAGAAACTTCCAGGGATTGTCGATTCAAGTACCATTATAGGAAAACTTAACAAATCGGTGGCGAGAGAGTGTAATTTGCCGAGCGGCATCCCTCTTGTCGCAGGTGCCGGTGACAAACCTGCCGGGTATATCGGTGCGGGAGTAGTTGAGCCAGGGACTTTAATTGATGAATCAGCCTCATTCGCCGCTTTCAGTCTCTGTTCAAACAAATACATTCCGGATTTAAAATATAAAACTCTTGAAAACATTCCATCGCCAATTTCCGGGCAGTACTTTCCTACCCTCATTCTTATAGGTTCAGGGTTGACCCATGAGTGGTTTAAAAATATTTTTGGTGAAGAAGAACAGAGAATGGCTTCAATGACAGGCAAATCGCCGTTTCAAATATTGGATGAAAAGGCAAACAGTGTGCCTCCGGGCTCTGAAAAATTATTCTCCATTGGTCTACTGGGAGGACGAGGGTATCCGAGTGATCCGGCTATCAGGGGTATGTGGATAAACTATTCATGGAGTCATAAAAAAGAGCATTTCTACAGATCTCTTCTTGAAAGTTTTGCGTACGAATACGGGTATGCATTCAAAGTCATAAAGGAAACGTATCCGGATTTTGATATAAAAGAGGTACTGGTAATTGGGGGAGGTTCACGGTCGGATTTATGGAACCAGATAAAAAGTGATGTGATTGGACTGCCGTATATACGGCTTACTAGAGATGATTTTACCCTTCTTGGAGATGTTCTTATTGCCGGTTATACAATGGGTATATACAAAAATCTTCGTAAAAAGGCAAAAGAGTTCACCGTTAAAACTGATGTATTTTTGCCAGACGAAAAGAACCATAACTATTATAAAGAATATGTTGAGCGGTATGAAAGTATTTTTGAAAGGGTTCGAGATTTGTTTATCGATCTTAATAACATTCCTGATTTCAATTGAGCAAAATAAGAAGGCATTGTTTGGACTTTTGGAATCTGAATAATGCGGAAGATGAGCGGCATTATAAAGTAAAGTGCAGACCTTTATAAATACGATCTCAGAACTGGCCGGTCCTTTAGTATTTAACAGTATTTCCCATATTGTTTAATTGCTTTCAACATAGCCGCATAGTTATCGGGCTTTACACTTCTGTGAATAGAATTGCTTGATGAAATGATATACCCACCTCCAGGTGCACCAGTTTCAATACAACTCTTTACTTCTTCAATAACTTGTTTCTCCGTTCCATGTACCAGGTTGCCCGCGCAATTTACGTTTCCCATTATGCATACTCTGTTTCCATACTCTTTTTTAACTTTTGCCAGGCTCATTCCCCCCAGAGGATCAATAGGATTTAGACAGTCGATCCCTGCATCAATGAGCAGGTCTAAAATCGGGTACAGATTGCCGTCTGAATGTTTTATGACATACAGCCCATAGTCGTGCAGGTTTTTATACAACCTCCTCATGGGTGGAAATATTATTTCTTTAAACTGCTCCCTCGACATGAGCATTCCATGAGTGCTGGAATAATCGTCTCCCATGACCGCAATTTCTGCTCCCATTTGTGCCGCACGTTTTCCTATTTCCGAGTAATAATCAACCGATTTTTCAATTATTTTCCTGATTAACATTGGCCGGTCGATCATGTCGATGAGGGTTTCTTCAAATCCGTGTAATTCTCTCGCCTCTGAAAAACCATCCCTCAGTACTATGACAATTGCGTTTTTTCCCTTGAATCTTTTTATCGTTTGTTCGACGTGCTTAAAACGATGCAAAGCAGTGATCGCCGGAAAATAAAATTTTTTAACATCATTATCGTCCTTTATAACGGTATTTATCGGAATCATGTATTCTTCTTCGGTTTCTTTTACTACCAATCCTTTTTCATTCCTGTAAACACCGGTTTCTATCTTTTCTTTATTTATTACAAGTTTTGTCAATACTGCATCAAGTCCCATTTTCTCCGTAAAATCAAAGATATCCGCACCCGGAAGAATGGCATTTATAACATGGCTGTCTATTGCAAGCTCAAATGTCGGAACTCTGTCGGGGATTTTTCTTTCAAGAGCACAAATCACTATTTCTTTAGAATTCATGTATGGTTTTATCCTTTGGAATACTGATTATTTGTACCATAATTTTGTGCTAAATAGACCCTCATGTCAAAATCGCCTGTTATTACATCTTATATTGGTAAAAACCATTAGGCAAGTGTTGGCCGGGTGCCTTGTAACTCTGGCATGGCCGTCAGGAATAGTGCGTATCGACCACCGAGGCGCACCGGTCGCACAGGTCCGGGTGGCTGCTGTTCTGCCCGACGCTTTCGAGATACCGCCAGCAGCGCTCGCATTTCTTCGCTTCGGACTTTTTCACCTTTACTTTGATAAGCTCGCCTTCGAAACAGCCGGGGTCGGCGGCGCCGTTTTTGAACAGCTCCACGTTTGACACCACGAACAGCGGCGCAAGCTGGGCCCTGTTTTCGTCTAAAAGCCGATACAGATCCTCATCCGCGTAGATTGCCACCTCTGATTCGAGCGAGTGGCCGATTGCCTTTGCTATTCTCAGCTCTTCGATGGGTTTCAACACGTCCCGTCGAATGGCGATGAGGGTGTTCCACACCCCGGTAAGTTTTTCATCCATGAAGTCCTTGTTCACCATCGGGAAATCGGTGAGGTGCACGCTTTCTTCACTGGGGATATTACCGGGCTTCAGCACTTCATCGGCGAACACCCGATACGCCTCTTCGGCGGTGAAGCTCAGTATTGGCGCAACGAGCGCCAGAAGGTTTTTAAGGGTATAAAAGAGCACGGTCTGGGACGATTTTCTCGGGAGAGTCGGCCCGGAGCAGTACAGCTTGTCCTTGACGATATCCAGGTAGAAGGAGCTCAAATCGATATTGCAGAAATTTATCAGCTCTTTGACAATGGTGTGAAACTGCCAATGCTCATACGAATCGAGTATACGAGCAGTTACCTCCTGGAGCCTGTGTAAAAGCCACCGGTCAATGTCTTCAAGCTCTCCCGCCTCGATAAGGTCTTTTTTCGGGTCGAAGCCGGCCAGGTTTCCGAGCATGAAGCGTACGGTGTTTCTGATTTTTCTGTACGAATCGACGAGCTGGCCGAGTATCTCTCCCGAGATGCGTATATCCACAGAATAGTCGGAGGACACTGCCCAGAGACGAATGATGTCCGCCCCGTACTTTTGTATCACCTCTTCGGGAGCAACGGTGTTTCCGAGGGACTTGCTCATCTTCTTCCCCTCGCCGTCCACGGTAAACCCGTGGGTGAGCACGGCCCGGTAGGGTGCACCGCCCCGAGCAGCCACTGCAGTGAGCAGTGACGACTGAAACCAGCCCCTGTGCTGGTCGGAGCCTTCGATGTACAGGTCTGCGGGCCAGTGGAGCTCTTTTCGTGTTTCGAGTACTGCTGCATGCGAAGACCCGGAGTCGAACCACACATCCATGATATCGCTTTCCTTCGTAAACTCACTGCCACCGCATTGGGAGCAGGTGTATCCATTAGGCAGAATCTCCTCAGCGTCCTTTACGAACCAGCTGTCCGATCCCTCCTCCGCGAAGAGGTTTTCGACCGCCTTCAGCGTGATATCGTTGATGATCTCCCTGCCGCATGAGGAGCAGTAGAAAATGGGGAGAGGAACACCCCATGTCCGCTGCCGCGATATGCACCAGTCGGACCGGTTTTCCACCATGGACTTGATCCGGTTAGCGCTCGAAACAGGAATCCACTCGACACCGTCTATTGCGGAGAGCGCATCATCCCTGAATCCTTCAATGGAGGTAAACCACTGTTCAGTCGCCCTGAAGATGACCGGATTTTTACACCGCCAGCAGTGCGGATAGCTGTGCGTGAGAGAACCGACGCCGAGTAGTACGCCGATCTCCCGCAGATATTCTATGATTTTCTGGTTTGCATCCTGGGTAAACAGGCCCTTGAACCGGGGAACCTCATCGGTAAATCGCCCGTAGTTGTCAAGGGGTGAGACGATATCGAGGTTGTACTTTATCCCCGTTTCATAGTCCTCGAGCCCGTGGCCGGGAGCCGTATGCACAGCCCCTGTGCCCGTGTCGAGAGTTACGTAATCGGCAAATACAATCGGAGAGTCCCGATCGATGAAGGGGTGACGCAGAACAACCCCCTCTAACTCATTCCCCATGAACCGCCTGATCACCGTATCTGCGCTGATTTCTGTTTTATCCGAGAAATCACCGAGCAGTTCGGTGGCAACGAGATACTTCTTGCCGCCATCCTCGAACAGGGTATATTCGAAATCGGGATGAAGAGCGACGCCGGTATTGCCCGGCAGGGTCCAGGGGGTTGTCGTCCAGATGACGATGAATGCATCCCTGAGCTCCTCATACTTTGCAAACCCCTCCTTCACCTTGAAGGTAACGTAGATGGAGGGCGAGTTGTGGTCGTGATACTCGACTTCGGCGTCAGCGAGCGCTGTTACGCAGCTCGTACACCAGTACACCGGCTTCAGTCCCTTGTAGATGTGACCCTTTTTGGCCATCTCGCCGAATATCTCGATCTGCTTCGCTTCGTAGGCATGATGGTAGGTGATGTAGGGGTTTTTCCAGTCGCCCCATACGCCAAGCCGCCTGAACTGGTCTGTCATGGTTTGAATGTATTTAGTGGTGAACTCCTTGCACTTTTTCCTGAACTCGATGGGAGGAAGGCTTTCTCTGTTGAGTTTGTACGCCTTCAAAACCTCGGTTTCTATGGGCAGCCCATGCGTGTCCCACCCGGGGACATAGGGCGAATAGTAACCCATCATCGTTTTGTATTTGACGATGAAGTCCTTCATCACCTTGTTGTACGCAGTGCCGATGTGGATCTTTCCGTTTGCATACGGCGGGCCGTCGTGCAGAATAAAAGCCTTACCGCCTTTTCTCTTTTTGACGACCTTTTCATACACTTTTTCCGTGTCCCATTTTTTAATCATCTCGGGTTCTTTTTTTGTAAGCCCCGCCCGCATCGGAAAGGATGTTTTCGGTAGAAACAAGGTGTGGTCGTAGGACATAGGAAACCCCTGGGCTGTTCACGCGGTGTCAAGCAGGCTGCACCCGGCGTGTTAAAAATGTAAAGCAAACGAATAATACTTATGCATCGAGGTCTCAGTCAATCACAATTTGGATGTGTCCAGGCTGTCTATGGAGGGTATGGTATTACAGGGCGGTGTGTGCCGCCGTTATTGCAATTGGTCCATGCTATGACTATCACTTGACAGATCTGAATGGATGACGTAAGGTTTTTTGAGACCCGACCTATGCCGGAAGAGTCGTGTCGAGCGGATTGATGGACCGATCGGGAGGATTGAGATGAATAAAAAGGGCGTGATACGCGAGATTGAAAAGATTATCGACGATGTAAAGACCGCCGTGCTTTCCACCGTCGGCGAAGATGGGATACCGTCCATGCGGTGGGTAACTCCTGTTCTGCTGAGGGGAAGGACGAGGGCCCTGTATATTGTAACTTCACCAAAGTCCGACAAGGTGCGGCATGTGCGGAATCATCCCGATGTACAATGGATGCTGCAGACCCGTTCCCTCGGGACGATTATTAATATTTACGGGAAGGTCAACGTGCTGGACAATCCTTCGATACGGAGCGAAGTTCTCGAGGTCGTCGGTCCGCGACTTCATGCATTCTGGAAAATTACGCATGACGAGAGAGACCTTCTCGTTCTTGAAACAGTCATTGAGAAAGCGGTGTACTATGTATCGATGAAGGGGCTGAAGGAAGAAATCCTTTTCGAATAGGGCGTACTGCAGTAGCTGAGATTTATGCGAAACGGAAACCAACACGGAAGATATCGGGGGTAAATATGCAGTACAAGAAGGAATTACTGCAGGAGCTGCTCAGGCAGATGCTTCTGATACGAAGATTTGAAGAGAAATCGGCACAGATGTACGGTCTGCGGAAGATCGGGGGATTCTGCCATCTCTATATCGGGCAGGAGGCTGTTGCTGTCGGGGCCATTGCAGCGCTTGATCTACGCACCGACTACGTTATTACTGCCTACCGGGACCACGGTCATGCCATTGCGTGCGGTATACCGGTAAATAGGATCATGGCCGAGCTGTTCGGTAAAAAAACCGGCTGTTCCGGAGGTAAGGGAGGATCCATGCACCTGTTCGACGTAGAAAAGCACATGTTAGGCGGCAACGGCATCGTCGGCGCACATATTCCGATTGCAACGGGAGTCGCCTTCAAGATACGATCCAGGGATGAAAAGGGTGTTGTGCTCTGTTTTTTTGGCGACGGTGCCATTCACCAGGGTTCCTTTCACGAGAGCCTCAATATGGCGAAGATCTGGGACCTTCCCATCGTATACGTCTGTGAGAATAACCAGTACGGAATGGGCACCGATTTCAAACGAGTGTCGGCGGTCGAAGACTTTGCGGTGATGGGACGCTCGTACGGAATCACCGGAAAGCAGGTGGATGGGATGGATGTGCTGAAGGTGAATGAGCAGGTTTCCGAAACGGTTAAAATCACGAGAAAAGAGCAACTTCCACAGTTTTTAGAGATTCGGACCTACCGGTACAAGGGGCATTCGATGAGCGACCCCGCAAAGTACCGGTCGAAGGATGAGCTTTCGTCCTACAAGGAAAAAGATCCGATACTCATACTCAAGCAGCATATGATCGACAAAAAGCTCATTACGGAAGATGGGTATAAACAGATTGATGCATCGTGTAAAAAAGAGTGCGATGAAGCGGTGAAATTCGCTGAAACGAGTCCCGAGCCGGACAGCACGGCACTGTACGATGATGTGTTCGCATAGATGGGATTCGGGGTACGGTGGAGGCTGCCCGTCGAGGATGGTTGTTCTGCATGACGGCTTGGTATACTATACATGCCGTCCAGGTATACAGTTGCCGGTGTGCTTTTGAGGGCAAGACCCCCCATTACACCCTGCCGGTTGCACAGGGGTACGGGCACACTTGAAACACAGCCCACGTCTACTGTAGAGGGGTATATATCCGGGGGAGGAGAAGGATGCCTGTAATTACGTTTCGCGAGAGCCTGCGACAGGCGATCGACGAGGAAATGGAGCGCGATGAAAATGTTGTACTCCTCGGTGAAGAGGTCGCCCAGTACAACGGTGCCTACAAGGTGAGCCAGGGCCTGCTCGACAAGTTCGGCCCGAAGCGTGTCGTAGATACGCCCATTTCGGAGGAAGGATTCACGGGTCTCGGGATCGGTGCGGCCATGGTCGGAATGCGGCCGATTATCGAGTGGATGACCTTCAACTTCTCCATTCAGGCCATGGACCAGGTTTTCAGCAACGCCGCCAAGATGCGGTATATGTCTGGTGGGCAGTTTACGGTTCCCGTCGTATTCAGGGGACCGAACGGTCCGGCAGAATATTTAGCGGCCCAGCATTCCCAGGCACTGCAGTCGATGTACGCGCACATGCCGGGTCTGAAGGTTGCGGCACCATCGACGCCGTACAATGCCAAGGGCCTGTTGAAGACCGCGATTCGAGACGACAACCCGGTGGTGTTTCTGGAAGCGGAGATGATGTATGGATGGAAGGGAGAGGTCCCGAATGAGGAGTACCTCATACCCTTCGGGGAAGCTGCGTTGCGAAGAGAAGGCGACGATGTGACCATCGTCGGCTTTTCGAAACCGATGCGTATCATTGAAGGGGCTGCAGTACAGCTCGAAAAAGAGGGAATCTCCGCCGATATCATAGACCTTCGTACCATACGACCACTCGACGAGAAAACGGTGTATGAGTCGGTCCGAAAAACGAATCGATGCGTGGTGGTGGATGAGGCATGGCCCTTTGCGAGCGTGGGCTCGCATCTGAGCTGGCTCGTTTCGAAGAACTGTTTTGATTTGCTCGATGCCCCGGTCGAGCTCGTTTCAGCCGAGGATGTTCCTATGCCCTACAATCATCGGCTGGAGCTTGCCGCACAGCCATCCGTTGAAAAGGTGATAAATGCGGTAATGAAGGTGCTGTATAGAGATTAAAACTGAAAGCACAATACGGAGTTTGTCATGGCTGAGAAGGTAGTAATGCTCGCCCTGTCGCCGACGATGGAGACGGGAACGATTGTAAAGTGGAACAGGCAGGAGGGAGAAGAGGTCGCAACAGGGGATGTGCTCTGCGAGGTCGAGACCGACAAGGCGACTATGGAGTACGAATCCATGAACGACGGTATCCTGCTGAAGATTGTCATTCCTGAAAGGGGGAATGCGGCTGTCGGGCAGTCGATCGCTGTTGTCGGAGAAAAAGGGGAGAATATTTCAGCACTTATGGAAGAGATATCGCTTGAAAAACAGGGTGCGGGGACGGATGCGGCAGCGCTGCAGGTTTCCGAAGAAACTGCCGGCGGTTTGCCGCAGGCAGGGAAGGGTGCAGGCGGTGCCCGGAAAGAGGAGGGCGGCGCGTTAACCGGGGTGGGAGGGTCATCGTCCGTAGTTG
Organism: uncultured Spirochaetota bacterium; assembly: GCA_964525675.1. Classification (GTDB taxonomy): domain Bacteria; phylum Spirochaetota; class B62-G9; order B62-G9; family DRHN01; genus CAYSRJ01. The sequence continues at coordinate 34,105 of CAZGJW010000004.1, forward strand.
ATGAGGCCGCTTTGTCTCCTGCTGCTGTTTCTGAAGCACCGTTTACCGGAAGAATGTCCGGGCCAGGGGCTTCAATCGAATCCTCCAGGGCGAAGGCCTCTCCGCTTGCGAAAAAACTTGCCGATCAGTACGGTGTCACGCTGAGCAGGGTGCAGGGAAGCGGCCCGGGAGGAAGGATCATCAAAAGGGATATCGATATGGCGCGGACCGCATCAGGTGCTGCCCAAACTGAGGGTGTTTCCGATGCGGTTTCCAGGGGAAAGACGGCAGCTGTACAGGCATCTGTGGCGTATGCTCCGGGACAGGCCCCGTCAGGGCTGGTCCCGCCAGGACATACGCCTTCATGGGATATTCCAACCGGCCCGGTCCCGTCAGGACAGGCCCCCGTTGTGGAGGAGATCACGGTTTCCGGAAAGAGAAAGGTGATAGCCGAGCGGCTCTCTCAGTCGAAGTTTAGCGCGCCGCATTACTACCTCAAAGCGGTGATTGCGGTCGACGGCCTGATGGCCGCGCGCCGGGAGCTCAATAAAAAAAGGCAGGGAGACAAACTGACTTTCAACGCCTTTCTCGTGAAGTTCGTCGCCGAGGCGCTGAAGCGGCACCCGGTTGTGAATTCGAGCTGGCAGGGCGACAAAATCGTCCGCTTCGGGAGGGCCGACATCGGTATAGCCGTCGCCCAGCCGGACGGGTTGATCACGCCGGTGCTCCGCGACTGCTGGAACAGGGGAATCGCCGGGCTCGATGCCGAGCTCAAATCGCTTGTAGAAAAGGCGCGGAACAACAAACTGAAGCCGGAGGAATACACGGGTGCTACATTCACGATCAGCAGCCTCGGCACCTACGGGATACACGAGTTTACAGCGATTATCAATCCTCCCGGTTCAGCCATACTTGCAGTCGGGCAGGCACGCAGAGAACCGGTGGTGGACGAGGGCGATGAGATACAAATCCTGACCAATATGACCGTAACGCTTTCATGTGACCACCGGGTCATCGACGGCGCAACAGGCGCCCTTTTCCTGAACAACCTGAAAGAAATGATAGAAAACCCGGTGTTTGCACTCTACTGAAAAGCGGCGCATTCCTTCGATAAATAGGCAAGTTAACTTTCAAACTTAAAAGGTGCAAACCAATAAATGCCTGTGGTGCACCTGCCTAATGGTTTTTACCTGTAGAATGTCATAGTAGGTAACGTGACATAATAAGTCAGTAGAGCATAAAATTCTGGTACAAAAAACCAGGATCTTAATGGATAAAACCATAGGTACGATGTCCCTATAATTGAAATGGTTGATGGATTACAGATTATTCTGTACATTGTAGGAGGTTTTCTGCCCCTGCTAATTTCATGTATATATACCAACAAGGATAAAGGAGCAGTGTAATGTCTTTAAATTATGATTATGATCTCGTTGTTATCGGTGCCGGGCCCGGAGGGTATGTTGCAGCGATTCGGGCTTCACAGTTGGGGATGAAAGCAGCGGTAATAGAAAAGGACAAGCCGGGCGGTGTATGCCTGAACATCGGGTGCATCCCGTCAAAGGCACTCATACATCAGGCCGAGCTGTTCCGCTCGATCAGGGAACTCGAAGAGATCGGCGTGAAAGCCGATACCGGCGGGTTCGATTATCTGAAGGTGTTCAAGAAATCACGGAAGGCTGCGGACATGCTGTCGAAAGGTGTCAACTTTCTTCTAAAGAAAAACAGTGTCGAGCTCATAGCAGGCACGGGTGTGTTGAAAGGTCCGCATGAGGTACTCGTCGACGGCGAGAAGAAGGTGACCGGAAACAGCATCATCATCGCAACCGGTTCACGACCGAGAGAGATATCGGGGTTTCCATTCGACGAAAAAACGGTGCTGTCTTCAAACGGCGCCCTCATGCTCGAAGAGCTGCCGAAAAGTATAATCATCCTTGGCGGAGGATTTATCGGCGTGGAGTTCGCTCACATCATGAACAGCTTCGGTGTCGAGGTTCACATCGTGGAACTTCTGGACAGGCTTCTTCCAATAGAGGACGAAGAAAGCGCGGAGGTGCTTACCCGGGCGTTTAAGAAACGCGGTATAAAGATAGCAACATCCACGAAGGCTTCGAGTCTTCAAATAAGTAAAAACGGGGTTATGGTAACTGCCGAGCAGAATGGTGAGAAAAAACAGATCGAGGCGGAAAAACTCCTGGTGGTCGTCGGTCGACAGGCAAACATTGAAAATATCGGGCTCGAAGAAGTGGGTATCAAAACCGAGAGGGGCTTCATCATCACAGGCGACTACTATCAAACCGATATACCCTCGGTGTACGCGATCGGTGATGTGGTACAGACACCACAGCTCGCGCACGTGGCATCCAAGGAGGGTGAGATCGTGGTGGAACACCTTGGGGGTAAAAACCCCGTTACCCGTGTCAATGTTCACGAGATTCCATCTGCCGTGTACTGCGAGCCGCAGGTCGCGAGTATCGGGTATAAGGAGTATGAGGCCAAAAAAGAGGGCATCTCCTATAAAAAGGCGGTATTTCCGTACCGGGGCGCTGGCAAGTCTGTGGCGGTGGAGCGCTCTGAGGGCTTCGTGAAGGTGCTGTACGACCCGGATACCTCAGAAATCTTAGGCGCGCATATTGTGGGGTTAGACGCGACTGAGCTTATTCACGAGATCCTCCTCGCGAAAACCTCGGAGCTCCTCCCGGCAAATATCGCGGAGATGATTCACGCCCACCCCACGCTGTCGGAGGCGGTCATGGAGGCGATGCGTGCGGCCGAAGGATGGGCAATACACGTATAATCAATTTTCATTGTGGGGAGAAAGTTAAAAAGAGGCTGCAATGGAAGAAAAAACAGAAGAAAAAACAGAAGAAAAAACGAAAACTTCTTTAAAAGACATACTCTCCTATCTTACCTACAGACAGGCCTGCAGCCTGCTTGGCCCTGAAGGGGAGATGCTTATACGAAAAGGCGGAAAATGGGATATCGATCTTTACGAACAGGTAACAGTGGATAATGAAAAGTTTATCCTCGATCTGACCGAGGCAGTTGTTACTATTGAATTGAATCTAAAAAATACAAAGAAGCTGCGCTTGTCATGCAGTGCCTGCTCATCTATTTGTGAACATATCGGAGCTGCCTTTTCCCTTATTCTTGAGGAGAAACTATCATTAGGCCTTTCAGCCCCACCGCCCGAACTGACGCCCATGGAAAACCTGAGTGAAGAAGAATTAATCAACCGGGCACTGAATGATAGAAAAGAAAAAGCAAAAAAAGAAAAAATGTCCCTCAAATCGATGAGCGAGGCCCGGTTATGGACAGATTACACAGTAACAAGTTATTCATCCGGAAAAACCTACAGAGTGGCCCTCAGAGGATGGGAACCGGGCGAATCCTACTGCTCCTGTCCGGACTTTAAAATAAACACCCTCGGCACCTGCAAACATATTATGTATACCCAGCAATGTGTTAAAAAGCTGTTCCCGGAAGAAATCAGGGAAAAGCCGTACAAACAGAATAACATTGCCGTACACCTCCGGTATGGAAAGGATGTGGAATTACGTCTTCTTGCGCCTGACGCACTGGACACGGAAGCAGAGGAGATTGTAAACCCTTTAAGAAACCGCGTGATCACAGATATCCCTGATTTACTGGCGCGTATCAATAAACTGGAACAGTCGGGGCATGAGGTGACCATCTATCCTGATACGGAGGAATATTTAAATAACCTTCTTTTTCGTCGAAAGATTCAAAAGAAGGTTGATGAAATAAGAAGCAATCCGAAACATCACCCTCTGCGGAAGAGCCTGCTTAAAATAGAGCTGCTTCCCTATCAACTGGACGGCATAGCTTTCGCCGTAAGCGCAGGAAGAGCTATTATTGCCGACGATATGGGGCTGGGGAAAACCATACAGGGAATCGGAGTTGCTGAACTGTTCAATATTGAAGTTGATATTTCCAGAGTACTGGTTATATGTCCTGCATCTGTAAAATCTCAATGGCGTCTTGAGATAAAACGCTGTTCTAACAAAAGCTGTCAGTTAATAATAGGCACAGCAGAGGAAAGGACCCGTCAATATAATAACAATTGTTTTTTTACAATCTGTAATTATGAGCAGGTGCTTCGCGATATTAAAACAATTGAAACAATTTCATGGGACCTTATCATTCTGGATGAGGGACAGAGAATAAAAAACTGGGAAGCAAAAACAGCGCAGGTTGTAAAATCCCTGAGATCGCCATTTGCTCTGGTGCTTACAGGCACCCCTCTTGAAAACAGGCTTGATGAACTGTATTCGGTAATTCAATTTATCGATAATAGCAGGCTGGGACCGGCATTTCGTTTTTTTAACAGGCATAGAATTACCAATGAAAAAGGGAGGCTGCTGGGTTACCAAAATCTTGATGACCTTCGACAAAAACTCAAACCCATACTCCTGCGTAGAACCCGCAGTATGGTACTTAAAGATCTGCCCCCCAGAACAACTGAAATCTTAAGAATACCGCCCACAGAAGAGCAGGCAGATATACATAACAGCCATAAGAAAATAATTTCAACCATTGTTTCAAAGAAATTCCTTTCGGAAATGGACATCTTGAGGCTTCAAAAGGCACTTTTAATCTGCAGAATGGCTGCAGACAGCACCTATCTTGTAGATAAAACTCCTCCCGGATATTCCAGCAAGCTTAAAGAACTGGAACTGCTGCTTGAACAGCTCCATTTTGAAGAAGACAGGAAAATAATCCTATTTTCAGAATGGACAACCATGCTGAATCTTATAGAACCCCTTATTGAAAGGCAAAGTATAAATTACCTCCGCCTGGATGGGTCTGTCCCACAGAAGAAAAGGCAGGGTTTGATGCATCAGTTTCAGCATGATCCAGATTGCAAAGTGTTTATTACTACCAATGCCGGTTCAACAGGGCTTAACCTTCAGGCTGCCAATACGGTTATCAATGTGGATCTTCCATGGAATCCTGCAGTGCTCGAACAGAGGATATCACGTGCTCATCGCATGGGGCAGAAAAGGCCTGTGCAGGTATATCTTCTGGTAACGGAAGATACCCTTGAAGAGAGCCTGCTTGATACCCTCTCTGCCAAACATAGATTGGCTCAGGCCTCTCTTGATACTACCTCAGAGGTTAACGAGGTATCCTTTACCGGCAGCATCGAAGAATTAAAACGCCGCATGGAGGTGCTTTTAGGAACAAAACCTGATGCTGCTATTGATGAAAGCCGGAAAAAAGAGCTGGAAAGGGAGGCTGCAAAACAGGCACGAAGAGAAAACGTTGCAATTGCCGGAGGCCAGCTTATGAGTGCTGCATTTTCTTTTATCGGAGAGCTGCTTGGTACCGACAGGGCTGTGGACCAGAGTACTGAAGATGTTGACAGGTTTAAAAATCTTCTTTACGAGTGCATGGAAAAAAATGAAGACGGCAGTTTAAAAATGACGGTTAACTTCCCCGATACCTCTGTACTTGATAATCTGGCAGGCGTTCTGAGCACAATAACTGCGCAAGCAGGGAACAAAAACCCGTGAGGGGGCTATAATTTTTCAAGATATTCTGGTATTGATAGTGCAGTGTCTGGAAAATTATTTAGTATTTTCTGATACATTGTAACAAGTTGTACGCTCAAGTCTCGAGCTAAGTTTACAAACTCACAATCATATGCAGAACAACCGCCGTCCTGAGCTCGCTGCGCCACAAGATTGGTGATACTTCTATGATGTTCGGCTGCCAGCTTTTTCAGGATGTTATATGTCTCATCCGGGATATTTTTTACTGTTATATTCGCCATAACGGCATCCATATTTTCATGGTTTCGATATGGTTTTAACATGGTGTTTTAATGTATGTTTGTCAACGCTTTTTAATTGAATTCCGGAATTCTCTTATTAAACCATCCACTCTGGGAAAAAGTCTTGACTTCCGTATTTACCACGCCTAGGGTATACAATAAGCGTAAGACAATAAAATACAGTAATACAAGTTAGAAGGCGTTTATATGAAATTCAAAATGGTGCACCTGCCAATTGTTATAGTAATCGTAATAACGCTCATTTCAGCAACAGTGGGCTTCGGCGCCGGCACTAAGAAAGAGGAGGGTCCTGCAGCCAGGGGGCCGGTTGTTGTCGCCTCGAAGATCGATACCGAGGGTGGCCTTATGGGGCAGATGATTGTGCTTCTTCTCAGGGAAAACGGATTCGAAGCGGTGGACAAAACGGAGTTCGGTCCGACTGATGTCATACGAAGGGCCATATTCAGCGGAGAGATCGATATATATCCCGAGTATACCGGAAACGGCGGCTTTTTCTACGAAGGGACGGATCCTTCGATCTGGAAAGACGCGAAAAAGGGGTATGAAGAGGTGAAGAGGCTCGATAAAGATGCACACAACATTATCTGGCTGACACCGGCTCCCGCAAACAACACGTGGGCTCTCGCGATCCGCGGCGATATTGCAAAATCGAAGAACGTAAAAACACTCGAGGATTTCGCTCGATACGTGAACAACGGAAACACGGTGAAAGTTGCCGGTTCGGAGGAATTCGTAAGCAGGCCCGATGCGCTCCCTGCATTTGAAAAGGCGTACGGATTTTCACTATCAAAGGATCAGCTTCTGATACTGTCGGGCGGAAATACGGCGCAGACTGAAAAGGCGGCTGCTGACGGCACAGACGGCGTGAATGTTGCGATGGCCTACGGAACGGACGGCCAGCTTGCCGCCCTGGGCCTCTGGGTGCTGAAGGATACAAAGGGTGTGCAGCCCATTTATGAGCCCACGCCGATTATAAGGGGTGAGGTGTTGGACAAATATCCGGAGATAGAGGGGATCTTGAAGCCGGTTTTTAAGGGGCTCGATCTCGTTACCCTCCAGACGTTGAACGCGAAAATCGCTATCGAGGGTCAAAACGCGAAGAATGTCGCCGGGGAGTATCTGAAGTCGAACGGGTTTTTAAAGTAAAAGCTGTAAACCGGCTGCAGCAAAGGCAAAACAGTGTCATTGATCTGTACCTGTGTATATGCCGACAGCATAAATCTTTATATATAGGCAAGTGAACTTTCAAACGTAACAGATCAAAAAAATACTTGCCTGGATGAACCAGATTTCAAATGGATAATACCATAAAAACAATGGAGATAAAAGCCGTTTGGTTTTGGATCGTGTTGAAGGGATAACCGGCAGGAATAAAGTAGTTCTCACCGGCATTGTCATTGGTTTGTTTTCCTGCGGGCTGAAATTCGTTGCACTGAAACCGAACAGGATCGCTTCCGGGACAGGACTATACATATGGAATGCATTTTCAGGGAGTGACCTGCTCGTTTTTATACTACTGTGGGTTGCAGTGCTGATTGTGTTCCTGAAAGCCGGTAAAAAACAGTTTGTCCTCCTCCAGGGTATTACCGGTAATGTCATCATCATCACAGTGTTTCTTATGGTCGGCAGGGTAACCCGCTCTCTCCAGTCGCCGGAGATGCCGTTTGCCCGGATTTCAATGGCATTCGGATCATGGCTCATGGTTCTTGCCGGGTACATACTCATCCATGCTTCAGTCCGTACACTCACGCTGAAAAACCCGAAAGCCGTTTTACTCTCACTCGTCGGCCCGTTTGCTGTTGTGCTTCTTTTTTCTACCGGTTACCTGAGTGAGCTCTCTATTGTAAAGGAGTATCTTATACGGAGGGACAGGTTTTTTAGTGAATTCGTCAGGCATCTCGTTCTGTCCGGAACCGCGGTGCTCCTCGGCATTGCAATCGGAACACCGCTTGGTGTGCTCGCATTCAGAAGAAAGGCGTTCGAAAAGCCGGCCTTCTTCTTTGTCAATACGGTACAGACCATACCGTCGCTCGCGCTTTTCGGCATAATGATCGCGCCGCTTTCCATCCTCTCCCAGAGGTTTCCGTTCCTTAGAGATCTGGGCATCAAGGGGATAGGTTCCGCTCCCGCGCTTATTGCGCTTATTCTGTATGCACTCCTTCCAATAACGAGAAACACCTACACGAGCCTCAGGGTAATCGATCCGTCCGTTGTCGAGTCGGCGCGAGGCATGGGTATGAGCAGGCTCCAGGTTCTGATGCGTATCGAGGCCCCGCTTTCACTCCCCATTATAATGAGCGGCATCAGGATATCTGCCGTGCAGGCCATCGGCAACACAACGGTTGCAGCGCTCATCGGCGCGGGTGGCTTCGGCGTGTTCGTGTTCCAGGGCCTCGGCCAGGCGGTGCCCGACCTCATTATGTTAGGCGCTTTTCCCGTTATACTGCTTGCCGTGACCGCAGATAAGCTCATGCAGATTCTCGTAAAGGCGATGACGCCGCGTGGACTTCGGTACAGGGGGAATCATGATTAAAGTCAAAAACCTGACAAAGAAATACGGTGATTTCACCGCGGTCGACAACATCTCCTTCACCGTTCAGGAGGGGACTGTGTGTGTTATTATCGGCCCCTCGGGATGCGGAAAATCAACCACGCTGAAGACAATCAACCGCATGCTGGAGCCCACGGCCGGGGATATTTTTATCGACGGAAAGAATGTGCTTGATCTCAAGCTGGAAATTCTTCGTCGTGGAATCGGATACGTGATTCAGTATGTGGGCCTTTTCCCCCATATGACGGTTGGTGAGAATATCGCCGTGGTTCCGAAGCTCCTTGACTGGGGAAAATCCAGGATAGGGGCGCGGGTTGCCCTGCTTCTGGAGATGGTCGGGCTTGACCCGTCGGCCTACAGGGACAAGTACCCGAATGAGCTGTCGGGAGGCGAGGCGCAGAGAATAGGCGTGGCACGGGCACTTGCTGCGGATCCGCCGATTCTGCTCATGGATGAGCCCTTCGGCGCCGTCGATCCTCTGAACCGGGAGGTGCTCCAAAGGGAGTTTGTCAGGATTCAAAGAGAGCTCAAGAAAACGGTCCTGTTTGTCACTCATGACCTCGATGAAGCCGTGCGAATCGCCGACAGGATTATTATTATGAAAAACGGTACAATCGTTCAGAATGATATTCCGGAGATTATTTTAGCATCCCCGAAGAACAAGTTCGTCCACGATTTTGTCGGCAGCGACCGTGCGCTGAAACGCCTTTCCAGGTTTATTGTTTCACAGTACATGCACAGGCCGGTTTCCGTGGAAATGGGTGAAAAACTTCTGAATGAGGCTACCCAGTTGCGGGAGCAAAAGCACATTCGCTACATATGGGTTGTGGACTCCGGGAAAAGGCTTATAGGGTGGCTTGATACCGGGATTGTCGATAAAAATACATCCATTGAGGATGCAGTCACCAAAGTGGCCCAGGGCAAGATTACGGTCAGGGAGGATTCCACGCTCAGGGAGGTACTCGCAAAGATGCTCGGTGAAGGGGTAAAGGTGGTTCCGGTGGTCGATGCAGACAGGAGGGTGATCGGCGAGGTCAGTCTGAAGGACATCGAAAAAATAACCGAAGAGGTCGATGCGAGTTGGAAAGAGTAAACCGCCAGAAGATTCTACGCTGGATTCCGATTGCCGGTGTTAGTGTGCTGTTTCTTCTCATTGTATTCGACCGCCGGTTTCTGGAGCTGCTTCTGGCATTCATCTTTCCAGGTGAAACGGTGGTTATTTACCCCAGGGCGGGTCTTCCCGGTCTTCTCGGAGAGCACCTCCTGCTCGTGCTTTTTTCAAGCCTCGCAGCGGTCGGCATCGGAGTCGCTGTGGGGGTTTTTGTGACCAGGCCTGCGGGGCGTGAGTATCTCCACCTGGTGAACGACCTGAGCTCGCTGGCGCAGACAATTCCGCCGGTTGCAGTGCTCGCGCTTGCCGTACCCTTTATAGGGTTTGGGTTCAAACCCACGGTGCTCGCTCTTTTTCTCTACAGCATACTCCCCATCATACGAAACAGTGTAGCCGGCATTGAAACCATCTCTCCCTACCTCATAGAGGCGGCCCGCGGAATGGGCATGACCCGTTTGCAGGTTCTGCTGAAAATCGAGCTGCCGCTCGCCCTCAGAGTCATCATGGCGGGCATCAGGACATCGGTCGTTATAAATGTCGGCACTGCGACCGTCGGCGCCGTGGTCGGTGCAGGCGGCCTGGGAACGCCGATTATTTCCGGACTCGTTCGCGAGAATCCCGCATTCGTCATCGAGGGCGCGGTCGCGGCTGCACTTTTAGCCTTTTTGATGGATCAGTATCTGGGCAGGATCGAGCAGGGATTGTCTGAACGATACGGCCTCGAGGCGGGCGGGTGATTGTTCATCGAAGATATGGAAACCCGCAAGGTACGGGTAGGTACGATGAATTATCGGACTAAGGAATTTTTATTCGTGACATAATTTTCGGCGATTGTCGTATTCATTTCGTTCGCCTGATAAAAAAATAAAGTGTCCGCGTAATAACCGTAAAAGCGGCGGAGGGCGTTACACGAGCTCTTTTGCCTTGAGTCTCTCGAGCGCCCAGTGTGTGTACTTGCGTATCTTTGCATCGGGATCCTCGTCGAGCGCCTTTAAAATTGCCTTTCCTTCCTTTGTTTCGAGTTTTTCAAGGGCTCGTACCACATTAATGCGCACCTCCTGGTCCGGGTCACGCGAGGCCATGACGAGCCCCCTGAACGCCTTGACCGTACCGATGAGGGATAGTATTCTGGCCGCTTCCCGACGGATCACAGGGTCTCTGTGTTTCAGTTTATTTATTTCTGCTTCCGTCGCGCCGATCTCGTCAAGTATCTCGCTTGCCAAGGCCTTGTGTGATGAAAGCGCTGACTCCAGTAGCCCGATCAGTGCCGGGCGTGCCTTCATACCCATTTTACTGAATATAGTGGCAATGTTTTTCTTCAAACTTTCACCGCCGTCCTTCATCCTGTCGATGAGCACTTCGATATTATTTTTTCCAGTGTGCGTCTCGAGACCGGCGAAAATTCTTGAGGAGAACCGCTTCTCCTTTTGGAGGAAATCAATCAGGAGGTCTGTTGCCTGAGGCGCTTTCGATTCGGTCATTCCCCGAATTATCGCCTCCTTCACGGAATCGACTTCGTTTTTATCGTAGAATATTTTTGCCATCTGTCTCAGGATGTCCTTCCGTCCGGTGTTCCCGAGCGCAAAGGCAACCTGGTTTCTCACTTCCTCCACCGGATCCCGCATGAGCGCTAACGCCTGCGAGAAGGAGCGGGTATCACCCATGTCAACGAGGGCGAAGGTTGAGGCAATTCTCACGAGAGGGTCGGCATCCTCCTGTGCCTTTCTTACTTCACCGAGAAATTCGGTAAGTTTCAGCGCCGGTATGAGCGCAATGAGATGGGCCCTCAGCTCGCCGTCGACCTGATCGAGGTAATAGCCCATGATATCCTTTACGGATTTTTTCGCATACCGGGCAAGAATGCCGGCAAACTGATTAACAAATGCCACAGGTAAAACAGGAAGGTGTTCGAATAAAAATGACAGGCAGTACTCCTTTCCCATCTCTGCGAGAAGAAAGAGAGACTGTATCCGGAGATTCATCTTCTCAGGCGTATTTTCGTTTTCGATTATAGGTATGAGTTTTTCGGCCAGTGTATCGTTGTCTTTGGTGATGAGCGCTTTTCTGACGAGCTCGCCGAGATCCTCGCGCTTTTCGAGAACCGCGAGGAGAGGATCGATATACTGCGGATCATCGGCTGGAACGACAGCCTCGATAATATCGACGAGCGTAGCGGTTTGCGACAGGTTGCGGAGTATCTCGTCGCAAACGAGTCGTCTTGTCTCAAGATCGCCCCTTTTGACGATGGCCTCAACGGTAAGCCGGTAGGCGTCCTTGAAGGAATGATCGATGGACATTTTGAGAAGATTTCCCAACTGCGCAGTATCTCCCGCTTTTTTAAGCAAGTCGGCGGACAGTGTAAGGCTTTCTCTGGTTCCCGCAAGTATACATTTTCGTATAAAACCGATTACGCCGACATGCGCGGCATTTTTAAGGATTGCCGTCTTTCTTTGAAAGTCTTCCGGGTCGGCCAGATCGAGCCTTGTGCAGAACCGGCCCAGTGCACCGGATTTTTCGAGGTACCGTGCGGCATGGTACTGAATTTCAGCATCGTTTTCCAGCATAAGCATGGTTGCGATGCCTTCGTCATCCCTGTTCTGCAGACGGAGGGCTTCGGTGAGATGTATAACTTCCTGGCGCCTGAGGGTTTTAACTTTTATTTCAGGTAGGTCTGCGAATGCCCGCCTGTACCGCTGCAGTGCTTCACTTCTTACTTCGGGATTCGGGTCTTTCAGAAGCAGAGTAAAGAGGGGTGCTCTGATTTCCTCCGGATCTTCTGTTTCATATTCGAGCACAAGGGTCTTTCTAATCACCGGGCTGGGATCTTTGAACAGGTCGACAAGCATCTTCTGTATGCCTGGTTCCTGTGCAGCAAGCAGAATTTTCAGGGCAAAGTATCTTCCCTTCCAATCCGGGTCTGCAAGCATTTCCTTTGTTTCTTCTCTTCTGTCTTCAAAAAGAGCGTATGCTTTTCTTCCGTCAAAGCTCTCACCATTGCTCGAGTGTGCGATTGTCTGAAGCGGAAGCTGCTCTCTGTTCTCATCGAGCCACCGCGTCAAATGCCTGTGCCATTTTCTGCGTTCGAGTGCGTATTTGAAACAGTAAAAAAAACCTTCGCGGACGTTATACAGAAGAATATTCCGGTAGTGTTTTTTATCCGGAGAGACTGCAAGCTTTTTAACCCACTGGGCGGCAAGGCCTGTTCTGTACAGAACTTCCCGGGCCCGGGCCGTATCCGTTTCAGAAAGTATACGTATGATAAGACCGGTCATTTTATGCCTCTGTTTCTCGAAAGAGTCGGGGAAGCCGGACAGCTCATCAGAGGTGATTTTTTTGAGCACGGTGGCAAAACGGTTTCTTTTTATCAAAAAACGGATAACGAAAATCAGTGCTATGATTATCAGGATGCCTGCGCCCGCTGCGATATAGTAGATTTGGTCGAGATGCAGCAACTGTTCGATTATTTTCATGATTATCCCACCTTTTTCAGGACTCTATAGATTTTCAACGTTTCAGATTTACCTTTCACCTTCACCGGCGGTTTCTTCGCTACTCTGAAATCATGGCCGAGATGGTTTCGCGTATTTTCCGTTATTACAACTTCACCGGGACCGGCTACACCTTCGAGCCGTGCTGCGACATTCACCGTGTCGCCGATCATCGTGTAGTCCACGCGCTGTATAGACCCGATGTTTCCTGCAACGAGAGGTCCGGTATGTATGCCGATTCCAATAGCAAGATTTTTCGCTTCTCCCTGAAAGAAGCTCCTCTGTGGATCTTTTACCATGCTTTGAATTTCAAGGGCGCAAGAAACTGCGAGCCGTGCATCCTCCGTTTCCGATTTGAGCGGAACCCCCCATGCAGCCATGATGCAGTCGCCGATAAATTTATCTATGTACCCGTGATGCCTGAGCACGATTTCAACCGCCTGGCTGAAGTACTCGTTCAGAATTTGGATTATGTACGCAGGATCTCGGCCTTCGGAAAATGAAGTGTACCCCCTGATATCGGCAAAGAGTACTGTTGCCTCCCGCTTGTCTCCGCCCAGGTGAATGAGATCAGGGTGTGCGACAATTCGTGAAACGATCTCCTGGGAGACATATCGGGAAAACATATCCTTGATGAGCCGACGCTCCTCCTTCACGGTTTTAACTTTTTTTTCAAGCTCCCGCTCCCTGCTCTGATCGGTAAAAATGAGTGTAAGCCCTTCCCTCTTGCTCCGCCTGGAGATGAGCGGAGAGGCGGTGAGTGAAAAATCCATTTCACCGTTTCCGTTTTGATAGATACCCTCCGCGGCAACGATCTCGGCGCCTTCATGTATGGAGCTCTCTATCAGGGTGCGCATCTTTTTTCCCATACCCGTTTTGAAAATATCAATTATGTTTTTGCCAAGATGTTCCTGTGAAAGGTTGAAACGTGATGCCGCAGCCTGGTTGAAGTACTGAACGGTCCCCGCTATGTCGGTTGTAATGAGAAGGTTCGACATCGAGGTGAATATATTCTTCTGGTATATCTCGAGGTTTTGAATCTTTCGGGTGTAGTCTCTGAGCCGGTTGTGGAGCATTGTGTTATGGAAATATTCGCCCGCAAGCTTGGAGATGGTCTCGATAAATCGCAGCCGGGTCCGGGTAAAGAAATCCGGTTGTGTCGAATTCAGAACGACAAATGCGTATATCCTCCTTTCCGATTTAATCGGAGCAATAATACCGGAATTCATGGAAGGATGCAGGAGAATCGGCAGAAAGGGGCTTGGTTTCTTTTCGGTAAGCACGACGGTTTCCCCGGATTCAAGAACGAAACCGAATGGGTCCTGTTCAATTGAAAAGATTTCGGGTATGGTGTACCTGCCGCGGTGATAGAGAAGCCGTGCCCTGTGTTCCTCTGCAGAGTAGAAGCAGGCGAGATGTGCACCGGTGATATCGAAAAGCTGTTCGATGAGGGAGGCGATGAATTTTTTAATATCGAAGCCCTTTGAAATGGCAAAACCCGCACGTACGACATCATCGAGAATGTTTTGCATAATCTGCCCTGTAGTTTTTTATAGTGTATGCACCCGGGGCATAGACTTTTTTCATACAATTTTGCCGGAAACCCCCTGAGGATTCAGGCTGTTGTTTTTCTATCTTACGCACTCCGGGAAAAATTGCAATAATTTTTTGAAACAAAAAATGCTCTATATGTGTTTGATGATAATTGTAAGTTCAAACATCTCTTCCATCTCTTTAATGAATTGTTATTCAGACGCCTCGCGTCCGAAGCTTGACGGCGGCAATAAAAGTACCAGGATAATAAAATGAGCGTGTGGTCTAAAGGTGGTGAAACAAGTTCCGACGACCTGTATCTCTGTAAAAATGGGAGGAGAGCTCTGATGTTGCAGAAGCTCAACAGGGAGGCCGTTCCTCTCTCCTTCATGGAATTGCCGAGGGAGAAGATGTGCAGACAGGGCCCCGCGAATCTTACCGATGAAGAGCTTATGCAGGTTATTCTGGGAAGCGGCACTGCGAATAATCGTGTGAAGCATATTGCCGAAAAAGCTGTTTCTCTTATCCGTGAGCAGTATCCGGAGCTTCGGCATGATCTTATGCTCTTTCTAAAAGAGCTCACATGCATACAGGGAATTGGAAAAGCGAAGGCATCCTGCATACTGGCTGCGCTCGAGTTCTCAAAGAGGCTTCATGAAGGAGCGGCACGTGTCGTCAAAGATACAGGTGACGTCATGCCCCTCCTTGCGCTGCTTGCCGATAAAAAACAGGAGTATTTTGTGTGTATTACGCTGAACGGAGGAAACAGGCTTATCTCCCGGCGCGTAATTACGATCGGTCTCGCGGATCAGGCGCTCGTGCATCCGCGTGAGGTGTTTTCAGAAGCCTTGAAAGAGAGGGCAGCAAAGATTATCGTGGCGCATAATCACCCGGCGGGAGATGTCAGTCCGAGCTCTGAGGACATGCGGGTTACAGAAACACTCGCAAAGGCCTCGTCGATTCTCGGGCTCGATCTTCTCGACCACGTTATTGTTTCAGGCGGGAGGTATTTCAGTTTCAGGGAGGAGGGGCTGCTGTAATGCCGCCGGTATCATAGATTTTGACTTTTTACGCCCGCTCCGGTATTTTTTGTTCATGTTCAAGCTGAAGGCGCCATTCGAACCAAACGGTGATCAGAAACGGGCTATTGAAAAACTATCGGAGGATATACTCCGTGGCGAGCGGTTTCAGACCCTCCTTGGTGTGACAGGGTCCGGAAAGACTTTTACTATGGCCGGCGTTATCGAACGGATCAGGCGCCCTACCATCGTTATTTCCCACAACAAAACCCTCGCCGCCCAGCTCTACAGGGAATTCTATGAATTTTTTCCCGAAAATGCCGTGGAGTATTTCGTCAGCTACTACGACTACTACCAGCCGGAGGCGTATCTGCCGGCAACCGATACCTATATCGAAAAGGATTTTTCGATAAACGACGAAATCGACCGGATGCGGCTTTCAGCAACTTCCTCACTGATGGAAAGGGAGGATGTCATTGTTGTTGCGACCGTTTCATGCATCTATGGAGTCGGGAATCCCCGGTCATACCGCAGGATGCGGCTCTTGCTAAAAGTGGGAGAGCCGTACAACCGGGATGATATACTGAGGAAACTCGTCGAGATACAGTATACGAGAAACGATATTGAGTTTACACGTTCGACCTTCCGCGTGCGAGGAGACGTCATAGAGATTTTTCCTTCGTATTCGAAAATGGCGGTGAGGATCGAGCTTTTCGGAGATGAACCCGACCGAATATGCATAATCGACCCGCTCACGGGAACGGTGCTGGAGGAGCGGGATCGTATCATAATCTATCCCGCCTCACACTACGTTGTCGAGCAGGAGAACATTCATACAGCCCTCGAAAAGATCGAAACGGAGCTTACCGAACGCTATGCCTATCTGCAGGCCGGGAACAAGCTGATAGAGGCGCAGAGAATAAAATCGAGAACTGAATACGATTTAGAAATGATACGCGAGCTCGGCTACTGCAACGGTATAGAAAACTACTCCCGGCATATTTTCGGCAGGGAGGAGGGGGAACGGCCGGCGGTTCTTCTTGACTATTTTCCTGAAGACTACCTCATGTTCATAGACGAGTCCCATGTAACGGTGCCCCAGATCGGCGGTATGTATGAGGGCGATCATTCCAGAAAGCTCTCTCTCGTGGAGCACGGATTCAGGCTTCCCTCCGCGCTCGACAACAGGCCGCTCTACTTCGAAGAGTTCGAGCGGCTCGTGAACAGGGTTGTGTTTGTTTCTGCAACTCCCGCCGAGTACGAGCGAAAGAAGAGCAGCAGAATTGTCGAGCAGCTCGTGCGGCCGACCGGACTTCTCGACCCGCAGATCGAGGTCAAAGATTCCAGGTATCAGATCGACGATCTCATCAGTGAAATCAAGGAACGCGTGAAGCAAAACGAGCGGGTGCTCGTTACGACACTCACAAAACGCATGGCTGAGGATATTGCGCATTTTCTTTCAAAAACCGGTATACGGGTACGATACCTCCACTCCGAGATAAAGACCTTCGAGCGCACGGATATTCTGCGTGACCTGCGCGCAGGAGAGTTTGACGTGCTCGTTGGGATAAACCTTCTCCGCGAGGGCCTCGACCTGCCTGAAGTTTCGCTTGTCGCTATTCTGGATGCCGATAAAGTGGGGTTTTTACGCTCTGCCACATCTCTTATTCAGACCGCGGGGCGTGCAGCGAGAAATATCAACGGGAAGGTGCTGATGTATGCAGACCGCATGTCGAGCGCAATGGAGGAGGCGATAAGGGAAACCGACCGACGCCGGAAAATTCAACAAGAGTACAATAAAGTTCACGATATTGTGCCCGAAACTATAAAAAAGAAGGTTGTGG